>JAITRO010000192.1 GCA_031288335.1 Synergistaceae bacterium | reverse complement strand
ACTTCCTAACCATCCCTAGAGTCTCGAACCGCGGCCAGATGGCGCTGCCGTGATTCCAGCCGTCTTTGTGACGCCCTTCCGGGTTCCAACGACCGAGCCCCCGGGGAGCGTGGTTGCTTAATTAAGCAGCCAGTGCGAAATCTTCGTTGGCAATTATTGTTTTGAAGATTGATTTACGAGAGTTCCCCGCTCTCGGCTCGCACGTCCGGACCTTCCATCATGCTGTCGAAACCTGTCGCCCCCAATTTTCAAGTTGTGTGCCCAATTTTATTCCCGCAAACGAACATCAATCTCTTTTGGAACGTTCCCTCAAATTTCGAGCTATTTCACGTTCAACGTCACGTTCCGCTATCGCGTCGCGTTTGTCGTGAACCTGACGGCCCTTCGCAATGGCTAACTCTATTTTAGCACGTTTTCCCTCTTTTAGGTACATCGAGAGGGGAATCAGCGTCAATCCCTTTTCCCGCGTCTTGCTGTGAAGTTTTAGGATTTCTTTTTTTCGTACGAGCAGTTTTCTGGGCCTCATCGGGTCTTTGTTGTAAATTGTGCCTTTTTCGTAAGGAGAGATGTGGACGTTGAAAAGCCATAACTCACCATCTTCGGTTTTGGCGTAGCCGTCGCGGAGATTCACCCTGCTCTCGCGGACAGACTTTATCTCCGTACCGTAGAGAACTATACCGGCCTCCATTGACTCCAAGATGAAAAAATCATGCCGTGCGCGGCGGTTTCCAGCCACCGTTATATTTTTTGAATCGTTATCGTTGCTGTCGGCCATGACACCGTTTCCCCGCTGATTCTTCACGTCGGAGCCTAATAAAAACTCCCCTTAATAA
This sequence comes from Synergistaceae bacterium, assembly GCA_031288335.1. Classification (GTDB taxonomy): domain Bacteria; phylum Synergistota; class Synergistia; order Synergistales; family Synergistaceae; genus JAIRKI01. Next base: position 7,789 of record JAITRO010000192.1, on the reverse strand, counting down.
AACGGGGGGTAAATCTCTTCTGCTAAATAATCACCTTAATATTTGGTCGGGGCGAGAAGATTTGAACTTCCGACCTCGTGGTCCCGAACCACGCGCGCTAACCAGACTGCGCTACGCCCCGAACTTGAATAATTGTAACACCCTACCTTTCTGTTAGTCAAGGCGCGGTTTTCAATTTTTCAACCTCAAACCACCGGGGAATTGGTTCCTCAGATCTCCTGTATAAATATGTGAAGAGGGTGCAGGGAGCTTGCTTCCTGCCTGCCTGAGGTTGAGGCAGAGCCCCGAGGCCTTGAAAGCCTATCCCACGAAACCGAAATGCGCCAATCTGTCCCTGCACTCATCGCGGCCGATGAGGGCTGCCATCTCGAATACTCCGGGGCTGACTTTTCGGCCGGACAGCGCGAAACGCAGCGGCATGGCTATTTCCTTGAGCGAGACGCCGTTTGTATCGCACCAACCGCGCGCAAAATCCTCCAGTTTTTCAGCTTCCCAGTTGTCGGGGGAGAATTTCCACAGCATCTCTCCGAAACAGTTCTTCAAGTTTTCGCGGCGTTCCGGTGTTATGTCGTTCGCCGTGTATCTCGACTTCACCACGTCGAAATCGAGAAAATAATCGCTGAACTCGGCTAATTCCCGCGTGGTCTTGCCCCGTCCGCCCATGAGGACGAGGGCGTTTTCGAGGTACGCGGCTGGGAATTTACCGACGTCAAAGCCCATTTCGCGCCAAAACGGCTCTATCGCCTCGTATCTGGCTCTCGGGTCCATCGCTTTGAGGTGTTCCTGGTTCACGAAATCGAGCTTTTTCATGTCGAACACGGCCGGTTTTTTAGTTACTTTCGACAATTCGAACTTTTCAACAGCGAAGAACCTGTCGAATATCTCGACGTCATTTCCCGGAGTCCATCCCAACAGCGCCAGGAAGTTGAACACCGACTCGGGCAGGTAACCCATGTCCTTGTATTCGAAGACGCTTGTCGCGCCGTGGCGCTTGGACAATTTTTTCTTGTCCGCGCCGAGTATCATGGGCAGATGGGCGAAATTGGGCGTGTCCCAGCCCAGGGCACGGTATATGAGTATTTGTTTCGGAGTGTTGGCCAGGTGATCCTCGCCCCTGATGACGGTGGTCACGTCCATGCCGTGATCGTCGGCTACGACGGCGAAATTGTAGGTCGGCGTGCCGTCGCTTTTGATCAGCACGATGTCCTTCACCGTCCCGTCGGTGTTCACGGAGGCTTTCTCGCTCGCCACGCTTATCTCGCCGTAGATGATGTCGTCGAACGTTATCTGTTCGCCGGTCGGCACGCGAAAGAACACTGCGTCGCCGTCGCGGTAGGCTTGGCCTGATTTTATGAGGGTATCGGCTATCTCAGTGTATTCGCACATTTTTTCCGATTGACGGTAAGGCCCCTTAGGGCCTCCTTTTTTGGGCCCTTCGTCCCAATCCAGCCCGAGCCATGCCATGCCGTCCATTATCGTCTGCTCGTACTCTGGTGTGGATCGCTCGTTGTCGGTGTCCTCTATGCGCAGTATGAAAGTTCCGCCGGAATGGCGCGCGGCAAGCCAGTTAAAGAGAGCCGTATGGGCTCCGCCTATATGAAGCGCCCCGGTTGGGCTGGGCGCGAATCGTACCCTCATTTTTCCGTTTTTGGACATTTTTATTGCCTCCTCAAGCGTTTATAATCTTGAACCTTGGGGCTCTGCTCCAAACCCCGCAAGGGGCCCGCCCCTTGACCTCCTTTATGAGGGCGCAGGGAGGGAAGCTCCCTGCCGGGTTCGGGCGAAGCCCGAGATTTTAAGGTTATAATAACCTTATAATTATACCTCAATTCCGAAGACCGGAGGTCTCTTACCTATGGATGAAACGGCGTCTGAACCCAAAAAACCAAAAATTTATCTGCTCGTGGACGGGCATGGGCTCGCGTTCCGCGGATTTTACGCTTTGCCGGGGATGAACGCTCACGACGGAACGCCCACGAACGCCGTTTTGGGATTTTTCAACATGCTTCTGAAAGCTGTGGACGAATGGCGGCCCGACGGCATCGGGCTTTTTTTCGATCCAAAGGGCCCCACCGCGCGCGACGCGATGTACAAGGAATATAAAGAAGGCCGCAGGCCCACTCCCGAGGAATTCAAGGCGCAGATGCCCATTATCCTTGAACTGGCCGAAATTCTTGGATATCCCGTTTTCGTCCGTGACGGAACGGAGGCGGACGACATGATCGCTTCAACAGCCCTCGCTCTGGGAAAAGAAGGTCATGAGGCGCTTATTTTTTCAGCGGACAAGGATATGTTCCAGATATTGCGGGATTGCATCAAGATGGCGCGTCCGTCGAAGGGCGTTTCGGAGTTCAAATTGTACGACGAAAAAGTGTTCAGGGAAGAATACGGTTTCGAGCCTGCCGCGATGGCCGATTATCTCGCGCTGGTCGGAGATTCCGTCGACAACATTCCGGGCGTGAAGGGCATTGGCGACAAGACAGCGCGCGCGCTCGTCTCGGCTTACGGTTCGCTTGACGCCATCTACGAAGCATCGGGGTCGGTCTCCGAATCCGTTCGCAAAAAACTCGAGTGCGGCAGGGACGCCGCGTACATGAGCCACAGCCTTGTCCTGCCGCTGCCCGTCGAAGCCGTGGATTCGGCATCCATGGCGATGAGGCCTCCGCGCAAGGCGGAGGCTTCGGCGATCCTTGGACGCCTCGGTATGAAAAAACTTATGGAAAGGTTTAACCTCTCCGCCGACAACTCACCGGAGGTTTCCGCGCCGCGTCTTCCGCGGGAAAGCGCCGCGGCCCAACAGACGGAAGAGAGCGAACTGCGCGAAATATTATCGCGCGATCGCCTCGTTTTGACGCACAATCCGGACCGATTGACCGCAAGGGACGGGAATTGGACGCTCCTGCGGGCGTCCGACGCCGGACAGTTCGAAGAATGGCTCAAACGCCAGGAGAGCGAATTGATTCTGTCGGATTACGGCGAATATTGCGCACGCTTCGATTTTTTGGCGTTTTTGGCGAGATACCGCGATAAAATCCGCGACACAGTCCTTGCCGATTATTTTTACCATCCCGATGCTGGGTTACATCCGGCGCTCGACGACGCGGGGGAAATATGGAATGCGTGGGAGGCTTTCAGTGGCGGCAGGTTCGGGGACGACATGCTCGGTGTCATGAGACAAATCGACGCTCCGCTGGTTCCGGTTCTCTCAGCGCTCAGGGAGCGCGGCCTGTATGCGGACATCCCGGCACTCAGGCGGCTCGACGCGGAACTCGCGTCGAAAATCGCGCGGATCGAAACGGAAATATACGAAGTGTCGGGCGGCGTGATCAACCTCAATTCGCCCAAGCAGGTCGGTCAGCTGCTGTTCGAGCGCCTCGGGCTTCCGGCGGCGAAAAAAACGAAAACCGGTTATTCCACCGACGTCAGCGTGCTCGAAGAACTTTCGAGACTTCCCGAGCCGATGTGCGCCATACCGTTAAAACTGCTCGAATACAGGGAGTGTTCGAAAATGTCCTCAGGTTTCGTGCAGCCGTTTATGAAACACGCGTCGTCGTCGCGCGACGGCAGGATTCACTCGACATTTCTCCACACCGCCACGGGGACGGCACGTCTCGCGAGCCGTGATCCCAACGTTCAAAACCTGCCTGTTTTCGGGGAATGGGCCGAAAAATTCAGGAGCGCCATAATGCCCAAAGACGCGGACAACATCTTCGTCGCGGCCGATTATTCGCAGATAGAGCTTCGCGTTCTGGCGCACCTATCCGGAGAAGAAAGGCTCACCGACGCTTTTAGAAACGGGCGCGACATACATCTCGAGACCGCTTCGTGGGTGTTTGGTCTGGAGCCGGAGAAGATAACGCCGGAACAGCGGCGATTCGCCAAGACCGTGAATTTCGGCTTGATATACGGCATGGGCGCTCACGGCCTCGCGTCGAGGATGGGCATACCGAGGCATCAGGCGGCGGCCATTGTGGATCGTTATTTCGAGGCTTTGCCCAAAGTGAAAATATATCTTGAACAGAGCGCCAAAGACGCGAAAGCGGCGGGTTATACGCGCTCAATCTTCGGGAGGATACGTCCGCTCGCGGAGGTGACGACCGTCGAAGGCAGGGGAGCCGGCTCGATGGACAGAGTAGCTGTGAACACTCCGATACAGAGTACGGCTGCCGATATCGCCAAGATCGCCATGATTCGCCTGTACGCGATATTGACAGAAAAATTTCCCGACACGAAGCTCGTCCTCCAGGTGCACGATTCCTTGATTTGCGAAACTCCATCGGAGTGCGCGGACGAAATGGAGCGGGTACTCGTAGACGTGATGGAGGGCGTAAATTATATCGACGTACCACTAAAAGCCGACCCAAAACGCGGGAGATCGCTCGCCGAAGTATAAACAAGTAAGACCTCAGGGTTCCGTCCCTAACCCCGCAAGAGGGTGGACCCCCTTGACCTCCTTTTAAGAGGGTGCGGGGAGCTTGCTCCCTGACGGGGTTTGTGGCAGAGCCCCAATGTCTTATTTGTATTTTTTGACATTACAGCTATTAATATAGTATTATCTTTGACAAGCGGAAATATTGGACGAAATCTGCTGCTATATTTCTGAGGGGGCAATTTTGCGCTATGAAAATGGATCGTCTCATAAAAAAATCGGTAAGGCCGATTTTGCTTTTTATCGTGATAGTGTTCGTGGTCTCGTGTTTTTTCATGTATGGCGCCGGGGGCAGCGGAAGCGGCAACGCGTCTCAGACGCAGGGTGCCGATGGTTCGCTCCAGGATTATGACGTCGCCGTCATAGACGGAGAGGTCATAAAACGTTCACGGCTCGATATGGAGGTCGAACAATTTATCAACGAAATGGGACTGCAGGAGAACGCTTCCTCGACGGATTATCCGGCTTTCAGGAATACGGTGATCGATCAGATAGCGACACTCAAAGCACTCGACAAAGAGATAGCGTCGCGTAAGATAACAGCCGACAAGGATGAAGTCGACAAGGTCATCGCCGATTTGGAATCGCAATTCCCAACCAGGGAAATATATTTCCAGCAGCTGCAAGCATCCGGCCTTACTGAGGAGAGTCTGAGAAAAGCGGTCGAAGAAAACGTCAAGCGCCGTAAATTGCTCGACGAGGTGACGGGCGTCGTATCCACCGACGAGGCTGAACTTCGCAATTACTACGAGATGGTAAAGACGTACGCTTTCTCAAAGCCCGAAGGCTTCATGATGGATGTGGCTCATTTCAAAACCATCGAAGCCGCCGAAACTGCCCGCAAAGAACTTTCATCCGGCAAAAACTGGGACGACGTCATGACAGCAGCATCGGACGACGTGATGGATCACTCCGATTCCGTCAACAGGATGTTCATCCCCGAAAACCAGCTGACCGGAGACACCGAATCGCTCAAGGCACTGTCCATGGATATCCCGTCCGAAGTGATTTCCTTCACGTCAGACGACAACATGATAGTGGTCAAACGTGCGCGCGAAGCGGCCGGCACCTCCTCGTTCGACGAGGTGAGCGCGGATATCGAGCAGATACTTGTGAGCCAGAAACGCACGTCGCTGCAATCGCAGTTCATGCAGGAACTCAGGACGAAGGCCGATGTCAAAATTCTTGACGAGGAACTTTTCAAAATGCCCCTTCCTGAGACATCCCAGGATGCGACAGTATCGGCCGACAGGGTCGTATCTTCTGACGAGGTCGTATCGGCCGATGCTTCAGCAACGTCAGGAGACGGCAACGCTAACTAAGATATTGCGGGATTGAAACGCACGACTTCGGGACTTTGCTCCCGAGGTCGTGTTGCTGTTTTTTGTTCTCCATTTGATAAAATAATATGCGGGGATTTTTAAGCCGTGACAGCGATAAATTACCTGCAATTCAAGGGACGACGCGCCCAAAGCCAAGGACATGATACGGCGCGGGGAAATTGTGATCGCGAGCGTAGCTCCGTCGTTTTCGGCGAACTTTGGGGGAGTCTCCATTGAGTCCATGAGGGCGGCGCTCGGGCGGCTTGGATTCAACGGCGCGTCGGAGACAGCCATAGGCGCGACCGTCGTGAAACGTGAATACGAGCATATGATGGCGTCAGACAGCAGGAATGTCGTAATATCCTCCTGCTGTCACTCGGTTAATCTGCTGATTCGCAAATATTTTCCCGAGGCCCTGCCTTGCCCCTGTAGTCTCGCCGATGAGGGTCCACTGTGCCGCTATAAAGGCGGAAAAACCGGACGCGAAGACCGTATTCATCGGGCCCTGCATATCGAAAAAATCCGAAGCAGAACAGTATCCGGGGACGGTCGATTGCGTGCTCACGTTCGACGAGCTGTCGTGGTGGTTTGACGAAGAGGGGGTTAAAGGTCAGCTACTTTTGATCCATAGTCCTCAAGAACGGCAGGAGTTAACATGACTAAACGTGGTTTTACTCTCATAGAGGTTATGATCGCGCTCGCGATCGGCGGCATAATTATAGCGGCTGGTATAGCACCTCTCATGTTTACAGTCAGGACGCTCGCGAATGCCAGAGATAATTTCGCGCGGGTGAATATGGAGAGAACCGCCGTCACCAGAATATTTCAGGACGTCCGCGAAATGAACCCGCTCAATTGCGATACGCCTTTCCGCATCGTGAAATCCGATATCCCGGGGGCGGATGATGGCAGATACTTCGCGGTTTGGACATCGACCCGGTCGTATTACGGTCTTCCGACGTCAAGCGTCGTATGGGGCGTGCCCGGTGAAAGCGTGCTCCGCGCGGAAACGCGCGGGGGGCTGTATCGCTGGGTCATCTCCGACGACACGATGCCCCGTTCTCTGGACGTAACCGCGTTGAATCCTGTGTCGGGATCGCTCACGATTCCGGACGTTAAGAGCGTTTCATTTTCGGTGCTGGATGGCACGGAATGGAATGATTCTTATGAAGGCGCTTCCCCCAGGGCATTGCGCGTGAACCTGAAATACGACGACGGAGAATCGATATATGAGGAAATGCTGCCGCGCTACTGAGATATGAAGCGGTCCGCCTCTCCGCCGAGAATTCGTCTACGTGACGAGAAGATTTTATTATGTTCGATTTGGACGCGAAATTTGTAAATGCCATCCCATCGTAGGGGCAGAGCAAACGCATCGGCTTATCACTACAACGAATACAATATTTTTAGCCCTGTATTTATGCGGGTTCCAAAATTATATTGGGATTATGAAATACTGATCTTATGGCCCTACAGATTATTATGTTCGTTGTAGTGTTAAATTGACAACAGTGATCGCCTGATTCATAACCGGCACCTCCATCGCTTTGATTTTTTCCAATTCTTCTTCCGTCTCCGCTTTGAACAGCAAACCCATACGGCAACGACTGCCGTCGCTTCCATATGGGTTTTTGCTATAGGCTGCGTCGTTCGCCGCGTTTAACTCTTGCGGCGCTTTCCCGTCAGGAGAAACACCGCAACCATTGCCGCCAGCATCGCCGCTCCCATTCCGACATTGCAGCCGCCGTCGCCGCTCTCGTTCACCGGTTCGTAGGTCACGGCGTAGACCGAGAGGTGATTCGTGATAAAGAACGCTTCCGACTTGGCGGTGTCGTATCTCCTGCCCTCGGTCATATAACTGGTTGTGCCTTCGGGAGAGACATAGACTATCAATATCCCTTCGGAGACTTCGGCGTCCTTGAGCGTGTACGGCAGGCCGATGGTCAGTTTGCCGGTCGTTTTAAATTCCTTCAATTTATCTCCGTCAACTACAACCGAGACATCGTAGACCTCTCGCACTTTTTCGTCGTCCAGCGCC
>JAITRO010000185.1 GCA_031288335.1 Synergistaceae bacterium | reverse complement strand
CGTCCTCTTTGAGCGAGTCGAAGAGATCTCCCAGCATCTGTTCGGCGTAATCGTAGTCGCCTGCCTTGACTCCATTCAGGCGAGTGCCGGCGTCCGGGACCGGGATGAACTGAATCTCGTCGAGGATGGCCTCCCTCTTGCCCGCGTACCCGTCCGGGGATTCGGTTCTGGCGGCGTAATCGTCGTAACGGACGAGTTTGATGTAGCGTCCGACGTTGCGCTCCGCAAATTTATAAGGCCCCGTCCCGATGTATTTGGAGGGATCGAGGGGGGTTTTGTCCGCGCCTTCGATAATTTCCTTGGGATAGATGATGGGGCCGCCGTTGATGAAAGCAAGCAGGTTTTTCCAGGGAGCGAAAGGCTCCTTGAACGTCAGGGTCAGCTCCAGTTTGCCGGTGGCCTCTATTTTTTCCAGATTGTTGAAAAGAATGGAACCGCGGGATCCGTGTTCCCCCCACCGCTTTAACGACGCCAGGGCGTCTTCGGCGTCGAAATCCGATCCGTCGTGGAATTTGACGCCTTCACGCAAACTCAGGGCGACAATTTTCCCAGCGTCGCGGATCTCCTCGCTTTTCACCAGCATCGGAACGGGGCTGTATTTCGAATCGAAGGTATAAAGCCCCTCGAAAATATGCTGCGCGATCATCGTCGCGAGGTCGGAGGTGGTCACGTGCTGATCCAGCGTCGGAGGTTCGTCGATAACCGCCACCTTGATGACCCCTGAAGCGGAAGCAACTCCGGAAAACATCGACATCGCAAGAGCCAAAACCAAAAGTGATGCAACAATCTTTTTCATCGTGCTCTTCATCCTTTCCTCATCAATAGTCCAAATTCTTGGGAAACAGACACAATAGCGCCTCTCACACCAAAGTTTTTCCCGAGTTTTTATCTCACCTCCTATGTCCGGTTTCCATCTTAACGAGGCCCGTTCGCGCGAACCTTGCCCTCGTATCGCGTTATCGCGGAGGAGCGATAAGAACCTCTCCAGGCATCATTCCAGCGTCGCCGGGAATCTCTCCGTAATCCACAGCGTCGAGCCCTCCAAAGTCCCATACGATCTCTCCGCCTCTGACGGTCATCTCGCATTCCAGTCGTTCCTCCCCGATGATGCGGCCGCCGACGGTATCTTTGAAACCGAACTTTCCCTTTCGGATTTTCCACAAGGAAACGTCCGCGTCCGAGCCGATCGACAGGGTGCCCAGCTCCGGATGCCCGATCATGACGGCAGGCCGATGGGTCGAACGCGATATCGCATCATGGAGCGGCATTCCCAGCGCCATGCATTTTGAAATGGTAGTTGCCATATCCATCATAGCTCCGTTCATGCTGAGGACGTGCAGGTCCGTCGAGATGGAATCCGGATAAAAACCTTGCTGTATCGCTGGAGCGGCGTTACGGAAGAGGAAACTTCCTTTCCCGTGCCCGAGGTCGAACAGTATCCCTCGCTCACGGGCTCTCCGGAGGCAGGGATACACAATTCCATTCTCATCGGTAATGGGAACAGTGGCGCGGAAACAATGCGTACAGATATCCCTTGAGCGAAGTTTTTCCGTTATCAGCCGCCACCAGGGGCGTTCTTCGACGAACCGGCCAAAATCGACCATCACCGGCAGGGCGGAGATATCGCCGGCTTCGAGAGTCCGATCCACGGAAATCCAATCGCGTCCCTCATAATGCGCTGTTTTGACCGCTACGACGATATCGCTGTGTTTTTCGGCCGCCATTGCGGCTTTCGCCGGATTCATGTCCGGGACATACTGCTCCGCGGCGCTGCCAAGCATACCGTAGCCGGAGATATTCAGCATTGAAAATACCCGCGTTTTTGCCCTCTCGATGACGGTCGTCCTGAAAAAATCGAAATTGCGCCATCCTGCGCTTCCCGCGTCGACCATGGTCGTCACGCCGGATCTGAAGCTGAAATTATCCGGATAAACGCTGTATTCTCCGGCCCATGCCTCCGGATTGCCCCCCGTTGCGAACAGGTGAGCGTGTATATCCACCAAGCCTGGTGTTACCAAAAGCCCCTCGGCATTTATAACCTTAGTTTTCGCCGGGCAAGATAGGCCTTTGCCGACGGCGTTCACTCGTCCGTTCAAAAGCAGCAGATCCATAACGCCGTCTACGCCATTCGCGGGGTCGAGAAGATGTCCCCCGCGAATAAGCAGATTTTCGGGATCGGGGCGGATACCGGCGGAACTCATTTTTGTCTCTGTCCTCCTCTCGTCTCTTTTTCTATCTCTTTTTCTATCTCCTTTATTCGCTGCGTGACGATCTCGAATTCGGCATCCGTGAGGGTCATGGGATTGATGAAGATTCCGTTTTCTCCCGCCGCAACCGTGAAAATGGAAGGGTTTCCGTCCGCCAACAGCCTCAGCACACGGGATGATATGGGCTCGGAGAGACCTTCGGCGGCTTTGAAACGCACTATGCCCTGAGGCATTGGCTGCCCGGCCTCGTTGGGATACACCCGCTGTACGGACAAGATTGCGCTGTCCTGAAACGCGCGGCCAAGTTCGGCTATCCGTTTTTCCGCCCAAACCGCACGCGCGCTGTGATCCATTGAGACGTATTCCTCCACCGCGGACCAGAGCCCTACGATTTCCTCGCGTCCCACTTTGAACATGCGCCCTACTCCGTACGTCGGAAACGCTGTCGCCCCGACCCAGTCCATGAACTCTTTGCGTCCGACGACGAGTCCGCTGGCTTGAGGCCCGCGAAGGTCCTTACCTCCGCTGAAAATGCAGGCGGACGCTCCCTGCCCTGTTATGTTCCACAGGTTTTCCACCGGCGGCACTTGCGCCGCCGCATCCACGATGACAGGGATGCCTCGCCTTTGAGCCACTTCCAGGGTTTCCTTGAAAGCAAGCGCTCCGGAGGACAGCCACCCCCCCGGCAGCATAAAAAAGTAATAGATAGCGGCGGTATTTTCGGTGATGGCCAATTCTAAGTCTTGTGCCGTCGTGGGCAAAATGGAGTTGGGAAAACCAATCTCGACCAGCTTGACGCCTAAAAGCCTCAGCGCCCAATCATAAGGGTTCCGGTGTGCCCTGTGGATCACGATCTCGCATTTCGCCGTCTGCTCCGGCGCCAAGGAAGCGTGGGGGCGGTTCCAATGACGTGCGATCGCGGCGGCGCCGGTGATGTGGAGAGAGCAAGCGGCTCCATTTGTGACGTATGCCGCCTCGTTTTTAGTGATGGCGGCAAGGCGTTCGTGAACCCTGGCTTGCAATTCTCCGATGACTATGTGACTGCGTGCCGCGGAGGTCATGGCCGAGAGAGTTCGCTCGCTCATTCGGGAACCTCCGACCATAGTGTAAGTTCCGGCGGCATTGATGATTTTTTTTACGCCTAATTCCGCATAGACGTCTCTTTCAGTGTTCATGAATTTTTCCATCCCGCCTCAATCCATATCCAATTTAATCCATATCAATTCAGCTTCAATTTATCCCAGGGCTTGAAATTTTCTGTGTATCATCCCTAGCCGCCCGCTTCATCCAAATATGAGTAAAGAGTGAACTTCGATATATTGAAGAAATTACAGATACGATTTCCCGCCTTGCTGATAAGCAAAGCTCCTTTGCTGTCCAGGTACTTGATGGCGCGGATTTTTTCTTCACGGCTCATATATGCCACAGGCTTGCCTATCGTCTCCTGCGCTCTCTGAAGAAAAATGTCGAGCAGCTCGTTGACGTCGTTGACAAAAAACTCCTCCTCGCTGGGAGTGTTGTTGGCCGTCAGTTCTTTGATAGCATTTTCGGCCAGCATCAGCCCCGAGATGTCCATATTAACGCACAGGCACCCGATCACCTCGCCTTTCGAGTTGCGGATATAAATTGACGACGAACGAAGGAGATTGCCATCGCGGCTGTTGGTGTGATATCCGTACTTGTTGCCGTTCCTGCCGGTATCGCGAAGCACCTCCAGCCCCAGGTTGCTGCCGCAGCCGCCTACTTTGCGCCCCGTTACGTGTCCGTTTTCAATCATGACGACGGTGCTCTCGTAGCTTCCCGTCAAATCGTGGAGCACAATCTCGCATTTGCTGCCGAACAGAGCCGCGATGCCTTTCATCAAGGATTCAAAGAACGCAAACTCGTCCCGAACATTTTCCACAATGTCATCTCCATTTTTTTTAGGTCATCTTATTTTTTTATAGTTTAACATATTTTTTCGGCATTGCAATAACCCAAATTTCGAACTTGGAGCGGGCAAAGAGTGCTAAAATATCAAAAGAGACAAGAAATATCGCCATAAAATATAAACGTTGGAGGAGCGATTTAATTGCACGACGAATATAGGATCTTCACAAGCACCCGTTTGTCGCGCATTCCGTAAGTCAAAAATTTGGGCTCCGTCCGAACCTGGCAGGGAACTTGCTTCCAGCACCCTCATTATAAAAGCGCGGGCGGATAGACGTCCTCAAAGTCCGCGAGGATTTTGAGGAGCCGCTCGTCGAGGAACGTGAGCGCGTGTTTGCGAATATCCGCGGGAACGCCATAATAGGCCTCGGCAATGCCGCCCGTTATCGCGGCAAGTGTGTCACTGTCGCCGCCGATGGATATGGCGCTGCGTATCGCGTCTTCAAAGGAAACCGATTCGAGAAACGCCATGATCGCCTGCGGAACCGTATCTTGGCATGTTGCATTGAACTTGTAGCTGTCGCGTATGCTGTCGAGCGTGAAGCCCATCGGATAGTAACGTTCGTTCACATAGTCGCGGATTTCGGGGATACCGCTGCCCGTTCGGGCAAGGAAGACGCATACGGCGGTCGCTTCCGCGCCCTTGATGCCCTCCGGGTGGTTGTGCGTCACTTTCGTGACTTTGCGCGACAGGAGAACAGCTTCACCGAGTGTCCCTGCCGCAAACCCGCAAGCGGACACGCGCATTGCCGCACCGTTGCCGCAGCTGTTATACGGCTGCGGGGTGTCGGAATAAATCCACTGCCCGAACATGCTGCCGTAACCGCAGTTGGGGTAATGCCACCCAATATCGCGCATACATTTCACTGCCGAACAGTCCAGATTGGTATAGTCGCCGCCGCAGTCAAGCAACGCTTTCGCGACGGCCAGCGACATGATGCTGTCGTCGGTTACTCCGCAGCGAGATGTGAAAAATTCGAATTCCTTGATCTTGATGTTGTTCCACTCGAATCGCGACCCCGCTATGTCGCCTGCAATCGCACCCAACATATCCATTGCACCTTTCCAAAATTTATAGAGCGACGTTCGCGGGAAACCGGACGCGTTTGTGTGATCGCGAAAAAGCCGGAATGATTTGGCCATCAGACTGGCTTTCAGCATCTTTTCGCTATAAATACTTACTTGCTTCGCGGACGGACAAACGCGAGAGACCTTCCTCGTTTCGTTCTATGAAATCTTTTACCCACACTGGATTGGTCTTGCTGTAATCGCGTAAACTCCAGCCGATGGCTTTATTGATGAAAAACTCCTTCTGTCCCAGGTTGTTCAAAATAATGCGTTCCAGCAAAGCCGTATCGGTTCTCTCTTTGCGCAATAGCTGATGATCGATGGCGACTCGGCGCAACCAGATGTTTTCGTCCACGCTCCATTCGAGAAGAACGCCGTTCACCTCTGGGTAACTGAGCGCGACATGGCCGACGATGCGATCCAGCCCGTCTATAGTATCCCACCACGATTTCATGATGACAAGGTTTTTCAGTCTCGGGATGTCGGCCGGAACGAGTTTGTCCTTCATCATTCCAAGGTATTCGACGCCCAGATATTGAAATTCGCGATGAACCCCCGCCCAGCACAGATCGACAAAATTCCAGTTCATATCTTCTTTACCGGCGTTCCGCAGAAAATCGTTCCAGAGTTTCCTTCGTTTTGGCGTCGCGATGCCGAGGAAGCTGAATTGATCCCGCATATACGCGCTCGCCGATTTGGCCGCTTCGGGATCGGCGTTGCTCTCCAAAGTGAAGAACAGTCGCTCGATATCCGATTTATCCATTTCAAAAACAACCCCTATCTTGCCGTGGCGCAATAATTCCGCAAACGCCGAGAAATCTGTCCATGTTGGAATTGTACATCCAAATTCATTAGGCCGTCACATTTCTCTGATAAATATTTTTGCCCAGGCTGCCGCTCCTTGTCCTTTATCGCCGACGAAACAAAGGTATTCCTTATGTTTGCCGAAATATGCCGGAAATAATATGATATAATTAATCCCGTAACGCTGTTGTGGATGTTATATTTAAAAATCCAGTAAAACAAAAGGAGAGGGTGAGGAGTTATGAAACACATCAAGAGTATCGTGAAGATAGTATGTTTAACGTTGTGCGTCATGTCTATACTGACCGTCGCCGTGCCGGCGGATGCGGCAACCGTTACGGTACGCAATTCGCTGGACAAAAGGCTCAGCCTTGCGTTCTATTACACCGATAACACTGGCGGCGATGTCACACAGGGATGGTGGTATGTCGGGCCAGGCGGCAAGACGACGGTCACGCTGGACGCCGATGATTCGAAGCCGGTATATTACGCCGCTTTCAACAAGGAACTCTACTCGGACTCGTCGACAGTGAAGGACGCCCAGGTCAGGGGCGTGCTCTCCTACAAAAAATTCACCTATGGTGCGGACGTCGAACCGTCGGATGCGGAAGTGTTCGAGTCGAAATTTTTCAAATGCCCGGAGAACGGTGTCGTCAATATAAACGCGGATTCACGAGGCAAACAGTTATAAGACGTTTTTAAAATTTTAAATAAATTTTAAATTATGAATTGACGTTTTAACACGCGAAAAGTCCTCGAATCACGAATTCGAGGACTTTTATTAAATACCGGGACCGGCACATTGCCGGTATTTCAGCTCAGCTGCCCGCGGCTCAGCCGTCCGCGCTCACTCATATCCGGCGTCTGTGCGGCTATCACCGACGCGAATATCACCGCGCATCCTAAAAACTCCCTTGCCGACAATACCTGTCTCAGCACCAGCCAACCTGTCAAAGCGGCGAAAACAGCTTCCAGGCTCATCACAAGCGAAGCGATCATCGGAGTTACGCGCCTCTGTGCGACGGTTTGAAGCGTAAAAGCAACCCCGCTGGACATCACGGCGGTATAGGCTATGGGCAAGCGCGCCGCCCACAATGCAGCCCACGAGGGCGTCTCCGTCAAAAACGCGATGATGAGGCCTATGCCTCCGCACACAAAAAATTGTATCGCCGAAAATCTGAGCGCGTCGACGCGGGTGGAATAATGGTCTATCATCAGGATATGAACCGCGGCGAAGAACGCGCAGACCAAAACGTAAAGGTCGCCCTTGTTGAGCGGCGCCGATTCGTTGACGCACAGCAGATACATCCCAACAAGCGCCGCAAAAGCGCAGCCCCACACGAGCAGACGAATTTTTCTGCCGAAAAACAGACCGAGCACAGGCACGATCACGATATAAAGCGTCGTGATAAAACCAGCCTTTCCGACAGTGGTGTAAATCATCCCCACCTGTTGAATATATGAGAGCAAGAACAATACGACGCCGCAGAATATCCCGCTTCTGAGCGGGAAATTGCCGAACCGCGCTCCTGCGGTGCCGTCGTATTTTTTATTCGCGAGCAGGGCGGGCGCGAAAATGACGGGCAGAAGCGCCGCGCCGCCCAACAAAAACCTGGCCGTTATAAAAGCCGCCGGTCCCGTGTGATTCATGCCAATACTCTGCGCGACGTACGACATGCCCCAAATGAACGAGGCCGTCATGAGCATCGCGGTTCCAATTGCCTGCCTTTTCATCGCAACACCCCAATCCGCGTGTAATTCTATGGGATATCGAACGCAAGATCAAGACCCTCGGGACGCTGCCTCGAACTTCAACTTCGCAAGAGGCTTGTCCCTTGATCCCGTTGAGGGTGCGGGGAGCTTGCTCTCTGCCGGGGATGGGGGCGGAACCCTAAGATCTTGATCTTGCCGTTTTAAGACGCGGCGCGCGCTTTTCGTTTATAATAAATAATAAAGAATTGCTAAAAACACTCGGGGGAGGAAATGGGTTTTGCGAAATAATTATGCTCGTTTTTTAATAACCGGCGGCGCGGGTTTCATCGGGAGCAACCTCGTCAAATACACCGTCAATCGCGGTTTTACGGTGCTGAACTACGACAAACTGACTTACGCCGGCAGTCTTGTTTCGCTCGAGTCGCTGCTGGGCGAAAAAAACTACGCTTTCATCCGCGGCGACATCTGTGACCGGGAGAAACTGGATGAAGTATTCCGTTCATTCGCTCCGGACGTCGTCTTGCATCTTGCGGCCGAATCTCACGTCGATCGCTCCATAGACGGACCGTCGGATTTCATCGAGACAAACGTGTTCGGCACGTTCACTCTCCTGGAGGCGGCGAGAAAATATCACGCGTCGCTGCTCCCTGAAGACGCATCGAATTTCAGGTTCCTTCACGTCTCGACCGACGAAGTGTTCGGCTCCCTGGGGCTCGAGGGCTGTTTCGACGAAAACACGCCGTATTCTCCGCGCTCTCCTTATTCGGCGTCAAAGGCAGCTTCCGATCACTTGGCGCGGGCATGGTTCCACACATACGGCCTGCCGACCATCGTCACAAACTGCTCTAATAATTACGGCCCGTGCCAGTTTCCGGAAAAACTCATACCTCATGTCATACTCTCCGCGTTCGCGAAAAAAGCTCTGCCCGTGTACGGTGACGGCGGCAACGTTCGCGACTGGATATTCGTCGAAGATCACTGCCGCGCGTTGATGGAAATCGCCGAACGGGGCGAGGTCGGCGAGACATTCTTGATAGGCGGCGACAGCGAGCGCACCAACCTTGAAGTCGTCCGCGCGATATGCGGAATACTGGACAATATTTCGCCAAGAGGCGATGGCGGCAGGTACGACGAACTGATCACGTTCGTCAAAGACCGCCCCGGACACGACCGCAGATACGCGATGGACGCGTCGAAACTCAAATCATCCCTCGGCTGGAAACCGTCCCGCACTTTCGAGGAAGGATTGCGCGAGACCGTTAAATGGTACATCGACAACCACAAATGGACCGACGGGATTTTGAGCGGAAATTACCGACTGTCGAGAATAGGACTGGGCTGATTGAGCGTGAAGGAAGGAGGCGGACAGGATGGCGTTTAAGATATACCGCGCCGATATAGTCGAGCTGTGGAAGAACAACAAAACTGTGTGCATAACGGTGAGCCTGGAACTCAAAAAGAAGGAGATATCGGGAATTGTCGACAGAGGCAATGCTCTCGCCCTCGCTTCTTATGTCCCGAAGCTCGCAAATAAACTGGGCGAGTTTATAATCATAAACCACGGAGAGGTCGGTTTCGTCGACGAAAGGATTATCGCATTTTTTACGAAACCTAAGGAATGTAAATTCGAGCGATGTCTCCCCGATGAAGTGCACAGGTACAGCTGGGGACAGAAAATACCCGGCGGGCACTGCATGGCCGAACCGTCGATAGTGGCAAGAAGCGCCCGGCAGTTGCTGAGGCTTGCCATAAAAGAACACATGCACGAAATATATCTGCCCCTCCCCGGAGTCATGAACGGCAGGCTTGACGTGGAGGACATCCGCGAGGCGCTCGACGTCCTCAAATTCTCGTCGAAGGTGCGGCTCATCTCGAATACGGAGATCACGGACGAAAACATAGAAATGCATGATCTATCGGAGCTGTGAAAACACAAAAAGCAACGCCATAGTCGCCGCACTGACGCCGACCATGGCGCTGCTTTAAATTATATCCGGCGGCGACCTGCTCTCCCGCGAGTACCCCTCGCAGTACCATCGGCGCTTGGAGGCTTAACTGCCGGGTTCGGCATGTGGCCGGGTGTTTCCCTCCCGC
>JAITRO010000173.1 GCA_031288335.1 Synergistaceae bacterium | reverse complement strand
TGGCTGTCGTTTTGGTCCGGCGTGACAAGCGGCATGACGCCCTTAATGCTGAAACTCATCGCGGCCGTCGACTCCAGCAGAAGCAGTACATTGACCCTCTTTGGCGATGTCGAGAGCCTATCCGCGTCGTCCTCAGCGATGTCCGACTTGAGCACGGCCATAATCTCAGGCGTGGCCGCCACAGCCTGAAGCGGCTCATTCAAAACGAACATGAGCAGCATAATCGCCGCACAGAATCTCATGATCGAATTTTTCTTCTTTTTACTCACAAAATTACCTCCTTATGTAAATTACGTCTTCCAACTGAAATAAAGCAACGCAAAATACAATAAAATATTAATATTACTTATATTATCAAATATAAATAGCTCAAGTCAAGTCGCATTTAAGTTCAATATGTCATATTCACCTTCGTATGCAAGGGTTAGTTATGCTTTCGGCAATTCCTCCAGTGTCACCTTGAACTCCAGCGATTCAATGGTTTGACCGATTACGGTGCAGCCTATTATCCGTAACATAAACGGGCGGATAATATCCGCTCCTTGTAACATCCTGTGCGTTTGTCCTGGGTAAAAAACACGATTTTTCTTGACAGAACCGTCCAGCACTGATAAGATCCCCTTTGCGCTTCTCGGGAGGAGATATTGTGTCCTGCTGAAGGGTTTGATGTGACTTTCTGCATGACATTGCGTCATTGCCGGAAAAATTTTTTAAGGACGTTAAGGAGGGGAAAATTTGCCAAGTATATCGCAGCTCATAAGGCATGGCAGGCATGACAAGAGGACGCGTCTCACGGCCCCCGCGCTGCAGGAGAACCCGCAGCGCAGAGGCGTGTGTACGCGCGTTTACACGGTTACTCCCAAGAAGCCCAACTCGGCTCTCCGCAAGGTCGCCCGTGTACGTCTCACAAACGGTATCGAGGTTACCGCCTATATTCCCGGAGTGGGGCATAATCTTCAGGAACACTCGGTTGTCTTGGTGCGCGGCGGACGCGTGAAGGATCTCCCGGGCGTTCGTTATCACATAATCAGAGGAACATTGGACTGCGGCGGAGTCGAAAATCGCAAACAGAGCCGCTCGAAATACGGCGCGCGTACGCCCAAAAAATAGGAGGGGAGATTATCTATGCCGCGTAAAGGGCATGTTAAAATCAGGATTACGCCTCCCGATGCGGTGTACTCCAACGCTTCGATAGCTAAGTTCATCAACTGTCTGATGCTCAACGGCAAAAAAAGCGTGGCGGAGGGCATCATGTACGGAGCGCTCGATCTCGCCGCTTCCAGGCTCAATATAGAGCCAACGGAAGTCTTCGAGAAGGCGATGAGCAACGTGAGACCCCAGATAGAAGTGCGTCCCCGGCGGGTCGGGGGAGCCACATATCAGGTGCCTGTGGAAGTGAGGCCGGAAAGGGCTCAGGCGCTCGCCATACGTTGGATTATACAATATTCGCGCGCACGCAAGGGCATACCCATGCTGGAGCGCCTGGCCCGTGAATTATCGGACGCCTGCAAGGGCGAAGGCGGCTCGGTCAAAAAACGCGAGGACACGCACCGCATGGCCGAAGCAAACAAGGCGTTTGCTCATTATCGATGGTAAAGAGCGGGGAGTCATTCGTTACGGTTATATATAACCCTGTACGATGAATAATTATACTTATGGCAAAAGTTGACCTTTCGATAATCAGAAATATAGGAATAGCGGCGCACATCGACGCGGGCAAGACCACTACGACGGAGCGCGTATTGTTCTATACCGGGAGGAAGCACAAACTCGGAGAAGTGCATGACGGCGCGGCCACGATGGATTGGATGGAGCAGGAACGCGAACGCGGCATCACCATAACGAGCGCCGCCACAACGTGTCACTGGGGGGACGCCATTATCAATATTATTGATACGCCCGGGCACGTGGACTTTACGGTTGAGGTGGAACGTTCGATGAGGGTCCTCGACGGTGCGGTGTCGGTATTTTGCGCCGTCGGCGGAGTCGAACCCCAGTCGGAGACGGTTTGGCGTCAGGCCGACAAGTACAGGGTTCCGCGCATAGCGTTTATCAACAAGATGGACCGCGTTGGGGCCGAGTTCGCGCGCGTCGTGGGCGAGATGAGAGAACGTCTTGGGGCGAAGGCCATACCCATTCAGATTCCGATAGGCGTCGAGGACGGTTTCGTAGGGATGGTCGATTTGGTCAAGTTCAAGGCGATAGTTTATGAGGATGACCTGGGACAGACGTTCAAAATAGCTGATGTGCCGCCGCAGCTTATGGAAGAGGCTTCGTCGGCGCGGGACGCTATGATGGAAGCTCTGTCCGATTTTGACGACGAGATAATGACGCTGTTCCTGGACGGCGCCGAAATACCCGCGGATTTGATAAAAAGAGCGATTCGCAAAAACACCGTATCTCTCGGCATAGTTCCCGTCATGTGCGGAAGCGCTTTCAAAAACAAAGGTGTCCAGCCGTTGCTCGACGCGGTGGTAGATTATCTCCCCAGCCCGCTCGACATGCCGCCGGCGCATGGAGCCGACCCAGGCAACGCGGAACGCGAGATCAGCGTGCTGCCCGATGAGGACGCTCCGTTCGCCGCGCTCGCCTTTAAGATAATGGTCGATCCCTTTGTCGGACGGCTCGCTTTCTGCCGCGTATACTCCGGCAGGATAACCAACGGCACGTCAATTTACAACTCGACCACGAGAAAACGCGAACGCGTCGGCCGAATCCTCAGGATGCACGCGAACAAGCGCGAGGAGCTGGAAAACGCGACGGCAGGCATGATAGTCGCAATCCCCGGCCTCAAACAGGTGCGCACCGGGGATACCCTCTGTTCTGAGAACAATCCGATCATGCTTGAGAACCTCGTATTTCCCGAACCCGTCATAGACCTTTCAGTCGAACCCATGAGCAAAGCCGACCAGATTAAACTCGCAAAAGGACTTGAGGCGTTGTCCGAAGAAGACCCGACGTTCCGCGTCTCCGTCAGCGGCGAGAGCGGGCAGACGATAATAGCGGGGATGGGCGAGCTTCATCTCGATATCATCGTCGACAGGCTTCGCCGCGAGTTCAACGTCGAGGTCAAGGTCGGACGCCCGCAGGTGGCCTATCGCGAAGCCATCCGCAAAAACGCCCGCGCTCAGGGAAAGTTCGTCCGTCAGAGCGGAGGCCACGGTCAGTACGGCGATGTGATACTGGAGATAGAGCCGCTCGAGGGACACATCGGCTACGAATGGCAGGACAAGGTCATAGGCGGAACGGTTCCCAAGCAGTTCATCCCGGCCGCCCAGAAGGGCATCGAGGAAGCGATGAACAACGGAATTCTCGGCGGTTATCCCGTTATAGGCGTCCGTGTCTCCATAGTCGACGGCAGCTATCACGAGGTTGACAGTTCCGACATGGCTTTCAGGATAGCCGGCTCCATGGCTTTCAAGGAAGCGATGAGGCGGGCGGATCCGGTGCTGATGGAGCCTGTGATGAGCGTGGAAGTGGTCATGCCCGAGGAATACATGGGCGACGTGATAGGAGACCTCTCCGCGCGGCGCGGCAAGGTGGATGGAATGGGCGTCAGAGCAAACGCCAGGGTGGTCAAGGCCTACGTGCCGCTCGCCGAGATGTTCGGTTACGCCACCGACTTGAGGAGCAAAACTTCCGGACGCGCCTCCTACACCATGACGTTCGACCATTACGAGGAAGTTTCGCGCGACGTGGCCGAAAAGCTGCTGAAACGCTGACGGGATAAAATTTATGGAATTTGAGAAAAATCCAAAAAATTCAGGGAGGATGAGTTGATATGGCAAAAGAGAAGTACGAGAGAACGAAGCCGCATCTGAACATAGGGACGATAGGCCACATAGATCACGGCAAGACGACCCTGACGGCGGCGATAACGAAGACGCTGGCGCGAAAGGGGTTCGCCGACTTCACTCCGTTCGACATGATAGACAAGGCGCCGGAAGAACGTGAGCGCGGCATAACCATTAACATAGCGCACGTGGAATATCAGACGCAGGCGCGCCATTACGCGCATATCGACTGCCCCGGCCACGCCGACTACATCAAGAACATGATAACGGGTGCGGCTCAGATGGACGGGACGATACTTGTGGTGTCGGCGGCGGACGGCCCGATGCCGCAGACGCGTGAACATGTGCTGCTGGCGCGTCAGGTCAATGTGCCGGCGCTGGTGGTGTTCATGAACAAGGTGGACATGGTCGATGACCCGGAACTGCTTGACCTCGTGGAGATGGAAGTGCGCGAACTGCTGACGAAATACGAGTTCCCCGGCGACGATATCCCGATAGTGAGAGGCTCCGCGCTGAAAGCGCTGGAGTCGGACGCGGACAATGAGTGGACGGTCGCCATAGACGAGCTGCTGAAGGCGTGCGACGAGTACATTCCGACGCCGGTGCGCGAGACGGACAAGCCGTTTTTGATGCCGATAGAGGACGTGTTCAC
>JAITRO010000145.1 GCA_031288335.1 Synergistaceae bacterium | reverse complement strand
CCGATCGCCACGAGCACCATTTGTGTCAGCAGTATGAGCATAAAGAGCGGCACGAACCACTTCCACCATGTGCCCAGTTTGACGCCGCCCAGTCCGGCGACCACCGGCGCGAAGGCGGTTGGCCACAGGATATTAGAGATGCCGTCCCCGAACTGAAACGCCAGCACTGCCACCTGCCGGGAGATGCCGAGAATATCGGACAGCGGCACCATGATCGGCATGCTCGTCGATGCCTGTCCCGAACCTGACGGGATGAGGAAGTTGAGGAGCGTCTGGAGTATGAGCATGGCCTCGCCCGCGAGCCACGTCGGCAGCCCGGCGAGGGGCATCGCCATCCCATATACCACCGTGTCGATAATGTGGCCTTGCCTCAACACGACGAGGATGCCTCTCGCTATGCCTATCATCATGCAGGCCATGGTTATCTCGCCGAGCCCGGAGACCATTTTGTCGGCGATGACGTTGGGCCCCCATCCCATGATCGCGGCCGCTACGATCGCCGTAATGATGAAGGCGGCGCATATTTCCTCGAAATACCAGCCCCAGTTTTTGCAGCCGTACACGACGAACGCCAGCAGCGCGAGGAAATCCAGCAGCACGAGTTTTTCGCGAATACCGAACGGTTTCTCGGCCAGCGATTTTTCATCCATCGCGAGCTTGCTGAAATCCTCCCCATATACGAGGCTCTTGGTCGGATCCTGCTGGACCTTGAGCGCGTAACGCACCGTGTAAACGGACCCTACGGCTATCATCGCCAGATGGCATACGACTCTGTACCATGCGCCCGACATGGGAGGGAGCTCTGCTATATCCTGCGCTATTCCAACGGTGAACGGATTCATCGCGGCGCCGCTGAATCCGAGGCCGACGCCGAGGCTTATGATGGCTATGCCGACGATGGCGTCATAACCCATGGCTATGGCGATCCCGACGAATACCGGAATGAAGGGCAGCGCTTCCTCGAACATCCCTATCGTGCTGGACGCGGCGCCCATGAGGATGATGAAAAACGGTATTATGATTGCCCTGAATTTGCCCTTGAACAGCCGGAGCAAACCGGCGACCAGGCCGTTGAACGCGCCGGTCGAGAGCAGGATGCTTATCGACGCGTAGGCCAGGAATACGAAAAACACCACTCCGGCCGCGTCCACCATGCCCGAGTATATGGCCTTCACGGCTCCGAACAGGCTTACGGGCGACTGCTCCACAGCGTGGTACGACCCCGGCACGACGACCGTGCGCCCGGCCGCGTTTTGGGCGCGCTCAAATTCGCCGGCGGGAAGCACCCAGGACGCGATCGCGCAGATAAATATAATGCCTACCAGCAATACGAAAATATGCGGCAGTTTAAACCCCTTTTTCTCGACGGTTTCCTCCAAAATAATACTACCTCCCCACAAAATAATTTTATAAAACGACAATAAATCGTCCGAACCGCGCCGTCTCTCGCTCAACCTCTTCTCTTGACGGCCAGTTCACGTTTGAAACCACTCGAAACAGCGCGCCTGAATGTCTCGTCGGTCATTATCTTCAGGACGAGCGAGACCATGGCCTCCGCCCCAATCGCCATGGCCTCGGCCGCTCGGGGTTCGAGCGTCGCGTCGGCGAAATCCCTGGTATGCAGCGCTATCGGTTCGTCCGTTATGGATATGAGGGGCTGAAGCGTAGGGCAGCGGTACGACACGTTGCCCACATCGCTGGAACCCACGGGCGGAGAGACGGGAGAGACGCGCGCGCCGAGATCGGTCAGTATCTCCGCCATCTCTTCCTCAAGTTCTGGTATCCGCACCATGTCGGCAAAACTGCCGGAATGCTTTTCGAGTTTTACCCCGCAATCGAGGGCTAAAGCGGCGCCTCGGGCGCATTTCGAGATCATGTCCTCCACGCCTTCGAGCCTCGCCTCGGAACCGGCGCGGAATTCGACAAACAGCGAGGCGTGCTCGGGGATGATGTTCGGAGCCTTCCCTCCGTCGACGAAGACCGAGTTTACATGGATGTCCGGCGTGAAACACTCTCTGCGCGCGTCGATCAGGTCGATGAACTTGCGCGCGGCGGCAAGCGCCGATATGCCGTGCCACGGTGCCGCCACAGCGTGTGCGCTGCATCCCGTGAACTTGACCATGTACGCGCTGAGGGAGAGCACGTCCATATTGGGCTGACATACTCCTCCCATCGAGTGCATCATTATGGCGAGATCCATGCCGTCGAATACGCTCCCCTCCGCCATGGACACTTTGGCTCCGTCCGCTTCCTCGGCGGGCGTGCCTATGAGGCGGACTTTGCCGCTGTAAAGGCCGCTCAGGTCTTTCAATGCTGCTCCGGCGAGGACGGCGAGTGAGCCGTGCAGATTATGCCCGCAGCCGTGCCCTATGTCGGGCAGGGCGTCGTATTCGATCATTATCGCTATCTCGGGCCCAGGGCCATTCTCGAAGGTTGCTCTGAAAGCCGTGTCCATGCCGAAAAATGGGTATTCCACCTCGAATCCCCATCCTTCAAGCAGGGACGCGATCCTGGCGCTGGAACCGAATTCTTTGGAAGATATTTCGGGATTGTCGTGGAGATAACGCGACAGATTCTCAGCCTCCCTCCTGTACCGTTCGACGGCTTCGTGAATGAGATATTCCGTATTGCCTTGCATGTCAGCAATTCTCCCTTCGTGATTTTCCGTGTCCGGCCATGATAAACGGCCAGGCCGTGTACTGCTGTATAGGCTTCTATAACTTGAGCGCCGTCTTCTTTGCCTTTCTGTATCATTTCCGCGCAGGGTCAAACGTATAATTACCTGTTTTTATATGCACTCTGATAATTTTATTGTTTTGAACAAAAAATTACAAGCTGCGAATATTGTACCCAATCCGCAGGCTGACGACCTTAAATTCCTGTGAATGTTGTATATTCCCGGATTCACGAGATTCAGCCTTTTCGCCCATTGGGTGAAAACTCGATTTTGCTTGGAATAGCGTTATTACTGTATTCAGCGCCATTATAAAGTGCCCAGTCCGCGGATTTGGGGATTTTCTCGGCCATTGTGGTTATTACGGCACGATGATAGAATAAAAACGAAGATTTTTAGTGGTGATAGGTGAGACGCAATGACAACTCAAGCACGTGAACCGGAAAGGGGCCTGACGTTTGAGAAGGTCTGGGCGATGTTCCAGGAATCGGACCGACGGATGCGGAAAATGACCGAAGAGACCGACCGGCGAATACAGAAAATGACCGAAGAGGCCGACCGGCGGCAAAAAGAAATCGATCGAATACTGCAAGAGACCGCTCGAGAAATGAAGGAGACCGATCGACGACAAAAAGAGACCGACAAGCAGATTGGGAAGTTGGGCAATCGTTTTGGTGAATTAGCTGAACATTTGGTGTCGCCCAATATCGTACAGAAGTTCAACGCCCTTGGTTTTCACTTCGATGATATTTCCTCCGGGCTGCGCCAAGTCATTGAGGATGAGGGCAGCGGGAAAAAAATCGCTGAGTTCGATATCCTTCTGGAAAACGGAGAATCCATCATAGGCGTGGAGGTGAAGACGAAGCCGTCTTACGACGACGTCGGCGACCATGTGCAACGTTTAAAGATACTGCGTCTCAACAGAGACAGGAAAGGCGACAAACGAAAAATCCACGGCGCTCTCGCCGGAGCCGTCATGCCCGCTGCCGTCAAAGCCGCCGCCCTCAAAGCGGGTCTTTACGTCATCAAGCAGACCGGAGACACCGTAAAGATCGAGGTCCCGGAGGGGTTCATTCCCAAAACATGGTAGCCCTCCACAATGGCAAACCATCGCCAAACGAAACTAGCGGTGACGGAGAAAGCCTCGAAATAGTTTCATAATAGAAAAAACTTCGAATTCCGGGAGGTAGACCGTTTTGGGCGAAAAATCGCGCGCATTGGTTGTGATCGATCCGCAGAACGATTTCTGCGACAGGAGGGGCTCGCTTTACGTCGACGGAGCAGAGGATGATCTCGTCCGCCTCGCGAAGCACCTGGAGATTTTCGGCGGCGAGTATTCGGATATCTTCGTGTCGCTCGATTCGCACGATGTCGCGGCCATATTTCATCCGAAGTTTTGGGCTGACGAGTCGGGGAATAATCCCGCGCCATATACGGCGATATCGGGCTCCGACCTCGCCTCAGGCAAATGGCGGCCCGTGCGCGCGGCACACGTCCGGCATGCGCGGCACATGTTTGCCGCCATGGAGAAAAAGGACGTTCCTTCTCTCATGATCTGGCCGGAACATTGCGTGGTGTCAACGTGGGGTCACGGCATAACCGAGCCGCTGACGCGTGCGCTCGCCGCGTGGCGGGAGAGGACCGGCGCGCCTGTGAGGTACGTGTTCAAAGGTGAGAATCCTTATACCGAAATGTTCTCGATCTTCGAAGGAATTGACGATTCGCAGTCCGACGCGGCTTTCAACGAAGAGTTGTATGCGAGGCTCGCCGCGTTCGAGACGCTCATATTCGCGGGAGAGGCGCTTAGCCACTGCGTGGAGGCGTCCGTCGCGTCGTATCTCTCGCGCGGCGCACCATCGGGACAAAAGGTACGTGTGTTGTCCGACTGCACATCCTGCGTGCCGGGCTTCGACAGGAAGGCTTCTGAGGAAAGGCTCTCGCGCCTTGGCGCGGAATTCGTCCTCTCGTGCTGAATCGGGCATGATCTCGCCTGGAGATATAATTGCCGCGATCGCCACGGCATGGGGCGAGGCGGCGATAGCAGTGGCGAGGCTCGCGGGCGATGGCTCCGTGGCGTTGGCCGACGCGTTTTTCCGGGGTAAGCGCCCGTTGTCGCGCGAACCGGCGCGGCGCATGGCGCTCGGTTATATCATGGACGGCGGGGACGTCGTCGATCAGGTGCTGGCGGTGCGTTTCGAACGCGGCGCTAGTTACACCGGCGAGGAGTCGGTCGAAATTCAGTGCCACGGCGGCGTATACGCCGCCAGAAAGTGCCTGGGGCTTTTTATGTCGTGCGGCGCGCGGCTCGCACTTCCCGGTGAGTTCACCAAACGCGCGTTCCTGTCGGGCCGCATAGACCTCGCCCAGGCGGAAGCCGTTCTTGGGGTGGTGCGGGCGCGCAGTGACGCGGAACTCGCCTCTTCCGGCCGTTCGCTTCAGGGTGAGCTCTCGGCGGCTCTTAAAGAGCTTTCGTCGTCTCTCGTGGCATTGCGCGCCGAAATAGAGGCACGAATAGATTTCCCCGAAGACGTCGACGACGCGGAATACGCGTCATACGCGAGAGGGGTCAGCGCGATATCGGATAAAACCACATCCCTGCTGGGCCGCTGCCGCGTCGGGCTCGCACTCACAAACGGAATACGCGCGGCGATAGCGGGGCGTCCGAACGTAGGCAAGTCGTCCCTGCTCAACGCGATGCTTGAATCCGACCGCGCCATAGTCACGGACATCCCGGGCACGACGCGCGACACGCTGGACGCTGCGCTGATTCACAGGGGAATGTCGATGACGCTGGTCGACACCGCGGGAATGAGGGACGTCAGCCGCGCGGGCTCCGACGTGATAGAGAGCATGGGTGTCGAGCGCTCGCGCGCCGCCGTCGAAGGCGCGGACATCTGCGTTCTGGTCGTAGACGCCTCCTCTCCGCTGGAGCACGAGGATTTCGAGGCGGCCCTGGCGGCTGCGGCGCGTCCCACGGTGCTGGCCATGAACAAGCGCGACCTGGGGATTGTGCTGAGCGACGCCGATACGAAAGAACTGGGGAACTTCATAGCGGCGGTGGAGACGTCCGCTCCGTCCGGCCGCGGCGTGAACGAGTTGAAGGAAGCCCTGTTCGAGGCGGCGTTGGGCAGCGCGTCCCCCTATGACGGAATGATGGCGACCGAGCGTATGGTGAGCGCGCTTGAAAGCACTGCGTATTGCATGGAAGAAGCCGCGCGCGCTCTTGCGGAATATCGCGGCGCCGACATAGCAGGCTCGCTCCTGTCCGAGGCTGCCGAACACATCGCCGCCCTGTTGGGCGATGACGCCTCCGAGGAGCTGCTCGACGCGATTTTCAGTTCTTTCTGCATAGGGAAATAGGGAAACTCCGAGGTTACGGCAAAGTGGACAGACGCGTGAGAACGCGAAATTTTCATTATCTGTTATCTTGACTTTGGAAGCCATCCTACTTTACCATGAAATTGCGCATAAATAGTCCGGCGCTTTGAAAGGATATGTAAGTTCAATGGGAAGAGCGTTCAAATGGTTGTCGAACGGGAAAAACAGCGGTTTTTCACTGGTCGTCGTGTTGATAATCTCGTTGATTGCCATGGCCCTCGTGGGCGCGTCGCTTCATATGTCTATGAACGCGGCTGGTTCTGGCAGAGCCAACTCCGCGCGGGACGTCAAGTATAACATCTTGCAGGACGGAATCGAACGGGGCAAGGCCGCGCTCATGCGGATAGTCGAAGCTGCCCCTCGGATACCGAAATACACCGACAAATACGACGGCAAGGAACCGCCGGAGATCAGCGATTTGAACATGCTGCTGATAAACGGCGGAGAAGTGCTCACCGAAACGTGGACGAAAAACAAGCTTGGCAGACTGGGTATTGTTGGCGACAGTGCCGTGTTCAAGATCAGGATATATGATATGCAATACAACGCGGAACTTGTTCCCACTGTTGCCTCAGGCAAGATAACGCCCGAAAATATGGAGTCGCTCCCGCCGGCGATGAGCATGACCGGCAAAGCGGCTTCAAGCGAGACCGTCACGTGGGACCCGGATGATGCCGGAACATCCGCGGAATTGGCCGGAGGTTCACCTGATGACGCAGGCATTTATCTCGTCCGCGCGTCGCTGGAGGTAGGGAGAAGAAACTATTCGCTCGACACAGCCGTAATCCAGTCGCGCAAAAATGACGCATAAACATAGAGGGCGCAGGGAGCTTGCTCCCTGCGTTTTTTAGATTTCCGATACGGTGAGCTTTGGAACTCCGTCTTCGACGGATAATTCGAGCAAAGAACGGTAATCGGTGACGGCACGCGTCGGGTTATCCCCCCACGAGATGAATACGCCCACACCCATCACGTCCGCGTTGAACTCGCGGGCCATGAGAAGCATTCCGGCTGCTGTGCTGCCTCCGCGCATAAAATCGTCGACTATGAGCACCCTGCTTGACGAGGATATAAACCGCGTGCCCAGGTACATCGTCCGAACATCGCCGTTGCCTATGGGGAAATGCACCCCGACAGCCGGCCCATCGCTCGGCCTGTTGCGAAAGCGGCAGACGGCGAGGGGCACGCCAAGGGCGTAGGCAGTGAAAAAGGCCACTGGAATTCCCTTGACCTCCGAAGTTAGCACCACCGTCGGTTTTTTGTCGTCGAACAGCGAGGCCATCGCGAAACCGAGAAAAGAAGCCCAGTCCGGATCGAACAGCAAATCGGTGTAATAAACCAATTCCCCGGGCAGCATACGCTCAGGGACGGACAATATCGTGGCGAGTTCCCGCAATTTCGCGAGACTGTATTCCTTCGACGGGGACGGTATGAAATATGCCCCCCCGCTTCGTCCGCGGTCGGTGACTATCTCGCCGATGCCCTCGCTCTTCAGCGCATCAGAAATAATCTCGATATCGTCGCTCACGAGAGTTTTGGAAACCTCGAAACCCGCGGCCACCTCCGTCAGCGACATCTGACGCGATGGATGAAGCAGCATCCTCGACGCCACTCGTATCAAACGCTGGGTTCTTTTACCTCTCATGAACCATCACTCCAAAACCAAAATTTTTCGGAGCCAATGAAATCCGTCTTTTCCGTTTTTTATCGCGCCCAGCATAGCGCGCAATCCCACGTCGTCATTGGGATCAAATAACACAAAAGACGCCGATCCACTGCCGCATAATCCCCACGCGAGAGCGCCGCTCTCGTCGGCCAGAGCGCTGATTTCACTGTACTCTCGTTCATGTCCCACGCAACACAAAAAATCGTTCGGCAACAAGCCGATCCTGCGTCCGTCTTTCAGAAAGCTAAATACGGAAATTGCCTCATCCCGCGCCTCGCTTTCGGAAACAGCGCCAACACTGCCGCGTGCGCGCACTTCGTCGAGCATCTCGTACGCGCGCCTCGTGTCGCTCCGCCAATGCGGGAAAAACAATACCACAACCGCCCTCGGACTCCCGTTCAAATCCTCGAACACTTCACCCCTGCCACTCACCAGCGCTGCCTCGCGGCTCCCCGCCAAGAAAGCCACGTCCGCACCGATAGAGACCAAGTCCAAAGCCGCATCCTTTGTGCCGCCGTAAATTCGCCTGAACAAATCAATCAGCGCCGCGGCGTTTCCGCTTCCCGCACCTAAACCGCTTCCCGTCGGGATTCTCTTGTACAACCGCAAATCGGCGGGCGGGAAAGCATCACCTCCGCAGACGTCCCTTATATGACGTATCGCGCGAATGATAATATTTTCGCCCGGTATATCGTCTCCCAAAACCGACAAACTCTCTCTTGCGGAGCCGAAACAGGCCTCCAAACTTTCGGGAGAACGCAGACGCCAGAACAGCGAGTTGATTTCATGATAACCGTCGTGCCGCTTACCCAAAACACGCAGCGTGAGGTTCAGTTTCATTGGGCACGACGCGGCAAAAACAAGGGCCACTTTCAATCAACGCGGCGACAACCGCGCACGGCGTTTCACGTCAGCTTTTATCCTCGCAGGGCAGCAACTTCAGCTCAACTTCCTTCGTCAAGAGGTCCGCGTAACTGAAAGATACCGTGCTGTTTTGAGATTCAACAAAAAGCGTAAAAAGACTTGGATAAGCTTCCATTATTACTCCCTGACGAGCTTCAGCCTTCCGGCGGCCGTTGGCGGCTCTGTAAAATACCCTTGAACCTCTGTGCTGAGTGACCTGCTCCCTAATAGCGCTCAATGTATCAGTCAATTTAATCACTCCCAACGGACTTCTGTATTATCATAATATTAACATAAACTGCTCATTAACTCAAGTTTATGTCGTCTTGCGCACACACTTGGGGCTCGGCCCCAAACCCCGCCAGGGAGCCCGCTCCCTGCACTCTTTATATTTTTTCTTTCACTTTTTAAGAGGGGTAAAGAAAAAAATTTGTAACTATATCGGCCGAATTAAAGTAT
>JAITRO010000083.1 GCA_031288335.1 Synergistaceae bacterium | reverse complement strand
TTCTTTTTTGTTTATTGAATTATCGTCAAGACACATTAAAAATTTTCTTTGAGCACCGATGATATTATTGCGATTCTGGAAAATAACTTTTAAAAAAACGTAACTGCCGAATGTGGGTTCAATGCCTCTTGACGAATATTTCCCAAAAAATCATAAAATTAATCAAGGGGCCCGGGGAACTCGTTCCCCGGCGGAGTTTGGGGCAGAGCCTCAAGTTTTTCGCTCTGCCTCCCTCCATACCGACCAATCGGGATCCGGAGCGAGACTCAAGTCCGAGCGAACTCCCGCCGCATATGCCGCATATCCGGCGGCGGCTATCATCAAGGCGTTGTCGGTGCAATAGCGTTTCGGAGGCAGAAATACCTCCCAGCCATTCTCTCTTCCCAGTTCCGTCAAACCTTCTCGCAGCGCGGCGTTCGCGGCCACGCCGCCCGATATGGCGACCTTCTTCACTCCGGTTTTTCGCACAGCAAGCCCTGCCTTTGACAAAAGAGCTTCCGTCACGGCGCGCTGAAACGACGCGCATATATCGGACGTCGGAATTTCTTCCCCGTTTGCCTTCATTCGTTCGACCAGGGTGCGAAGCGACGTCTTGACGCCGCTGAAACTGAACTCCACGTCCTTCGTGCCCTTCATGCCTATGGGAAACGCGAAAGCCCCATCGTCTCTCCCGGCGGCGCGGCGCTCTATTTCAGGACCGCCCGGATAACCGAGCCCCAACAGCTTGGCCGCCTTGTCGTAGGCCTCGCCTGCCGCATCGTCCCTGGTGCTCCCCAATAAGACGTAGTCCCTGCCCTCCACCGCCAATATCATCTCCGTGTGCCCGCCGGATACGACGAGACAGAGAAAGGGCGGTTTCAAGCCGGGATGAGCCAGGATGTTCGCGAACATATGCCCTTCCAGATGGTTCACGCCGATCAACGGCACACCCCATCCTTGCGAGAGAGCCTTGGCGGTCATCACGCCGACGAGGAGCGAGCCCATCAATCCCGGGCCTGCCGTCACGGCGATCAAGCCCACGTCCCGCGGCGACAGACGTGCGACCGACAACGCCCCGCGAATCAGCGGGATTATGGCTTCCTGATGCTTGCGCGAGGCCAGCTCGGGCAGCACACCGCCGAAGGGGGAATGCGCCGCCGTCTGGCTCGACGTCAAGTCACAGAATACCTCATTTTCGCCGCGCAGCAACGCGACCGCGGTGTCGTCGCAGCTTGTCTCGATCCCGAGCGTTACTAAATCGCTATTCACCCAAAGTCAATGGTGACAGCTTCCGCAGGAACAACCGCCGCCGCAGTCGCCGCTCGAACATCCCTTGCCTTTGCGCCGCTCGCCCTCGAGATGTATCAGCACCTTGCACCTGCACACAGGACAGCGGTTAGCGTGGTCCTCCGCGGTGAACTTGTTCCCGCACTCGGGACATAAATAAACGTGCATTTCGAATACCCCTTTATCTTCCTGATGATTTCACCGGCATTCATTCGTCCGGTGCTGTCCAATCGGTCAAATCGGCGTAGCGGCCGATTTTATCCCATTTTTCTGTTTCATCCTCGCGTTCACGACGGTGTCCCCGATCATGCCGCCTTTCCTCCGCGAATTGACATCGCGTCCTTCATCCAAGTCCACTCGGGACATCCCAAAAACCTGGTTGCCGCCGCGTATACCGCACACCCCAGCGTCACCTCGGCGGCGATCCAGCACGCGCGCGCCGTAAACGAAGCCTCGATCGGATATGGAGCCAGGTGCGAGACACTCCGCACTGCCAACGCGAGCAAAGCGCACGACAAGATAAGCCGCATAAACCATCTCGTCTCGAACAGGCCCACTGCCTTTTTCATGTCGCGCGTCAAAAACCGCGCTCCGAAAAACGACGCTCCGGTGAACGCGATCGCCGTGCCCATCGCCAGTCCGAGATAGGAGAAGCTTCTCATAAGTATAACTCCTGAGATCAGATTTGCGCACACCGTGAATAAAGTCACCCTGACGGCTGCCTTGGGCAGACTTCTTGCGTACAGCGCGCGCATCAGCACGGTGTTGCACGCCATGCCTGGCAGTCCCGCGGCATAACAGGCGAGAGCGCCGGACGTGGCGTTCCAGGCCCATTCGCCGAACGCGCCGCGCACGAGCAGGATGTGCACTATAGGGCGGGAGAGCAGAATCAGCGCGATGGACGAGGGCAGGACGATGAAAAGGTTGAACCGCAGCGCGTCGCGCGCAAACAAGCTGAAAGTTTCATTGTCGTCAGGTTCTATTCTCGACATCATTGGCAGGACGGCCTGGGATACAGCGATCACGAACAGCCCCAAGGGCAGCTGTATTATGCGGTCCGCGTAGTTCAGCGCCGATATCACGCCGTCACCCAAAAACGAGCCCAATATCCTGCTCACCACTGGATTCACCTGGTTGAGCGACAATCCGGCCGCGTAGGGCAAAAACAGTGCCGCCGTCCGGCGCAGGTCGGAATTTTTCGTGTCGGGCCGCGCGGGAAGCAACGTATAGCCCATCCGGCAGGCCATCATCCACTGTATCGCCATGTTGGCCGTGCCTCCGGCTAGCACGGCCGCAACCATCGTCCAGATCGAACCTCCGTGTCCGAACGTGAGCAGAATAGCGATGAAGGTGAAATTGCTCGCCGCCGGCGCCACCGCCGGCACGAAGAAACTGCCGACGCTGTTCAGCACGCCCATTGCAAGCGCTCCAACCGAGACTATCGCGAGGAACGGGAACAGTGCCCTCGTCAGTGCGACGGCCAGCTCTTCGGTGTCTGGGTCGAAACCGGGGGCAATAACGCGCACGAGCGCCGGCGAGGAAAGGATCCCCAGCAAAACCACCGCTCCGGATGCGCACAATAGCACCGTCAGCACCTGACGCGCCAGAGTGCGGGCCCCATCCGGTCCGTCATGCGCCATCAGGCGCGAGAACGTGGGGACGAACGAGGCGGACAGCGCCCCCTCCGCGAGCAATTGCCGCGACAAATTGGCCAGCGTATAGGCCACGTTGTACGCGTCGAGCGTGCGCGTGGCACCGAAGTAAGCCGCCGTCAGCACCTCGCGCAGCAGGCCCAGGACGCGACTCGCCAGCGTGCCGGCCATCATGCGCATAGCCCTGTTGACCATTCCGGGCATGGGGGCGGATTTTTCTACCACTCGAAGCGCTCGCCCAGATAATATTTTTTGGCCGCGGGGTCGTTCGCTATCACCGCGGGAGGCCCTTCGAGGAAAATTTTCCCCTGGTACATGAGATAAGTCCTGTCGGTGATAGCCAGGGTCTCGCGGACATTGTGATCGGTCAGGAGGATTCCGTATCCTTTTTTTCTGAGTTCCGCGACTACCTCCTGAAGGTCGTACACGGCTACCGGGTCGATGCCGCTGAAAGGTTCGTCCAGGAGGATGAAATCGGGTTTGGCCGCGAGGCAGCGCGCTATCTCCACCCTGCGGCGTTCGCCGCCCGACAGCGCGTAACCCTGAACGCCCGCTATCCGCGACAGGCCCATTTCCTCGATCAGCCGTTCGCACTCTGACGCCGCGGTTTTGGTGTCGAGCCTGCCGGCGCGAAGCACCAATTTAATGTTGTTTATGACCGACAAATCCCTGAAAACGGACGGTTCCTGGGGCAGATAGCCCACGCCCATGCGCGCGCGGGTATACATGGGCATGGAACCCGCCTCGCGGCCGTTTATCGTGACACGGCCTGAATCGGGCAGTATGCGGCCGACCATCATGTAGAACGTGGTGCTCTTGCCCGCTCCGTTGGGTCCCAAAAGGCCGACTATCTCGCCGGTGTTCACAACAAGGCTCACGTCGTCGACGACGAGACGTTTTTTGAACCTCTTGAAAAGATTTACGGCGTTGAACGAGCCCGCCACTTATTTTTTCCTCTCCGTCCCGAAGGTGAGCGCCGGACTTCCTGTGGCGTCGATATATCCCGTGTCGAGATGATACACGATCCTCTCGGAATTGAGTTTGCGCCCGGTCTGCGTCACCGTTGCCTTTCCGGTGACGACGACCGTGCCCTTGTCGAGCGAATAGACGCTTTTGCTGCCCGTGCCCTCGGTCATGTTGCCGTTCTTGTCGAGCGCGGTCATCACGACATTGCCGTTCGCGACAAGTTCCGATATCTGTTCGTTTATTATGACCCCGTTGACGCTGTTCGCGGACATGGTTATTTTTCTGGCCTTCTCGTAGAATTTTCGCACCGCGCGCGCGGAGAAAATCCGCCCGTCCCGCGAAACGGCATCCGCGTTGACGGAGTACGTCTCGAAATCCCCCAAAACATTGCCAAGAGCGGAATACTGATTGCCCGATGATCTCCACGTTATGGAATCCGCGGACAGTTTTTCGGCGCGCTTGACCAGTGCGGCGGAGCCTTTCGCCGTGAGCGTATGCAAACCGTCGTTTCCCGTGTTCAAATAAGCGTCGGCACATCTCAGGCTGACCGGTATGCCGTCCTTGCCCTTGAAACGCCCTCTCACGTCGCCGTGTATCTCGAAATTCCTGCCGTCGACGGTGCCGGAGGCTTTGCTGCCGAAAATCTCGCCGTCGGGATGAGTGACATGAACGCTGCCCGAAGCCGTGATAACTGACTCTGCCGGATCGTACCGCATCGAATTGGCGACCATAGTGGCCTCCTTTGCGGACATCGCGCCCGCGATGACAAAAACAAGCGCCGCCGCAAAAACGTTTTTAAGTTTCGACATGCCCCACTCCTCCAAATTCAGTTTCCGATAATCAATGATGATTATAACAAAGAGTGGGCGGACGCTGAATAAAATACGTTCTTTTTCATGAGGCTTTCTCCCTTGTGAAAAAATAGTCCTTTTCCCAGCGGATTATTTTGCGCGGAGGTTGCGCGAACTTGTCTTGTCGGATATCATTTAAACATTATCCGGCATGGCTCTTCGATTATTGGGGGGTGAATAGGAATGGCTGCGGAAAAAAGCGGACATATCAAAAATGTCAAAAATGTCAAAATGTGTCTCAAATTCATGATTATAGCGGCGGCGCTCTTCCTGTCCGCGATGTTCGTTCCGTCCAAATGCTTCGGCCTGACGGATTTCGAGATGGCCTCGGCGCTGGCGAAAAAACTGGGCGATGAATTCAAACCAGAGTCGTTGTCGGTGAAAGTGCTCGGCAATCGTGCTTACGCCGAAGCCGGCGGAGTTTTTCTGGGCGGCGTCAGGGTGGATACGCTGAAAATAGAAGCCATGCTGACATCCTCCGAAGTTCCGGAGGGAAACGCGGAATCCCTTGCGTCCATCATCAGCTATTCATGGGGGGAAGTAACCCTGCTCGCGAGCGACGTTAACGATTATTTCAGGAAAAACAAGTCGAGGGGATTTTCCGACCTAAAAGTGGAGTTCAACTCGGATGGTTTCAGGGCCTCGGGGGTATTTACCACGTCGCTCCTGTTTACGTTCAAGATCATGCTCTCGGCCTCCGGAAAATTCGGTCTTCATCCGGATGGAGTCTATATAGAGGACGCGATGGTGTACATCCGGAACGTCAGGCAGCCGGGTTTTCTGGTGAAAGAGATGATGGAAAGGGCGAATCCATTGATCAAGTGGAGCGAGATACCATTCAGGATAGTGTTCAGAAATATCGCGGTGACCGAACATTCGGCCACGATGTCGGGCGCTCCGCGCGATTTTAACGGGGGCTCGTCGGTCGTGTGGAATCCGGTCTCGAAAAAAGCGGAGGCGATGAGATGAGCGGTTTTCCGGCAGTGAGGATGAGAAGGCTAAGAGAGAACGCTACGCTCAGGGATATGCTGACGGAGGTCACGCTCGAACCGCGGCATTTGATCCTGCCGATCTTCGTGTGTCCGGGCGAAGGCGTATCCGAGCCGATTCCCTCGATGCCAGGGGTGTGTCGCTGGAGCGTCGGCCGCACGCCAGAGGTCATCGAACCCGCAATCGCAGTCGGGGTTAAAGCTTTTTTGCTTTTCGGCCTGCCGACGTACAAGGACGCGGACGGGACGAGCGCGTTCGCCTCTGATCAGCCGGTGCAGAGGGCGCTCCGTTTACTGCGCGGCAAATATCCCGAGATAATTCTCATCGCGGACACCTGCATGTGCGAATATACGTCGCACGGACATTGCGGGCATCTGACGAAGGACGGGCACGTCGACAACGACGTCACGCTGGAGCTTCTTTCGAAGGCCGCGCTGAGCCAGGCGGAAGAAGGCGCGCATTTCGTCGCTCCCAGTGACATGATGGACGGACGCGTCGGCGCGATACGCTCCGCCCTCGACGGCGCGGGGATGTGTTCCGTCGGCATCATCAGTTACGCGGCCAAACTCGCGTCCGCCTTTTACGGCCCGTTCCGCGACGCCGCCGGCAGCGCTCCGAGCTTCGGAGACAGAAAAAGCTACCAACTCCCGCCGGCCAATCCGAGGGAGATAATACGCGACGCCCTCATGGATGTCGATGAAGGCGCTGATATGCTCATTGTGAAACCGGCGATGCCATGTCTCGACATCGCCTCCCGACTGCGCGCCGGAACCGATCTGCCTTTGGCGGGATATGTGGTGAGCGGGGAGTACATGATGCTGCGCTCCGCTATATCGTCAGGTGCCCTGGACAGGGAGAGGGCGCTCTTGGAATATCACGCCGCCGTGAGGCGTTCCGGGTGCGATCTCGTCATAACTTATTACGCGACGGAACTTGCCCGGATTCTGAGAGGAGCCGTCGGTTGAAACCGACGCCGTTCAGCACATTAGAAACTCAGGATATTGAGAAACTCTAAGGCATTAGAGACCGATCTTGACCGTGTATTTTTTCACGAAACCCATGGGGTGATAGGACATCTTCGCGTCGCGAAGGCCCGGATCGGCCATGTCCTCCTCGCGGTTCACTGTGGTGAAAAGGCCGCATTCGTTGGCCAAAAATTCCTTGTTTATAACCTGGAATGCCGCATTATAGGCGAGGCAGGCTTTTTCGAAATGTATCATGACTATGCCGCCGCCGGCATCCTCAGCTATCGTGTACGCCGCGATGGATCCCATTGTCTCTATCACGCCTCCCATGAGCTGCGGCAGATGTTCCCAATTGCCGAGTATATTGTTTATTATTCCCTCGCTCTCGCGCTCTATACTTTCAAAACCGCCGAACTCTCTGTAGGATTCGCGCCATTCTTCCTGGAACTTGACGATCCGGGGAAGTAATTCCGGCATTATCGGTGCGTAAGTGTAGGGGTTCTGTTTTCTGAACTGGTTCACGCGATTTCGTTTGCGCATGTATTTATTTCCCGATAATTCAGCCAATTCCGACACAGGGTGCAGATACTCCCAGCTCGCGCGGTTTTCCTCAGCCGTCGCCGCTTTGCCCATCTGCGCGCTCCAGATATCCAGGAGTTTTTCCGGGACGAGCTGAAATTTCGCCTTGCGGCCGAATCTCGCCTCGATAATTTCCTTCCAGTCCGAATGAGCATCCCAGTTTCCGACGGGCGCCAGATAGTGTTCCTCCGGGAACGAGCCCTTTATCCAGACCAATTCCTCGCGTTCGTCGAAAGCGAACTGATATCCCATGGCCTTTTCCCAGCACAACAGGACTCCTGACGAGTAGTCCGACGATTTTTGCGGCGTTTTTTTCCATAATTCGAGATAAGGGG
>JAITRO010000082.1 GCA_031288335.1 Synergistaceae bacterium | reverse complement strand
GTCAAGACGCTGTCCTTCAAGGAATTTCTGGCTTTCAAGGAATCGAGAACCGGCGCGCCGTGTCGGGACATACGCCGTGAGTTCGAAAAATTCGCGCGAGGCGGCGGGTTTCCGATAACCAACACTTACGATTGTGAATACGAGGACGCGTACAGAATCGTGCGCGATATCTACACGTCCGTCCTGCTGAGGGACACAATACAGCGCCATAATATAAGGAATATAGATATGCTGGATAGAATCGTCAAATATGTGTTCGATAACTTGGGAAATACGTTTTCCGCGAAAAATATCGCTGATTATTTTAAAAGTCAGCGCAGAAAATTGGATATAGATACGGTTTACAATTATCTTGCCGCGCTGGAGAGCGCTTTCGTCGTGTCGCGCGTATCCCGGTATGACATAAAAGGCAGGGAGATACTGAAAACCATGGAAAAATTTTACGTCGCCGACCATTCACTGATATACGCGGCGCTTGGATACAAAGACAGGATAATATCGGGCATACTGGAAAATATCGTAATGCACGAGATTGAACGCCGCGGCTATAAAGCGTATGTCGGGAAACTCGGCGACAGCGAAGTGGATTTCATCGGGGAACGAGGCGGCGAAAGGATATACGTCCAGGTCGCTTATCTTGTCGGTGGTTCCGGAGCTACGTTCGACAGGGAATTTTCGCCGCTTCTCGCTATAAAGGACAACTACCCGAAATACGTCCTGTCGATGGACGATTTGTGCGGAGATGGCGTGGACGGAGTCCGCCACCTCCACATCGCCGATTTCCTGAACGAATGAACCTCAAAATAGAGAAACCACCGAACGATGGCAGGAATAGTTAATAGTTACCCCTTTATAGATAGCTTGTGACATGCCGCCATGTGACCGGAGCGGACGTCCACGAGGGGCGGGGTTTGCTCCGCGCACACGGCCGAGGCTTCACGGCATCTGGTGCGGAACGGGCAGCCGGACGGAGGATCGAGAGGCGACGGAACGTCGCCTTCGAGTATTATTCTGCGGCGGGTTTTCGCCGCTTCGGGATCCGCCGCCGGAACGGCGGACATCAGCGATTTGGTGTACGGATGCAGCATGTTTTCATAAAGCTCGTTCACCTCGCCCGCCTCGACCAGTCTGCCGAGGTACATCACGCCCACCCTGTGCGAAATATGACGCACGACCGAGAGGTCGTGGGAGATGAAAAGATATGTAATGCCGAATTTCTCCTGAAATTCTTCCAGCAGATTGATTATCTGCGCCTGAATGGACACATCGAGCGCGCTCACCGGCTCGTCGCACACTATGAATTCCGGCATGGTGGCAAGCGCGCGGGCTATGCCTATCCTCTGCCTCTGGCCTCCGGAAAACTCGTGCGGGTATCTGCCGATATGGTCGCTCCGAAGCCCGACCATATTGATAAGCTCCTTGACGCGTTCAGCGCGCTCGGAGCGATTCGACACGAGATGGTGAACCGTCAGGGGCGTGCCGATTATATCTCCCACAGTCTGCCTGGGATCGAGCGACGTGAAGGGGTCTTGAAATATCATCTGCATTTTTCGGCGATAAGGGAAGAATTCCTTGTCGGAGAGACCGGCAATGTCGGCGCCGTCGAAGATAATCGATCCGTCGGTGGGGCGGTAGAGGCGCAGCGCCGTTCTGCCGACAGTGGTCTTTCCGCAGCCGCTCTCGCCGACCAGTCCAAATGTCCTGCCTCGCCCTATGCCGAAGGAGACGCCGTCTACCGCTTTGAGGCTGCGATGAGCGCCAAGCCACGACGAGACGTCCCTGACCCGGAAATACATTTTTAAATCGCTGATTTTAAGCAGTTCCCCGTTCATGCCGTTAGCTTCCTCCGCAACATCCAGCAGGCCGCCAGGCGACCGCCTCTGTTCGTGAGCTTGGGCGTTGCCGCGGCGCAGATTTTCATCGCGAACGCACACCTCGCCGCAAAGGGGCATCCGTCCGGAGGATTCATCAGATCAGGAGGACTGCCCGGTATCGGGACAAGCTTTTTCTTCTCCCCCGATCCCATGCCGGATACTGACGCGAGCAACCCCTTCGTATATGGATGCAACGGGTCGTAAAAAATGTCCCCGCACTCCCCTTCCTCCATTATCAGCCCTCCGTACATAACCACGACGCGGGAGCATACCGAGGCTATGACGCCGAGGTCATGGGTTATCAGCACCACTGCCGTTCCGGATTTTTCCTTCATGTCCTTCATCAGTTCGAGTATCTGCGCCTGAATCGTCACGTCGAGGGCGGTCGTAGGTTCGTCCGCTATGAGCAGTTTCGGACTGCAGCTCATGGCTATGGCTATCATCACGCGCTGGCGCATTCCGCCGGAAAATTCGTGCGGGTACTGCTTCAGCCTCTGCGCCGGGCTCGATATCCCCACCATCTCCAGCGTTTCGGCGGCTCTGCGTTCGGCCTCGCTTGCGCTCATCTTCCTGTGTATCCTGAGCGGTTCCATCAATTGATTACCTATCGTGAAGAGAGGGTCAAGGCTGGTCATAGGATCCTGAAATATCATCCCTATTTCGTCGCCGTGAATGGAGCGCATTTCGCGCGGCGACGCGCTGAGCAGATCTTTGCCGTCAAACGTCAGCGTGTCGGCTTTTATCGCCGCGTTATCGGGCAATAAACCCATGACCGACAGCATCGTGACGCTCTTTCCGCAGCCACTCTCGCCCACTATGCCCAGAAATTCCCCTCTTTTTACGGAGAGGTCAACGCCCCGCACCGCCTGCACCACGCCATCCGACATGAGAAAGCTCGTTCTGAGGTTTTTTATGTGAAGAAGCGCGTCACCGCTCATGGCGTGATTACCGGCATCAGCGCTTCAACCTGGGATCGAGCGCGTCGCGCAGGCCGTCGCCGACGAAATTGAAGGCGAATATCGTGAGGCTTATGGCGACGAGCGGAAATATCGTCAGATGCGGATACATGTTCATATTGGAGAGCGAATCGTTGGCGAGGGTTCCCCACGAAGCCACGGGAACGGCTATGCCGATCCCGATGAAGCTCAGAAACGCCTCGTAGAAGATCGCCTGCGGTATCAAAAAAGTCACCATGACGATTATAGGCCCTATGCTGTTTGGTATCATGTGCCGGGTCAGTATGCGCCAACCGCTCTCTCCGGCGACACGGGCCGCCATGACAAAATCCTGCGTCCTGATCGACAGAACCTGCGCCCGCACCATGCGCGACGTGTTGAGCCAGTACGACAGACAGAGGGCCGTTATGATGCTCCGCACGTTTGATCCGAGAAATATCATCACGAGAATTATATAAAGCAGAGTCGGTATCGTGTCCATGATGTCGACTATCCTCATCATTATCATGTCCGCGGTTCCGCCCAGATAGCCCGAGACGCCCCCGTAAATCACCCCGATGGTAACATTGACGAACGCGGCCACGATGCCGACCGCCAGGCTTATCCGCGCCCCATAGGCGACACGCACGAACAGGTCGCGGCCGAACTTGTCGGTACCAAACCAGTGTTCCGCGTTCGGCGTCTGATTTATGGCGGAATAGTTCTGCTCGTCGTATGGGAAGGGCCTTATGAGAGGGCCCAATATGGCAAACAGTACCATCAGCGCTATGACGACAAGCCCCGCCATCGCGAGAGGATCGGCGGCCATTTTCGCCCGCGCCTGTCCCCAGTATGACATGCTCTCCCGGTTTATGGCGTCGGATTCGCGGCATTCCTCCGACAGGGGTTCGAATAACTCGGCCGGTATGTCGTCGCCCCAGATGTCTCCACTCCGCTCGGGGAACATGTCGAATTTCTTCCCGGTCATTCTTATTCTCATCGCGGCGTCCCTACTTGTGAAACCGGACGCGCGGGTCTATCAGCGCGTAAACGATATCCATTATGAGCGTGCAGACGAGCATGAAAGCGCCGTAAAAAACCGTTATGCC
>JAITRO010000043.1 GCA_031288335.1 Synergistaceae bacterium | reverse complement strand
ACATAAGATTTTTAGCCCTGTATTTATGTGGGTTCCAAAAATTATACAGGATTATGGAACCCTGATCTTATGGTTCTACAGATTCTCATGTTCGTTGTAGTGTTAAATTGACAACAGTGGTCTTTATATGACCATTTTCCTCATAAGATGGCTTATCGATGCGCTTCAAAGGTATTCAGATCGACGATGACGCCGTAATTCTCTTTTGCCTGGCGAACCGACACAAAACCATTTCGGACGTCCCACGCTGTCTTTTGTATATCGCGTTTCCTCGGATCTCCGTATCCGCCTCCGGTACAAGTCACCATGCGCACCACATCGTCTTTATTCATGAGAATACGCGCGGCTACGCCTATTGGACCTTCTACAGAGCCATCCGCACGATGAAACTCGAAGTAGTTGTAACTGCCGTCCTGTCCGCCCCCAGCGCCCCAGGCCGGAAATTTGCTGCGCCCGAAAGACGCCGAAAAATACTGACCGTCCGTCAGCGCGCGATATGATCTTACACAGCCCGAACCGCCGCGGAATTCTCCCGCGCCCTTGCCGTCCGTATGTAAGCTGTATTCGTCGATACGTATGCCATACCGCGTCTCCGCCATCTCCACAGGCACATTATATGTCTCGCCGTCTCCGACGCAAAATTGACCTACCTCCCCATCCTTTCCCATAGAAGCGCCCCAACCGCCGCCGGAAGGTTCCACGATAAGGAAAGGCCGGCCCGTCTTGTGATGCAATCCGGTCAATATGACGGCGCACACGCTGAGCAGATGCCCGGCGCCCAAATATT
This sequence comes from Synergistaceae bacterium, assembly GCA_031288335.1. GTDB lineage: Bacteria > Synergistota > Synergistia > Synergistales > Synergistaceae > JAIRKI01. Next base: position 9,605 of record JAITRO010000043.1, on the reverse strand, counting down.
CAGGGAACACCGGCGCCAGCGCTTTCCATATCGTGTCACAGGCGTAGATCATACTCTCGTAATAGCACGACGTCGGCGCCGGTGCGTTACACATCAACACTGAGCCCCGCTCCGCGATCACCCGTAAGTTTCGGAACACTCCGTCGTTGACGGCAAGTTCCGGATTCACTATGGACATAAAAGCCACGCGCACTCCCGCGCAGAGTGAGCTGTAACCGGTATTCACCGGACTTGTCACTTGAGGGCTGCTTCCGCTGAAATCAGCGAGAAATTCTTCATCGGTGATCGTCACTTTTACCTTGATATGTACGGTGTTGCCGCGCCCGTCATCATCCATCAGGTTCTCGGCTTCGAAAACGCCTTTCGGCATTTCTTCAAGACGAGCTTTCGCAGCCATTTCACCCTGATCCATAAGCCGCTTCATGGAACGCAGGACGGTATCCGCGCCGTACTTGCCGCATAACTCCGTCAGCCTGTTAAAACCCGTGCGCAATGACGCTATCTGTCCCCACATATCGCCGTTCGATGCCGCCGGGAAACGCACATTTGCGGAGATTATGTCGGCGACGGCCGGGTTGAGGCGGCCTTCTTCCACGATTTTCACTCCGGTAAAACGTATGCCTTCCTGAAACACTTCCTCGCTGTCAGTGGTGAAAGAGCCGGGATTCGCCCCTCCCACGTCGACCCAGTGCGCTTTATTACCAACAAACGCGATAATATCGCCGCCGTAAAAAACCGGCATTACCATGCCGATATCCGAAAGATGCGTTCCGCCGCCCATATAGGGGTCGTTGATGATGAATACGTCCCCCGGCTTCATGCTGTCTTTGCCGAATTTTTTGATTATTTCCAAAATCATCGGCGAAATAAGACCGATGAAACCGCAAGCGCCGTTGCCCTGGGTGAGGAGTTCGCCGTCGGCCGCAGCTATGCCGCTCGCATAATCGAGAGTTTCATAGATAATCGGGCTCATGGCCGTCTGTGCGAAGCCATAGAACATTTCTTCGCCTATCGCGATCAAAGAATCTTTTACGATATCCAGCGTGACTGAATCCTGCTTCTCGTTGTCCGATCCGCGAAAAGTAATATCGCGCATCACTTCACCCCCGTCTCCAAAATCAGGTTGCCGTATACGTCCACGGTCAATTTCTGCCCGCGTTCAACCAGCGTCGCCGCCGCTTTTTCCTCGACGACGGCGGGGCCGTCGATAACGGCTCCGGCAAATAACGCGCCCATATCATATACCGGCGCATCCTGCCAGGCGTCTCCCGAAAAATATACGCGCCGACGTTCTTTTACCAGATTTGCTAACGGTATCTCTTCGTTTTTTATCTCACCGGGATTCGGTTTATCCATAAGGCCGTGAACCGCCAAGTGGAGGTTCACAATTTCCACCGGGGTTCCCTCCAGCCGGAATGTGTAGTAATGTTCGTGGGCCGCGTGAAAACGGCTCACTATCTCGTCCTTGGCGTTGGAATCCCACGGCGGCGGCGGAACCTGCACCTTTACAGCGTGTTCCTGCTGTGCGTAACGCATGTCCGCGTAGTATGAAAAAAGACGTTTGTCCTCGGGAATACCCTGTGAATCGAGTTCTCCGGCGGCCTGTGCCGCGAGGGATTTCCACATATCCGTCAAATCTTCCGATGACGTTTCGTCCAGAGGACTGATATTCGTATGAATGTAATCGTGTCGTATGTCCGTCATCAGCATACCCCACGCGGAGAATACGGACGCACAAACGGGGATCACGATTTTTCCTATGCCCAGTTCACGGGCCAATGCGCTCGCGTGCATGGGCCCGCCGCCTCCGTAGGCTACCAGAGTAAAATTGCGCGGGTCATATCCCCGGCGCACGGAAATGAGCTTCAAGGCGTTGTGCATATTGGCTTCCGCCACGCGAATGACTCCCACTGCCGTTTCTTCCGCGTCCAGGCCGAGATATTTCCCGACACGCTCCGTCAATGCGGCCTTCACCGCCTCAATATTCACCGGGCGGTCAAAGTTGACGGGCGAAAGGCGTCCCGCCACGAGACACGCGTCAGTCGTGGTTGGTTCCGTCCCTCCTTTACCGTACGCAACCGGCCCGGGCAGAGCGCCGGCGGATTTCGGACCGACTTTGAGCGAACCGGTATCGTCGATCCATGCGATAGAACCGCCCCCATTGCCTATTTCGACAATATCGACGACAGGCGTCATTATCGGGTAACCCGCGTAACGGTCGGTCCGTTCCACACGATAATTTGTAGTTATCTTCACCTCTCCATTGTCGATAAGCGAGCATTTGGCGGTAGTACCACCGACGTCAAAGGAAATAAGCCGGCTTTCGCCAAGTAACTTTCCCAGAATGGCAACCCCAAAAACTCCGGCGACAGGGCCTGATTCCACCATGTTTATCGGGGCCGTGACGGCGCCTCTGAAGGGAGTGGAACCGCCGTTCGACTGCATGATGTATTTGCCGCATACGATCCCCGTTTCCCGCAGTCTGTTCTCCAGATTATGCACGTATAGCGAGGCGACCGGCCCGACGTACGCGTTCAGCGCCACTGTCGATGTACGTTCGTATTCACGCCATTCCCGCGTAATCTGTCCGGAGTATGACACGAAGACTTCCGGCCATAGTTCGGCGATATACCCGGCTGTTTCGCGTTCATGCGCGTCATTGGCATAAGAGTTAATGAAACAAACGGCAATCGCTTCCGCGCCGTCTTTTTTGAGAGCCGCCACGGCATTCTCAATATCGCGCCGATTGAGAGGAACGATGATGTCTCCGTCCGCTGATATGCGTTCTTCGATTTCGTGGCGCAGATATCTCGGGATAAAAGGACTCGGTTTGGCAAATACCAGATTGAATAAATCCGGACGATTGCAGCGCGCGATTTCGAGCACGTCCCTGAACCCTTTCGTCGTGATCAGGCCCGTCTTCGCGCCCTTCCGTTCCGTAATGGCGTTGATGATAGTCGTGGTGCCGTGAATGAATGCCGCGACATCGGCGGTGTTTACGGCGCTCGCCGTGAGCGTTTCGATTATCCCTCGTTCAAAATCCGGAGGTGTTGTGTCCCCTTTGATAGTAAATAGTTTGCCTCCTTCATCCAAAGCCACAAGGTCCGTGAATGTACCGCCTATATCGGTTGCGATTCGCATGTGGCCTCCCCCTTTCGTATAGAATATAACATAACGGAGCGGGTCAAACTTCGCCTTCGAGTTTTTGACGTTCGTCCGCACCCGTTGCGTCAATTTATTCGATATGATTATCATGAAAAAATAAGCAGAAAATAAAAAAAATTCAGTTATTACTGGAATAATAACATGCCGATCAATCCTGTCAATAGGGAGATAAAAACCTTAAACCACAGGATCAAAACCTTGGGTTGCAGTACAGCGGGCGGAGGCTGAGGTTTTGTTTATGGTTTGACGGTTTTCTACAAAGTACAAAGATGCGCCTTTTGAGGTTATAATTTTCTCCGCATGAAAAAATATTTTGCGGAGGAATGTTCAGGATGAATGTCAATGACGAAATAATGGAAGCCTCGCTCGGCGAAATTGACCCCGAGATCGACGCGCTCATAGGGAAGGAGTTCGATCGTCAGAGAACGCATATCGAACTCATCGCGTCGGAAAATTTTGTGCCGAGAGCGGTAATGGAAGCGCAGGGCTCCATTCTCACCAACAAATACGCTGAGGGATATCCCCACAAAAAATATTACGGAGGCTGCGAATTCGTCGAACAGATAGAGGAAATAGCGATCGAGCGGGCAAAGAGCCTCTTTGGCGCGGAACACGCCAACGTTCAGCCTCACGCCGAGACGACGGCGAATCAGGCCGTCTATTTTGCCGTCATGAACCCGGGGGACACGATGCTCGCCATGAAGCTCGACCAGGGCGGTCACCTGTCTCACGGGCACCCGATGAACTTCACCGGAAAAATTTACCATGTCGTCTCTTATGGAGTGAACCGCGACACCGAGACCATCGATTACGACGAAGTAGCGCGGCTCGCCCGCGAGTCGCGTCCCAAGGTCATCGTTGCCGGTGCGAGCGCTTATCCCAGAGCCATAGATTTCGCGCGTTTCAGGAAGATAGCCGACGAGGCCGGCGCTCTTCTGATGACCGACATGGCTCATATTGCCGGGCTCGTCGCGGGCGGCGCGCACGAAAACCCGACGCCGCACTCGCACTTTGTGACGTCCACCACGCAAAAAAGCCTTCGCGGCCCGAGGGGCGCTTTCGTCCTGTGCACGAAGGAATACTCGCATCTCATCGACAAGACGGTCTTCCCAGGCATACAGGGCGGCCCCCTGCTTCAGGCGATAGCTGCCAAGGCGACATGTTTCAAACTTGCCGGAGAGCCCGCGTTCGGGGAATACGCGCGGCAAGTCGTCAAAAACGCCGCCGAAATGGCGCGAGCGCTGCAAGCCTGCGCTTTCAGGCTGGTCTCGGGAGGCACCGACAATCATCTCATGCTGCTCGACCTCAGGCCGAAGAACATCACCGGCAAAGCAGCCGAGCGCGTGCTGGAGAAAGCGGGCATCACCTCCAACAAGAACGCGATTCCCTTCGACCCCGAGAAACCCACAGTGACGAGCGGCCTTCGTCTAGGCACGGCCGCCGTGACATCGCGGGGCATGAAGGAAAATGAGATGCGCGAGATAGCGCGCGCGATCGACGAAGTGCTCTCGAAACCCGAAGACAGTTCTGTAATCCGCTCAGTCCGTGCCCGCATGGCGGACCTGAGTTCCTCGTTCCCGTTATATAAAAGCATCGAGGCATAGGCTTTATGGAACTCGAATCCGCGTTTGACAAATCGTACGGCGACTGGGAGGAGTATTTCTCAGATCTGGGAGAGCCGCGCTTTCGCGCCAAACAGATGTGCGCGTGGCTGTGGAAACGCGGCGTGTGGGAGCCGGAGGCGATGACCGATTTCAGCAAGGAATTGCGCGCCCGCATCGCGAGTGCCGTCGACTTCTCGTTACTCGAAATATCCGACGCGGCCGGGGCGTCCGACGGCACGAAAAAGTATCTGGCGAAGATGAAAGACGGCGCCGCCGTGGAGACGGTGCTCCTCAAAATGGGGCCGCGCCTCGCCGCCTGCATCTCCACGCAGGCCGGGTGTCCCGTGCGATGTCCGTTCTGCGCCACCGGCGCGGGCGGTTTCGAGCGCAGCCTCTCGGCTGCCGAGATCGCCGGACAATTTATCGCGATGGAGCGCGCGGCGGGGAAAGAGATCAGCAGCGCCGTCTTCATGGGAATGGGCGAGCCGTTCCTCAACGCCGATGCCACGCTGGGGGCGGTGCGGATTTTGAACGCGCCGAACATGCGCGGATTGGGCATTCGGCGCATGACGATCTCGACCGCCGGGATAGTGCCGGGGATAGAGGCTCTGACGGCGAGCGGCCTTGCCGTGCGTCTCGCCGTCTCGATTCACGCGGCGAACGACGATCTGCGGAACGAACTCGTTCCGTGCAATTCTCTCTACCCATTAAAAGACCTGATGGCCGCCCTTCATGCGTATCAGAGAGCTGCCGGGGACAGGGTGACGATAGAGTACGCACTTTTCAAGGACGTCAACGATTCGGTGGCCAACGCGAGAGAACTCGTGAGGCTGCTGCACGGTCTTCATTCTTATGTGAACCTCATTCCCGGCAACGTGAATCCGGGCGGATACGAGAGAAGCCCCGAGCAAAATGTGCTGCGCTTTCAAAGCGTGCTGAGGTCGGCCGGTTTCGAATCGGAAATCAGGATTACGCGCGGCGGACATATCAACGCCGCCTGCGGACAACTGAAAAACCTTGGGGCTCCGCCCCAAACCCCGGCAGGGAGCAAGCTCCCTGCACCCTCATATAATAAAAAGAGGTCCGGGGAACTCGTTCCCCGGCGGGGTTTGGGGCAGAGCCTCAAGGTTTTGCCAGACAAAAAACGCGGACGGAGATGATTTTGCTTGGGAAATATGCCGGCAAAGCTACGCGGGCGGCGGCTTTTTTGTGGAACATCGGAGCGGCGATACCGATAATCGTGCTGATCCTATGGCAATGGGGTTCAAAATCGGGTTGGTGGAGCGCGTTCCTTCTGCCAGGACCGACGGTCGTGATGAAATCTTTCATTTCGCTTCTCGCGACCGGCGAGCTTGCGGAAAACATCTGCGCAAGCATCCTGCGGATACTCAAGGGTTTTTCGTTTTCGGCGCTCGTGGCTCTCGCGACGGCATTTGCATGCGGAATATACAGGCCAATGCTGAGGGCGCTCTCGCCGACGTTCGAATTTATCCGCCACATTCCTCCGATGGCGACCATTCCGATGCTGATATTGTGGTTCGGGATCGGCGAAGCGTCGAAGCTCGTCATCATCGTCATGGCGACCTTCTTTCCAATTTTTTTGAACACGGTTCAGGGCGTGATCCAATGCGACAAAAGACTCGTCGAGGTGGCCCGTGCCTTTGGTTACAGCAGAGCGCAGGAGCTAAGATATGTTATCTTTCCATCAGCGCTGCCTTACGTTCTGACGGGGATGAGGCTTGGCCTGGGGTACAGTTGGCGTTCGCTCATCGCGGCCGAACTCGTCGCGGCGTCGTCAGGGCTGGGGTATATGATCTTGGACGCCGAACAGCTTTCGCGACCCGACGTGATAATGGTTGGCATCTTGACGATAGGCTGCCTCGGTTCGCTGATGGACGTCTCGCTCTCGTGCCTCACGACCCGCTTTACCTCCTACGGTAAAAAAGATGGCGTGGTTTGAGGTTTCGAAACTCCGTAAAGAATACCCGCTCGGCGAATCGGTTAAGGTCGCTCTGCGCGATTTTTCGCTATCTGCCGAACGGGGCGACTTCGTGTCGATAATAGGCAGGAGCGGCTCGGGTAAGACGACTTTTTTGCGGCTCGTGGCCGGACTTTCATCCCAAACGTCGGGCGAGATAAAATATTCGGACGGACGCAAGCCGAGGATCGGCATGGTCTTTCAGGAGCCGAGGCTGATGCCGTGGCTCACTGTGGAGGAAAATGTGGTCTTTCCCTATAAACCTCTGGGCAGAAAGAACCTGCCGTTGAAACGTGCCCGCGCGCTCCTGGAAATGCTTGGGATATTGGATTACAAGGACGCTTATCCCAGCGCGCTCTCGGGAGGTATGGCGCAGCGCGCCGCTTTGGGCCGCGCGCTCTGCCGCGAGCCGGAACTGATCTTGATGGACGAACCCCTGGGCGCTCTCGACTACTTCACGCGGAACGCCCTGCGCGAGGAGATATTGAACCTGTACATGACCGAAGCGAAAACCATCCTGTTCGTCACGCACGACGTCGACGAGGCAGTAGCGATGTCGCGGCGGATAGTGGTTTTGGACGAAGGCGAAATCGTGTGCCGGGTAAAAATCGACCTCGATTACCCGCGAAAAAGAACCGATCCCGCATTTGCCGCAATAGTTGAACAGCTGCTGGTGTCGATTGCGAGATAATGGAGATAATAGCGCGCACATCCGTCGCGCTGACTTTCCGCACGTTTCTTACAGCCCCCATTCGCGCATTTCGTCCGGATCCGGGGACTTGTAGCCGGAAATCCTGCTGGTCTGCCACCCGGTTTTGTCCCGCACATTCGCCAGCATTTCCGCGTATTTGAACGCGGCCAGCATGGAATCTATGACTGGAATCCCGAACTCTTCCTGCAATTCCTTGAAAAAGCCGTACTGCATGGTACAACCGAGGATGACGGTTTCCGCCAGGTCTTCGCGTATCGCTTTCGCGATCTCCTCTCTCATCTTTCGCGCCGTATATGCTGGATCCTTGTGGAACTCCAGGACGCCCAGTCCTATGCTCCTGAAGGAAGCCAATTTGTGGGAAAATCCATATTTTCTCACGTTTTCATCCATCACGAGCCGCCATTTGTCGTGGCCGATGATAATCGAAAACGCGCGCCCGAACATGGCCGCCAGATGCATGGAGGACTCGGCGGGAGCCGTTATGATCATGTGAGACGCTATCTCCCTGGCAGCGTGCAGGCAGGGATCGTAAAAACATCCGATGACTGCCCCGTCAAACCCCTCGCCGTCCGCCTCCCGCACCATCCGCAGTATCTCCGGCCCGGCGACGGCCTCGTAATAAGGGGATTCCAAATGTTTCGGTCCTGTCGCCGTGTTCCGCACTTCCACCTGGACGCCGCTCTCTCTGTAAGCATCCAAGTATGCCTTGATTTTCAGGTTTTCGCCGCTGTTATTTGTCGGTTTGATATACAATATACGCATATTACGCCGGGACGTGCAACACGCCCCAATACTAATATCCAGCGGCGCCGAGCCGCCTGCAAAACTCTATGGCTTCTTTGTCCTTATAGACGCCGTTCTCCTCGAAGAGATCGCCGTCGAGAACGATTGTGGGGCGCAGAACGGTGCCGTCGGTGTGGGAAGCGGCGCTCCAGTGCAGGCCGCCGATTGCGATGCCCTGGCTGCCGATTCCGAATTCCGCGCAGCCAAATACCCTTTCATCCTCCACAATCCTTCCTGTGGATTTTGTGACGCCGGGATTGAAACCCAACGAATAGTGGGCGAGCCGGTACATATTTTCGTCGTTGAAGCTCTCGATCCAGCGTTTGAAGATCCTCCAGTCGTCCCCTTCGCCCGAGAAATCCGTCACCCTGCCTTTTTTCAGTTCCAGGACCACATTGTTTTTTAAAATGCCCAGGCTTGCGGGAGGAAATATCGCCCCGTCGAACACAAGCGTGCCCTCGATGGTCTCCTCCAGGGGGCAGAAACTGATCTGTCCGCCCAGCATGACAGGATACCCTTTTTTTGTGGCTTTCTGCCCGGAGTGGCGTACAATACGTCCGCCCAGGTTTCCGCGCAGGTTCGTCCCCTCCCGGCTCGTGATCAAAATATCCTTTGCCCTCTCGAACCGCGCCTTCAAAAATTCGCCGAATTCCACCACCGTGTCCACGTCCACGTTCGCGATGGTGTTGACCAGCATTTCCACATCCATGCCCAGCAGGCAAATATAACGCGCCCCGTTTACGTCGACGGCCTGGCGATAGGCCGGCGAGTGCATTACGCTGACGTAGGCAAACTCGATCCACACGTCCGCCTTGCCGACGGCGGCGCCTACGGGCGGCGGCGGGTCGCCGTAAGAATGTTTGGATGTGGGATAGCAAATCAGCGTGGGCACGGCCCCTGCAATATAGGCGGCGTTGGCGGCCGCTTCGGCGACGCGGCGATCCGTGGAGGAATCGTAAGTGATGACGACATTTTCGCCCTGTTTCACCAGCATAATGTCCTTCACAAGTTTCATAGCGCCCAGCGCGGCCTCGAATGATTTATATTCGTCGCGCATTTCAATACCTATGTTGTATTCCAATGTTCCCATCACTCCATTTTTATGAGGGTGCAGGGAGCTTGCTCCCTGCCGGATTTTTTGTCAGGGGGCAGAGCGCCGAGGTTTTCAGCCGGCATAAAGATGACAGCATACAAAATGTCCGGGCAGCACCTCGCTCATGCGCGGCAGGTCTCGGCCGCAGGCATCCTTCTTTTGCGGGCAGCGCAGATGGAATGGACAGCCGGGAGGCACGTTAACGGGGCTGGGGATTTCGCCCTCGGAGATGATTTTGGAGGGCTTTTCCGCTTCCTCTTCCTCCGTAGC
>JAITRO010000032.1 GCA_031288335.1 Synergistaceae bacterium | reverse complement strand
GCGGGAGGGAAACACCCGGCCACATGCCGAACCCGGCAGTTAAGCCTCCAAGCGCCGATGGTACTGCGAGGGGTACTCGCGGGAGAGCAGGTCGCCGCCGGATATAATTTAAAGCAGCGAGTGAGTAAGTGATATGACACTTACCCACTCGCTGCTTTTTTTTTGGACTCTGATCCGAAGGAATTTAAATTTATCATTATTTTAGTTTTAATAATTTTAATTTTAATCCTAATCTTGATAACAAGGGACTAAAATTGTAAAATAATATCAAAAGGGCGCCGTGTATACGAGCGGCGTATGAGTTCCATAAAGTCTTTCGTGTCTGAGCGGGAGAAAATGAAATTCAAAACGACTTTGGCGGGAAATTACAAACGACTTTTCTTTGCGTTCGCGGTGCTTGCGGCGATTACGCTCGCGAGTTATATGTATGTCGGCACGCTCGTGAAGCGTCAGGCCGACCTTCTCGGACGAAGCGAGATGCGGCGCTGCCAAGACGCGCTGAGAAGTATGCTCCATGCGCACCAGGCAGCGCTCGCTCATGCGGCTCTGTCCGTAAAGATGGCAATGGACGGCGGCGTTTCCATGGATGCGTTGCAGGGTCTCTTAAAAAAATGGACCGAGCTTTTCCGCGTTCAGGAGGATATAAAGGATTGTTTCGTGTCGGTGCACTGTTATTTGAACGGGAATTACATCGACGGAACAAGTTGTATTCCGGAGGAATTATACTTGGCCGGTGCGACTCCCTGGCTTGATGGAGCGATAGCTAAAGACGGCATATTCGAATCGAGACCATATTTCGACCCCGTCACGCAAAGGACAGTGGGCACGGTTTCAATGGTGATCTACGACGACGACGGCGGGCGTTACGGGGTCGTCGCCCTTGATTACCTGCTTCATTCCGTGATCAGTCAGGTGAGTTCCTACAAAGTGGCCGAGAACGGTTACGCTCTGTTAGCCGACGATTCGTTCAACGTGCTGACGTTTCCAGATGACGAATACGTCGGCAAACCCATGAACATGCTGCCTGGTTACGGCAATATCGTGGAAAAACTCGAACAGTCCAGGCGCGATATACTGGTGGCGTATATCGATAGTTTAGGCGAGAAGCAAATCGGTTTTTTCGGCACACTGGAGAACGGATGGCGTTTCGGCCTCGTCGCTCCCTTGCGCTATTACTACAGCGTGGTTTTTCATGTGATACCGGCGATTGTGCTGCTCGCATGTTCTTTGGTCCTTGTTTTGTGCGCGGGACTCGTCTGGTTGAGTGAGACAAAACGTCGCTCTGAGGAGCACGGCGCAGGCACGATAATTCAGGATGCGCGGAACGAAGTTTCCGAGAAAACAAAGCGCGCCGCCCGGCTGAAAGCGAGCGAGGTCAAAATTTCCGCGACCGGGCGGCATATGCCCCCAGTGGAGGGCGGGAGCGAAACGGAGGAAACGTGGGAGGAACGCCTGCCCAATATCGAGGAGCTGTCGATACTGAAAGAGGCGCTCGCTGAACGCGATATAGGCGCAATCGACGCGATGCTCGAAAAATTTGCCCGTATGCGCCCCGAACACGCGTTAGACGATGCGATAACGCAGATTTCCGACTACGTCCTCGTCTCCGATTTCGAGGAGGCGTTGGATGTGGTCGAAACACTGATGAAGGAGCTGAAGCGCGGGACTGTAACCTCCACCTTGGATGAAAGAAAAAAATAAAGAAAAATTATGAATATGAAAAGGGCGCAGGGAGTTTGCTCCCTGCCAGGGTTTGAGGCGGAGCCCCAAATTTTGTCCCTTGTGCCTTAGTGCAACGATTTATTGACACAACGCCCATACAATTATATTATTATACATAATTTATAAACGGTGCATATCAATATAAAAAATCCAACGACGCGTTTGGGGCGTTTAAATGTCGAACGAAATTAGGCTCAGGGTTGCTGGTATAACTAAGCTGTTTCCGGGCGTCACCGCTCTCGACGGAATAGACTTCGCCGTCAGACGGGGCTCTGTGCATGTCTTGTGCGGGGAGAACGGCGCGGGCAAATCCACGCTCATGAAGATAATAAACGGCGTTTATCAGGCGGATGCCGGCGAGATATACGTCGACGAACGTCCTGTCAGAATAAATTCCCCGTCCGACGCCAGACGTCTCGGCATATCGATGATTTTCCAGGAACTTAACTATATTCCGGAAATAACCGTGGCTGAGAATTTTTTCGTGGGAGAGTGGCCCGTGAACAAGTTTGGACGCATCGACTGGAGGGCGATTCGCGAGTTGACGACGAAACTGCTCCGATCCGAGGGCCTTCCCTACTTGCCCGACACCAAACTGCGCGATCTGACCGTCTCTGACATTCAGATGCTCGAAATAACGAAGGCCGCGTCCAGGAACTGTAACATCATAATAATGGACGAGCCCACTTCCGCGATAACGCAGCGCGAGGTCGAGGCGCTGTTCGAAAAAATACTGACGCTAAAGTCGCGCGGCGTCAGCATAATTTATATCTCGCACAAACTGGACGAGATATTCCGCATAGCGGACGAGATAACGGTGTTCCGAGACGGCAGGGTGGTCGGCACACGTCCCGCGTCGGAATTCGACGTCGACGCGATGATATCCATGATGGTGGGGCGCAGACTGGAAAACAGCTACCCCAAGGAAACCGTGCCGGTCGGGGAGGTCATTCTGGAAGCGGACGGCATATCCGGCGAGGCGTTCAGGAATGTGACCTTCCACGCGCGCCGGGGTGAAATAGTGGGCTTCGCGGGCCTCATGGGCGCGGGGCGCACCGAGGTCGTGCGGGCGATGTTCGGGCTCGACGAAATCAGCGGGGGAACGGTGAAGGTTCATGGACGCGCGGTGCACGTAACGCACCCGGCCGACAGCATCAAAAACGGCATAGCGATGCTCTCCGAAGACCGCAGGCGGTATGGTCTGGTTCCAATGCGGAGCGTGAAGGAAAACTGTTCGCTCGCCGGTCTGGAACGCATGATATACGGCGGGTATCTGCATGCATCCGAGGAAAACGCGCTCGTCAGCCGCATTTTCGACAGAATGAAGGTCAAGACGCCGTCGCTGGAGACGCCGATGGGTTCCCTTTCCGGCGGCAATCAGCAGAAAGTGCTGCTGGCGAAGTGGATGCTGCGCGACCCGGACATACTGATACTGGACGAACCGACGCGCGGCATTGACGTAGGCGCGAAATACGAGATATACCGCCTGATGACGGAGCTGGTGAAGGACGGCAAGGCGATAGTGATGGTGTCGTCGGAATTGCCGGAACTCTTGGGCATGTGCGACCGCATATACGTGATGAGCCAGGGAACTGTCACCGGCGAATTGAAGAGGTGTGAATTTTCTCAGGAGACCATAATGAAATACGCAATAGGCGCTATGGACAGTGCAAGGGGGTACGCGTATGGAGCAGCGTAGAATCGGTGCGGCGTGGCGTTCGGCCGGGCAGCGATACAGCATTTTCATGGTATTGGCTTTTTTGTTCGTCATATGTTCCCTGGCGAACCCGAATTTTCTTTCGATAACCAACATCTCGAATATATCGCGGCAGTTGTCCGTGACGACGATACTGGCGTTTGGGGAGACCATACTCATAATATGCGGCATGCTTGACCTGTCGGCCGGTTCCGTGATTGCCCTATCCGGTGTGCTGGCGGTCGCCTCATTCAAGGGCGCCGTCGCGGCGTCGGTCCCGGTATGGGCGGCGCTGGCGCTGTCCTTTGCGGTCGGGGTTGCCACCGGCGTGGCCTGTAATATCGTGAACGCGATGATGGTGACCAACTTCAAGGTGCCGCCCTTTATCGCCACCCTCGCTATGCAGACTATGGCGCGCGGCGCGGCGCTGCTCTACACGAAAGGGCAGAACATCCTGCGGCTCGGCGACTTTGTGGTGTTCGGACAGGGCAGCATAGCCGGCATTCCCACCCCCATAATATTTATGGTCTGTATATTCGCTGTCACGTGGTACACTTTGCGGCACACCAGATTCGGACGGTCGATATACGCGATTGGGGGCAATGAGGAAGCCGCCGTCGCGTCCGGCATAGCCGTGGGACGCGTCAAATACAAGGCGTTTCTGTTTAACGGCGTTCTGGTCGGGATCGCGGGCGTGCTTTTCATGAGCCGCGTCAACGCGGGCCTCCCCAATGGGGCCATAAACTTCGAATTTCAGGCTTTGACCGCGGCCATCATCGGAGGCACCAGCTTTTCCGGAGGCATAGGGACGGCTGCCGGCACGCTGGCGGGAGCTTTCATAGTGGGTTTTCTCGACAACATCATGAACCTCACCGGAGTGGACAGCTACGTGCAGCAGATAGTCCGCGGCGCGATAATAGCGCTCGCGGTGATCTACGACATATGGGCGAAGGGCAGGCGGAGGACAAA
>JAITRO010000022.1 GCA_031288335.1 Synergistaceae bacterium | reverse complement strand
AACACTACAACGAACATGAGAATCTGTAGAACCATAAGATCAGGGTTCCATAATCCTGTATAATTTTTGGAACCCACATAAATACAGGGCTAAAAATCTTATGTTCGTTGTAGTGTTAAGCTGTGCGATACATTTAAGGCTCAAATGTTCAAATCATAATAAATCAAGTTGAAAGTGCCGTTTTTTTTGAGGAACATAAAATGTTAAAAATTTTCAGAAACCGATTGTTTTCAAAATATTTCCATTATATTTAGAGGTTATCCCTGAAATATTTAATTAAATAAGAGATTAATCAGTAATATGATCTGAATGTTATCTAAAAACCTTGACAGAACAGCAGGAATCAACTATTGTTCTCAAGTCGGGTAGAACCGGCGATAACGTCTTGTTGGGAGGCAACATGATTTGAAAAGTAACGGCACAGTAAAATGGTTCAACGCAACAAAGGGCTACGGTTTCATCACGACCGACGAGGGAAGTGACGTATTCGTTCACTTCAGCGCAATTCAAGGTGACGGTTTCAAGACGCTGGACGAGGGACAGAAGGTCTCCTTCGAGATCACGCAGGGCACAAAGGGGCCGCAGGCTTCCGACGTTGTGAAGATCTAGTTTTATTGTGGCGGTGCAGCAGGCTTTTTTGAGAAAAATACTGTCGGATGAGCTCCTGTAGGGCAAGGCCGAGAGGACGGAATATCAAGGCGGGAGACGATAGAGATCGTCTCCTGTTTTATATTCAGGAGGATTTATAGATGGGAGTCACCGAATCAAACAGGGTACCGCTCGAAAAATTGCGAAAGAGAACCGACATCGCTTCTTTAGGTTTCGCGACCACGGAAGAGCTGGAATGCAACGAACAACTCATCGGCCAAAGCAGGGCGGTCGGCGCCATTTCTTACGCTCTGGCGGTAGACAGAAGAGGTTATAACCTCTTTGTCGTGGGCAATCCGGGCAGCGGCAGGACCACTTACGCCCTGCGCGAGATCAAAGAACGCGCGGCATTGATGCCGGCTCCTGACGACTGGATATATGTCTATAATTTTGACGAACCCGGCGAACCGCTTGCGATACAACTGCCGGCAGGATACGGCAAAAAACTGGCGTCCGCCGTGGAGGACCTGGTCGAGGACCTCAAGGTAAATCTGGGCAAGGCTTTCGACAACAGCGAATATGAGGACAGCAAAGCGGCGCTGGTTAAGTCGTTTCAGGAAAGCGTGGGCGAACTGATGGAGTCCCTGCGCGCGTACGCCGCCGAGAAAAATTTCTCCATCAAGAGGACTCCGCAGGGGTTCGTCAATTTGCCCCTGGTGAAGGAAGCGTCCGCAAAAACGGAGCATGCCGAGGAAGAGAGCCCAGAGCGGAACCCCGAGTTGATCACGAGGGAGATGCAGCCTGAGGAATTCGAGAAACTCTCCGAGGACGAGCAGTCGGAGATACAGAAAAAATCCGACGACATCGCGGCCCACACCCTCGAAACACTCCGAACGATGCGGGAGAGGGAGAAAGAACTCAAGGAAAAGATCAAGGAACTGGACGGGGAGATATGCCGCGCCGCCATCCAGCCGATCTTGACCGAACTCAGGGAGAAATTCCCCGGCGGCGGGAAACTTTCCAGCTGGATGGACAAGCTGGCCGAGGACGTCATCGACAACTACGGAATGTTCGTCACAGCAGCGAGGGACGAAAACGCGGATATAGATTTCGGCAGGTTCACGGTGAACGTGTTCGTCTCCAACGATCCTGAACAGGGCGCTCCCGTTATCCGGGAGACGAACCCGGCCTATTACAATCTGGTCGGCAAGATAGAGTACGAAAGCCGCCAGGGTTACCTTTACACGGATTTTCACAGGATAAAGGCCGGCGCGCTGCAAAAAGCATGCGGCGGATATCTGTTGCTGGAGGCGGAAAACGTCCTCCGTCAGTTCATGTCGTGGGAAGCGCTGAAACGAGTGCTGACGTCGGGCGAACTCATCGTGGAGAACCTCGGCGAGCATCTCGGCTACATACCGGTGGCTTCTTTGAGGCCGCAGGCCATTCACGTTGATGTGAAGGTCGTGATGGTGGGGACATATTATCTCTACTTCCTGCTCAACATCTATGATCCTGAATTTCAGAAGATTTTCAAGATAAAGGCCGATTTCGAGTCGGACATGCCGCGTGACTGCGATATGGAGAACAAGATGGCGTGCGTCATAGCTCAGTTCGTCCGCAACGGCGGAAACATACCGTTTACCGCCCCCGCCGTGGGGGAGGTCATCGAATGGGCTTCCCGCCTCGTAGACGACCAGGAACGGATGTCGACCCAATTCAACAAGATATCCGAACTGCTCAATGAGGCAACCGTGTGGGCGAAGATGGACAGCTCCAAGACCGTCGAGTTGAGGCATGTAAAACGCGCCATGAACGAACGCAAGCACCGCTCCAACCTGATGGAAGAAAGGTATCTGAGGACGTTCGAGACCGGCGTCGTAAAAATAGACACCGAGGGCGCCGTCGTCGGCCAGATCAACGGCTTGACCGTGATCAACCTGGTGGATTACACGTTCGGGCATCCGGTCAGGATAAGCGCGAACGTGTACATGGGGGAGGAAGGCGTCGTCAATATAGAACGCGAGGTCAAACTGACAGGTCCCATACACAACAAAGGACTTCTCACGCTTTCGAGCTATCTGGGGCGCATGTACGCCTCGGACATGCCTATATCCGTGACGGCGCGGATCGCTTTCGAACAGACCTATGGAGGCATCGAGGGCGACAGCGCCTCTTCGACGGAGCTTTACTGTCTCTTGTCCGCCCTGTCGGGCGTTCCTCTCCGCCAGGATATCGCTGTGACCGGTTCGGTCGACCAGTTTGGCGGGATACAGCCCATTGGCGGCGTCAACGAGAAGATTGAAGGGTTTTTCAACTACTGCAAGTCGAGACGCCTCACCGGAACGCAGGGCGTCATGATACCCGTCCAAAACATCCGTCACCTCATGCTCGACGACGAAATCCTGAACGCCGTCAAGGAGAAGATGTTCACCATTTGGGCCGTGTCGTCCGTCGACGAGGGCATAGAGATCCTCACCGGCGTCAAGGCCGGAAAACCGGGACGCAACGGGCATTTTACGAAGGACAGCATCCACGAACGTACGAAGTCGTGTCTCAGGAGTTGGCTCGAACGCTCCGCGAAGCTCAGGCGGATCCTGGATAAAAAGACGAAAAGACACGACGCGGCGGAATGAGCAGAATAACGGCCGCGCCCAAGACGGTTGTGCCGAAAACGACGGCCCAAATGCCCCGGAACGAACGCCGTCAAATCCGCCCGCCGGAACCGACCCAGTTGGAACCGACCAAGTCGGAATTCGGTTCGCACGAACATATAATGCTCGTTCTCGACAGGCTGGATTTGTGTTATGGCCACGATGCCTCTCCGCCCGGCATGTATGCTACCGGAGAACCTCTCGACGGTTTAATCCTGACCCTGCTCTCCCAAAACACCAACGACCGCAATCGCGACAAGGCTTACGACACTCTCCGCTCCATCTTGCCCGAGTGGGAGGACGTGGCGAAAGCCGCAGCGGAAAAAATCTCGGCCGCCATAAAACCGGGTGGGCTCGCTGATATAAAGTCCGCGAGGATGAAGGTGATACTCGATAGGATTTACGCCGATTTCGGGGAGTATTCGCTCGCGGCGATGAAAGACTGGCCCGGGGGGCGGGTGCGGGAATATCTCAGGAACCTGGACGGCATCGGCCCCAAGACCGTCGCCTGTGTGATGGTTTTCGATCTGGGCATTCCGGCCTTTCCGGTCGACACCCACGTGGCCCGCGTATCTCGCAGGCTCGGCTGGCAGTCGGAGAAAGCCTCTCCCGAAAAGATACAGGATTTTCTGGAAGCCGCCGTCCCGCCGGAGCGGTGCGCCGGCGGCCATCTCAACATGATCGAGCACGGGAGAAGGGTGTGTCACGCCCGCAATCCCCAGTGCGGCACATGCGCGGTGAACGATATATGCCGTTTTGGTCTTGGGGAGGCGGCATGAGTTTCACCGTCGGCGTCGCGAGATGCGGCGACTACGGCAGAGAAAACGTGTCGCGCGCCGTGGCCAAGGCTGTAAACCGCGCCGGCGGTATGCCGGAAAACGCTTGCGGCGAGGTGCTCATCAAGGCGAACCTGCTCTCTCCGGCTGAACCGGAAAGGGCGGTAACGACCCACCCGGAAGTGGTGCGCGCCATAGCGGAGGAAGTTCGAAAACGCCTCGGCGCGCGCGTACACATCGCTGATAATCCCGGCTTCATATTCACCGACACGGCCGAGCTTTTCAAAAAGACGAAGATCGATGAAGCTGCGGCTATGGAAGGCGCGAGTTATGGACCGCTCGCCGAGGGTGGATTCCGCGAGGCCGGCACGGGCGGGTTTAAGGCGCTAACCGGCGCCCGCATATCGGCACGTTATCTGGACGCGGCATTTTGCGTCAACGCGCCGAAACTCAAGACGCATCTGGAGACGGAGATATCGGGATGCATAAAAAATATCTTCGGCACAGCCGATACCGATACCAGGAAAAAATGTCACAATTCGAGGTCGCGGAAGCGTCTTGCCGATGCGATATTGGACGTTTATTCGGTCAAGCCGCCGCAGTTTCACATAATGGACGCCATAGAGAGTATGGAGGGAGACGGCCCGTCGTACGGGCTCCCCAGGAAGACGGGCTTCGTCCTCGCGGGAGCGGACGCGCCGGCTGTGGATTGGGCCGCGGCAACCATCATGGGATACGACAATCCATTGGATATCCCGCTTTTGGCAGCGGCCGCCGCGCGCGGCATGGGTCCGGTCTTGCGCGGCGAGATATCGCTTGTCGGGGCTGAGTGGGACGAACTGCCCGTGAAAGGCTTCAAAAAATCGTCGGGTTACGTCAGGGCGCTGCCGACTTTTTTGCGGGGTGTCGGTTACAGGCTTGTCTCGGTCGCGCCGCGTCTCGATCCCGATAAATGCGTAAAATGCGGGATATGCGCGCGTGTCTGCCCGGTCAGCGCTATCTTGTTGAAATCAGGCGCGGGAGACAATTTCCCCTCCGTACAAAAGAATAAATGCGTCTGTTGCCTTTGCTGTCACGAAATGTGCCCCACCGGGGCCATGGCTGCGCATAAAAATCTGTTCGCGCGGCTGGCCGAAAAATTGCGCGTGTGATCAATAAGATCAGGGTTTCTGCGCGCTCTATGTGTCTCTCTTGGTACGGCAGTTGACCGCGTTGCAGGATTACCGATGAGTGATTGGATTTGAAGGAGATATGGCTTATGCTAATACCACTGCTGTCAATTTATCACTACAACGAACATGAAAATCGGAGTTTCCTTTTTCGGTGAGAAAAATAGGCAGCAGCATTACGGCGCAACCGATAATGAACAATTTTTAACACCAATTCCATCGTTGTCGGGA
>JAITRO010000229.1 GCA_031288335.1 Synergistaceae bacterium | reverse complement strand
AACGCTCTTTCGTGGGCTTCAGGAGGCAACGTCGGTTTCAAAGGGACGAGAAAATCGACGCCCTACGCGGCCCAAATGTCCGCCGCGCAAGCCGCGAAGCTGGCTCAGGATCACGGAGTAGTCGAAATAGACGTGATAGTGAGAGGCCCCGGCCCCGGCCGCGAGTCCGCTATCCGTTCGTTACAGGCTGCCGGACTCCAGGTCAACGTCATCCAAGACGCGACTCCAATCCCGCATAACGGCTGCAGACCTCCCAAGAGACGCCGCGTTTAAGAAAATTTTTTACACGGGACCGGTTTGTTCGACGATTGGACTTTGAAAGGTGGGGGGAACGTTGGATCACGCCCGCTATACACGCTATACGGTAAAAGTGGAAGAATGCACTTCTTCCTACGGCAGAATGGTTATGGAGCCGTTGGAAGGGGGTTATGGCGTTACATTGGGGAATGCCTTGAGGAGGGTTCTTTTATCCTCCATAGAAGGAGCCGCGATCACGGCGATGCGCGTGGACGGTATTCTTCACGAATTTTCGACTGTGCCGGGGGTGAAGGAGGATGTGATCGAACTCCTCATGAACGTAAAGCACGTGCCGGTTCGTTCGTATTCTTCGGAGTTCAGGATATTGCATCTCGAAGCCGAAGGTCCGAAAACCGTGACGGCCGCTGATATAGAGCCCGACAGCGAAGTCGAATTCCCCTCGCAGGATGCCTTGATATGCCATCTCGCGGCGGGGGCCAAGCTTTCCGTCGACTTTTACGTCGAGTCCGGAACCGGTTACGCTCCGCTCGACAGACCGAGGCCGTCGTATCTGCCCGTCGACGCGCTGCTCGTTGACGCCATTTTTTCTCCGGCGAAGAGGGTGAAATACGACGTAAAGGATACGCGTGAAGGGCAAAGGACGGACTACGACAAACTGATTCTGGAGCTATGGACAAACGGGGTGGTGAGCCCCGATGACGCGGTTAGACAGGCGTCTTTGATACTGAAGGACAATTTCTTCAAAATCGCTCTCGCCATGACACAGAACGACCTTGGACTTCAGGAAGAGATAAAGGGCTCCGACCTGAAACAGGTCGAGAGGGCCACGGCCTCCGACGTGGTCGCGAGGAACTTCATGAAACTCGGAGACAACCCCGCGTATGGACGCCCGGTGCGTGACCTCGAACTTTCGGTGCGCAGCGAAAACTGCCTCATGCGCGGAGGCGTGCATTTTATAGGGGAACTCGTGTCGCGCTCGCGGGGTGATCTTCTGAAAATAAGGAACCTCGGCAAAATATCTTTAAAGGAAATAGAGGAGAAGCTGACCAAATTCGACCTGACGCTCTCCGGTGAAGTCGACGACGACGATACCGACGAGGAACATTTTTAAAAGCAACGGAAAAAACAGCAAAGGGGTAAACTCGAATGAATCATCGAATGAATCTGAGGCATCTTGGGCGTTATGGTTCGCATCGGCGCGCCATGCTAGGAAATTTGGCCGCCAGCCTGTTCGTCGAAGGGAACATAGTGACTACCGTCACTCGTGCCAAAGAACTTCGCCGCGTGGCCGAGAAACTCATCACAAAGGCAAAATCGGGCACGCTTGCCGACAGACGCCTGGTGATAGCGCGTATGCCGCACAAGCAAGCCGTTATTTCACTGTTCAGCCATATAGCGCCGCGTTACGCCAACCGCGGCGGCGGATATACGAGAATAGTAAAACTGGGCAATAGGGTCGGAGACGCATCTCCGATGGCGGTCATACAGCTCGTGGAATAAAAAGGTGGAGCAAAGCCCGGTATTTTTCATCCAAGGGGCTGGGTATTCATATAAAGGCGCTTCTGTTTCGGCGATAGAGAGTGTAAATCTGAGCGTGACATCCGGTGAATGGGTGGCGCTCCTCGGAACCAACGGGTCGGGAAAATCGACGCTGGCGAAGATGATGAACGCTCTGCTGCCGCCGATGCGGGGCGTTTGCTTTGCCATGGGTATGGATACGTCCGCTCCCGAATTGGCCGCGTCGATAAGGCAGAACGTGGCGTTGGTGTTCCAAAATCCCGACGATCAGATAGTGGCGAGCATCGTGGAGGAGGACGTCGCCTTTGGGCCGGAAAACCTGGGTCTCCCGTCGGAAGCGATTCGCGCCAGGGTGGAGCGGGCCCTGCAATTGACCGGGCTGTCGGAGATGCGGCGGCGCGGCTCTTATTCTCTTTCCGGGGGACAGAAACAGCGTCTGGCGCTGGCCGGAGCGCTCGCGATGGAGCCGAAAGCCTTGATCCTCGACGAATCAACGTCCATGCTCGATCCTGAAGGGAGGGCATCGTTTCTGAATTGCCTGCGCGAACTGAACACGCGCGGGATCACGATAATTCAGATAACCCACCGGATGGAGGAAGTCGTTCACGCCTCGAGGGTTGTCATCATGGAAGCTGGAAAAGTCGCGTGGGATGGCTCTCCTGACTCCTTCTGGGAGGAAAAATGCGCCGAGTTCGGCTTCGACACGCCGCAGGAGCTGGAATTGCTGCGTTCGCTGAGAGCGGGAGGTTTCGTGCCGGCCGGGACGAAGCCAGTGGTGAACGACCTCCTGGAGGCGCTTTGTCTATAGAAGCGGTGGATATCAAATACGTTTACAACGCCGGGACATCCGCCGCCGTCACGGCTCTCGACGGAATATCCATCGAGGCCGGGCGCGGCGAGTGGGTGTCCATAGTCGGGCATACCGGAAGCGGAAAATCGACGTTGGCCCAGCATCTCAATCTTCTGCTCACCCCGTTCTCTGGTTTCGTCTCTATCGATGGAGTGAGAGCCGCACCCGGTTCCCGCGAGGCTCGCGCCGCGCGCCGAAAAGTCGGCCTCGTCTTTCAATATCCCGAGTCTCAGTTTTTCGCCGAGACCGTGCGCGAGGAGATAGCGTTCGCCCCTTCCAACTGGGGCGTCGCGGGCGACGCGCTCGATGCTTGTGTCACCGAGGCAGCGTCGTGGGCCGGGCTTTCTCCGGCGGCGCTTGACGCAAATCCGTTCAGCCTCTCCGGCGGCGAAAGAAGGCGCGTCGCGATAGCTTCCGTGCTGTCCGCGAGGCCCGATTATCTCGTCCTCGACGAGCCGACCGCGGGACTTGACGCGTCGGGCGTGAGAGGGCTCACCGCGACGCTCAGAGAGCTGTGTTCGAATGGGATGGCAGTGATACACGTGACGCACGACATGGAGACTGCCCTGTCGATGAGTGACAGGATCACGGTGCTGGAGCGCGGCGTTTTGGCGGTCTCGGGAATACCGGAGCGCGTCGCGGAATATTTGTCGCAGCGCCCGGTAAAAGGCCTTGTGATGCCGCCTTCGGTGCGTTTCGCGCAGGGGTTGAGGGAAAAAGGCGTCAGCCTGCCTCTTGTGAGCCGAGTGGACGGAATAATCGAAGTGCTCGAGGAAGCGCGTTCGCGCCGTAAGCGATGAAACTCTCAAACGGTTTTTCCATAGGGCAGTTCGTCCCGGGCGAGTCTTTCGTCCACTCCCTTGACCCGAGATGCAAGATAACAGCTCTGTTTATCTTGCTCGCGATCCCCTTCGCGGCCGAAAAACCGCTCGATTTCATCCCGGCCGTTTTTTGCCTTTATGTCATTTCCGCCGCTTCCCACATCCGGTTTACCAAACTGCTTCGCTCGGGGCGTCCCGTGTTGTTTCTCATCGCGTTTACCGCGGCGCTGAATTTGTTCTGGACACCCGGACATGAGGTGGCGCGTCTCGGCCCGCTCCGGATCACCTCGGAGGGGGTCACACTGGCGTTTTGCATGAGCTTGCGGATATACTGTCTGGTGATGATGGCCGCCGCCCTGATGGTGACGACGAGCCCCATGGATTTCGCCGGCGGCGCGGAACGCCTCATGTCGCCGATGGCCGTCGTTAAATTTCCGGTCTCCGAGATCGCGATGATGATGACGATAGCATTGAGGTTTATTCCGACACTTTTCGAAGAATCCGAGAGGATAATGAAAGCCCAGATATCGAGGGGAGCCGACTTCGAGAGCGGAGGCCTGGTCAAACGCGCGCGCGCCTACATTCCGATCCTGGCGCCTCTTTTCATACAGGTTTTTACCCGCGCCGACTGTCTCGCCACCGCGATGGAATCCCGCTGTTATGTGCCGGGAGCCCAGAGGACCAAGCTGAACCCGCTTATATGGACTTCCCGTGACACTGCGGCGATGGCCTGCGTCGTCGCGTCCGTCGTATGCTCGCTCGTCTGGAACAGGTATATATATCGCCTGGCTGCCCTTTTATGCCAAGGATCGCTCTTCTGATTTCTTACGACGGCGGGCCGTTTTCGGGATGGCAGTCTCAGCCCGGAGGCGGCGGAGTGCAGGATGCCGTCGAGGCGGCGCTCTCGAAGATAGGCGAAAGCGTGCGGATAACCGGTGCCGGACGCACGGACGCCGGTGTTCACGCCAGAGGCCAGGTCGCTCATTTCGACGCGTCCGGCGAGTGGGAGCCGCGCCGCTTAGTGCTCGCGATAAACGCGCATCTTCCTGAGTCGGTCTCCGTGATGGAAGCGTGCGTCGCGGGAAGCGGTTTTGACGCGCGCAGGAGCGCTCTGTCGAGGGAATATCGCTATTTCATCTGGAACTCGAGCACATGCTACCCGCACATCAAACCTTACGTATACCGGCTTCACGGAACTCATTACGACTGGAACGCCGCTGCGGAGGCCGCGTTGCTGATGGAAGGCCGGCATGACTTCGGCGCTTTCTGCCGCGCTGCCGACAAGCCGGACAACACCGTCCGCACCGTGAGACGCGCACGGCTGATAAGGCGTGGAAGTCTCGTCATATTTAAAATAACGGCCGACGCATATCTCACCAATATGGTGAGGATAGCGGCCGGTAATCTTTTATCCGTAGCGGAGCGCAAACGGGACGCCGATTGGTTCAAATCGCTGCTGTGCGGAGGCGACAGAAGAGAAAGTGCCCGCACTTTGCCGGCATCCGGCCTTTTCCTCTGGCGCGTGATTTATCCGCAAAAATCTATGGCGTGTTTGAAAACTCAAAATGTAGGATTTTATACGTCATTTCAACAAAATCATAATGGAAGCTAAAAATACAAAACTTAAAAAGTTGCGTGATAATTTGTCGTATCGCGCAACCACTCGACGAAACTGCTTCAGCTTGTTGAAGAACACTCCACAACGTGCCGCTCCTTGTATTGATAGAAATCACACTCCCAGGGCTCCACGGTATTCGACCTCGGTGGAATGCAATAATTGGCCCAATGATTTTCAATATACTCACGAATTTCTTTTGTTCCATATGCTTTGCCCCACATCGCTATGCTGCCTTCGAGTTCCACATTGGACAAAACATCAATAGCTGCCGTACAATCAATTGCATTACCTGGCAATGTCAACATGTTAAGCATTTTTGCATATTCCAGCGTCGGAGAAATGGTTGCCATGTGAAGGCTGACAGAATATGTAAAGAGAATTGCGGCCTATAAATTTTCCTTAACCTGCCAATTTGTCAGACTTAATGCAACTATCATTCCTGGCATCGGTTGCGTTTAACTTGTCAATTTAGCGATGAAATTTTTTGACGCGGTTTTTGTTTTCTTGCTGAATTTTGTGCCGGTTGGTGATATCCTTCTTTAGGGAGTGAATTGATGATGCCGCGAACAATTGAGACGTTGGCCGTAATACCGGCCAGAACAGCCAGCACCAGACTGCCCGAAAAACCGCTCTTGAAACTGGCGGGGAGAGAACTTGTCCTCCGCGTTCTTGACGGCGTCAGAAGCAGTTCCGAGGTCGATAAAGTAATTGTCGCCACGGACGATGAACGAGTCGCGAGGCTCGTCGAATCCGAGGGGGGCGCGGCGATGATGACGCCGTCGGAATTGCCTACCGGAAGCGATCGGGTCGCCTTCGCCGCGAGGGAGGTAGCGTCACGCTTCGTGCTAAACGTGCAGGGGGACGACCCGCTGGTCTCGAAAGACGTGATCGATCCGATGATAGAAGCGTTGCGCGGCGACCCCGACGCAGGTCTCGCTGTTCTCGCCAAAAAAATCGACAATCCCGAGGAGACGACACGCGCTTCCATTGTGAAAATGGTCTTTGACAACGATAAAAGGGCGCTTTATTTCAGCCGGGCTCCGATACCATTCGCGCGAGATCCCGGCGCCGTGCCCGACCGTTACAAACACATCGGCCCCTACGCGTGGAGACGGGAAGCGCTTTTCGAATTTTCGTCGTGGGCTCCTGCGGCGCTCGAAAAAGCGGAAAATCTAGAAATGCTGAGAGTGCTGGAGCACGGCGGAACGATAAAATGTATCCTGACCGAACGGGACAGCATAGAGATAGACACTCCGGAGGACGTTCGGCAATTTGAAAGATATATTGAGGAAGGTGT
>JAITRO010000152.1 GCA_031288335.1 Synergistaceae bacterium | reverse complement strand
CTATCGGGGAGATTACCTTCGTGTACCCGAGGTTAGTCGTGGCCTGGCGCAGGGATTCGTTCGCCTGCGTGACTCGCGCGTTTGCTTCGACGAGCGACGCCTGCGCCTGCGCGAGCGACATCTCGGCGGATTCCAGTTCGCTGCGCGCTATCAGCTTGCGGTCCCAGAGCTCCTTGTTGCGTTTGTAAACGCGCGCCGCGTTGTCGAGTTGGGCTCTGGAGCTCGCCACTCCGGCCTTCGCCAGGGTGAGGCTGGCCTTGCTCTCCTCCACCCTCGACGCGAGGACGTCGGGGTCGAGCACCGCCAGCAGCTGGCCCTTTTTCACGACGCTGTTGAAGTCGGCGTGAATCTCCTTGATGTTGCCGGACACCTGCGTGCCCACTTCCACCATCTCGACCGCGTTCACGGTGCCGGTGGCGCTTATGGTGGAGGTTATCGTGCCTTTCGTGATCGCTTGAGTTCGGTACACGTAGTTCGGAGCCTGAGGGCGCATCTTCACGTATCCCCAGTAACCGGCCGCTCCGAGCGCGATCAGGGCCACCGTGAGTTTCAGCAGTTTTTTCATGATTATGATCATTCCTTTCCGCAAAAGGCACAAAACGTTATGAAACTTGCGATTAGTTTCAAACTTTTATTTCTTTCCGCCGTCATTTTCCGCGACATGACTGAAGTCGAGGCCGACGGCTTTTTCGAGATCGATTATGGCTGTCTGGAGGTCATGCTGCGCCTTGTTCGCCGCGAGCTGGGCGTCCGTGTAAGAGACTATCGCGTCCGCGACCTCGATCGCGTCGCCCACGCCAGTCTCGTAGCGCCCCTCGGCGAGTTTCAGGTTTTCCTCGGCGTTCGCCACCGTGAGATGTGATATGCGGATGCCCTCGCGAGCTTTGGCTATGTCGTTTCTGGCCCGGCTCACCGCGAGCAGTATGTTCTGGCGCAATTTCTCGTGGGAAGCGGCGAGTGAATCTATCTGAGCGCCGGCGATATCGATTCGCGCTTTTGCCGCGCCGCCGTCGAGAATGGGTACCGACATTTTGAGCCCCGTATTCCAGCCGCGTTCGAAGTCGAACGAATCGTCGGCCGTGCCGCTGTAGCCGCCCGTGAGGGATATAGTGGGCGAATTGGCGCGGGTTTCGGCCTTGAGCGTCGATCGTCCGGCTTCCATCTTGAGCGCGGACGATTTATAGTCGGGCCTGTTCTCGATCGCCAGGGTTTCGGCCGCATCGAGTATCCCCGAGTCGAGCGTCAGGATATTGAGCCCGGTGCGTTCGATGTCGAAATTCTCCGTCTGGTCAATTCCCATGGCATTGGCGAGGGACGCGTGCGCGTTGCGGACGTCGGACGACGCTGAGGCATGCGAGAGCTGCGCGTTCCCCAGGTCGACTTCGGCCTTTGTAACGTCGTACCAGGGTTTGGCGCCGGCGTCGAAGAATCCCTTGGCCCTCTCAAGGTGCTGTTCGAAGGCGCGCACGGATTCCTCTCTCTGGCGCTCGGTCTCGTAGGCCAAGAGGAGCGCGAGGTAGGCGGTTTTGACGTTAGCCCTCACTGCCGCGAGAGTTTCGCGCGCGTCCTCTCCGGCCGCGCCGAGCGTCGAGCGCGAAGCGTCGACGGAATATTTACTTCGGTTTGCGTCGTAGAGCTTTATCGAGGCCGTGACCCCCACGGAATAGCTCGAACTTTCGCGGTCGGGCCCGCTCCTCGATATGGACGCGGAGCCCGACAGATCGAGCCTGTCCGCCGCGACAGCCGAGGCGAGACGCGCCTTCGAGGAGGCGACGGAAGCCGCCGCGCTCGCCATGTCCGGGTGCCTCACCTCGGCCAGCGCGAGACAATCGTCGAGGCTCAATATAGTCTGAGCCGCACACGGGCCTGCGTTTAAAATAAATGTGAGAAGCGCGAAAAGAAATGTTCCGGCATAAGCGGCGGCGTGTCTTATATTTTTTCGGCGCGTCATTTTTTCACCTCCATGGTATTTCTTTCTGGCGATATATTATAAGGAAAGTTTTAAACTTTGATATGGTCTAAATTTAAACAAAAAATAAAATCTGCCCGCAAAAAAATAAAATTTGCCTGGAACGAAAAACGGCGTCGGTTCGAGCCCGACGCCGCGCTTTTTCCCCCAGCACTTTCCCCCGGCGTTTTTTCCCGGCGTCTAATACCCCAGCGCCTGCCCCACGATGATCACACGGGCGTCCCTGCCGAAGGGGGCGCGTTCCAGTATCAGGACGGCGCGGCAAGAGCGTTCCGGCACGCCGCAGTCGACGCAGCGCCCCACTTTCACGCAAGGAGGAGCGATGCCTATCCGTGCGTTGTTGGGAACAGCCGCCGTGTCCCGGCATCTTTGTATCGCGGATTCGACGTCCCTCGCCGCCTTGTTTATGCCTATAATGTACAGTATGCTGTTCCGCCCCCACGCCATGCCGGCGATCCTGTTGCCCGTGCCGTCGATGTTGACGATTTTGCCGTCGTAGGTAATCGCGTTGCTGCTTGTCACGAACCAGTCGGCTGCGTTTTCCTCGGCGAGACGGTCCGACCGCGCATCGCCAGTGAGGTCCGGGTCCCAGTGGTGGAATATCAGGCACCCTTTCCCCTCCAGACGCTCGATCAGGCCCGTCTGTCGCACCGTCACCGTGCCCGGTATTCCGACCGAAGCTCCGTCGGGTATCATACCGGCGGCGATTTCGACCGCGCCGGACACGTCATGAGCGTACTCCGCAACCTTGTAGCCGTTGGCGAGAAGCGCGTCGCATATCTTGCGTCCGAGCGCCTCATTGATCTGTTTCACAGGATCCATCAGCGTGTTCATGTCCTTTTCGTTTCCTCCCCAGGAATACTTTATTAATGGATTTATGCAAGTTCTTTGATAAACTCTCCTATTCTGGCAGCCCCGACCTTTATGTTTTCCTCGGAGCAGGCGTACGACATGCGGATGAAACCGGGCGCCAGGAACGCGGCGCCAGGAACCAGGGCCACGTTCTTTTCCTCCAGGATGCGGCGGCAGAACTCCATGTCGTCCGGTATTTTCGTGTCCCTCACGTCGAGAAAGGCGTAAAACGCCCCGTCGGGGCGCGTGACCTTGAGTCCCTCTATCCCGTCCAGGATGCCGAGCAAAATATCCCTGCGGCGCTCGAACTCAGCGCGGTGCGCCTCGGTTTCGCCATCGGCGCCAGCGTATGCTCCTGCTGAAGCCCACTGAGCTATTGACGACGGGTT
>JAITRO010000139.1 GCA_031288335.1 Synergistaceae bacterium | reverse complement strand
AAATGTTCGGCCAATTCTCCAAAACGATTGCCCAAGCTCCCAATCTGCTTGTTGGTCTCTTTTATTTGCCGGTCGGTCTCTTTTTGCTGCCGGTCGGTCTCTTTTTGTCGCTGGGCAATCTCCTTTATTTGCTGGTCGGTTTCCTTTTGTTGCCGGTCAGTTTCTTTTTGTCGTTGGGCAATCTCCTTTATTTGCTTGTCGGTCTCCTGGAACATCGCCCAAACCTTCTCGAACGTCAGGCCCATTTCCGGTTCACGCGCTTGCGTTGTCATTATGTATCACCTGCAACTCTGAAAAATCTTTATTTTTTATTCTATCACCCTGCCGTAACAATCACAATATCCTAGGACTTTCCCGCGTCGGCGAACCGCGCTGTGCCGCTCGGAAAGTATATACTGCGCGAATGCAACCGCGAACCGCAGGCTGTCGATGCCCTCCTCCATCAGTCCGAAAGCCGCGAGGCGCTCTCCCTGGAGCAACGGCCTGGTCTTGTCGGCGAACACCTCGAAATTACAGCGCCTGGGGGAGCGAGCTTGCGCTCCTCCAGGCGCTTTTTTATTTTACCGCTTATTTTTCTTTCTGAGGCAGAGGCCCAGTGCCGCTGACAGCATTACCGCCGCACCACCTCCAAATCCGGCGTCGCAGCCGCCGTCGCTCACTGGCTCATAGGTCACGGCATAGACCGACAGGTGTTTCGTGTTGAAGACGGCCAGTTGTTTGGCGTCGTCGTACCTCCTGCCGTCGGTCATCGCTTCCGTACTGCCGTCCTCGCCGACATATCTGACTAATACGCTGCCGCTGGTCTCGCCGTCTTTGAGCGTATACGGCAGGCCGATCGTCAGTTTTCCGGTCGTCTGGAAATTCTCCAGCTTCTTTTCATCGACATACAGCGAAACGTCGTAGACCGCGCGCACTTTTTCGCCGCTCAGTACAGTTTCCTGGGCTGAGGTTACCTCGTCCGGCTCTTCTTCGATGGCGACATCGACAGAGTCAGCGCTGCCGGCTTCATCGACGATATCCGCGATGGCGGCTTTGTTCAGCGTGACCTCTCCCACGGACGACGCGAGCGTGACGTTCATTGCGGCATCGCTTTCCTTTACTTCTTTGAGCGCGGCAACCGAGATATTCACATGGACTGTCTTGACGCTGCCGCCCGTTTCTTCCATTTGAATCACGATGGTCGGCTCAACAGCGCCTTCCGCGTCCTTGACCGCCTCATCTATGAGGTTGCTCAGAGTGTCCTTCGGTATCGTGATCGTCCCAACGCCGCCGGAAATTTCGGGTTTGACAGTCACCGTTACCACAGGCTTCTCGGGATCGCTGGGATCAACTTTCGGTTCGTCAGGTTCACTCGGTTTCGGGGTTTCCGTCTTTTCTTTCGCCAGCCATTTCGCGTAGAGGGTCAACGTTTCGGACATATCATCGGTATAACCATCGTACTTGACATTGCCCGCTGTGTCGAACCAGCCCAAGAACTCGTATTCCGCTGTGTCCGTCGCTTCCCTCACGACATTGGTGGGGAATGCCCTTTCGTTCACCGGCGTGTCCGGAGTGAAACGCATCTCCAGGCTGCTTACGCTGCCGTCGCTGAGAATAATCGCGCCGCCGTTCGCGTTGAGCGTCACTACGGTGACCTTGTCATCCGGTATGGTGACTTTGTCGTCCGGTTCGGCATTGAGCGCGGCAAGCGCGGCGGCTATGCCGCCCGATGTGGCCGCGAGATCCGTCAAGACCGTCATTGCGTTATCGTACGCTTCGCCGTAGGAATCTTTACTCCCCGCCGCGTTTATCTCCGCGATTTTCCAGATCAGCGCGTCCTTGCTGGGCAGTTTGCTCTCGCCCAGGATATTCGGGTCAGTGCCGACATCGCCCATGTCAATCGTATACTGCCAGCGCAGCACGTCGCCGTTGGACGGATAATTTATGCCGGCGGAGGTATTGATAAAGGAGTTGTTCACTGTTGCCATCCATCCGGATAACGGATTTTCGTCCTTCTCGCTCAGGAGCCCTCCCTTGTCCGGGTCGTAAATCCCCGACATGTAAAAATATCTGCCGCTGCCGTTGTATCCGTAAGCCTCAACGTCGGGGAACTTTGCCTGGAGCAGTGCTATCGTGATGTCCGCCGCGGATTTGCTGCCTGAAATTGTCACAAATGTCGGTTCCACGATGAACTTTCCGTCCACAGTCAGTTTTTCCACCGTGAAGGCCACTTGCGCCGCGTTTGCCGGAACAAGCGAAAACGCAGACACCAGCAAGACGAGAAACGGCAGGATTATCAGATATGATATCTTGCGTGCTTTGCTGCTTTTTTCCATCTCAAAATCTCCTCACAATTTCCACTGTTTCCTCAAGCAAAGCGCGGCATGCCATAAGGAACTGGCCGCCGCAACCTTGAACGATTTATGCTTCACATGCCGCCGCTGAAGAGAACTCACGCGGCGGCGATATTCGATGATTCTTTCGCGCGACCTTACACGGACTCGCGCCTCAACGTCGCGCCAAATACCAGAGCGAACAGCAGACCCATCACCTAGCCGCCCGTGCCGCCGCTTTCCTCGCCGTTTTTCAGTGTGTACGGCAGGCCAATCGTCATCGTATCCTCCTCCGCCGCCTCCGCGTTGGTGATGGCATCCGTGACAAGCTCGAAACCGGCCTCTTTGCCATTATCTACGGAGATAGCCGAAACATTTGGTTCACTGGTCTAAATCCATTGTCACAAGATTCCCCCTTCCGCCCGGCACACCGGGCATTAACACCTAACGAAGACGGACACGTTGAACGCAATCTCGTCTCCGCATGCGGGACAGGCCGGCACATTTGCCCGGCAAGGCGGACAATGCCGCCAACATGAAACGCGCCACAGGTAAAGACATGCCGTGGCGCGGAAAACACACATTATGATATTGATCAGGCCAAAGCGACGCGCGCTGATGGAACGACGTATTGTTTTGTGACCAGCGTGATGAAGGTGAAAAAGAGTGGGAGGAAATCTTTGCCAGTCCCCCCCTCCCGAAGAGGGGTTTTTGTAATAATTTATCCTGTCTGGAAAGGTAGAGAATTACATTCCGCCGCCCAGGAATGTAGTCAGAAAAAACCACTGTTTCTCATCTCCTTCCTCATTTTTTTAAACTTGCCGCGTCCAAAAAAATGGGCCCTCTCACGAGGGCCCTCACTTCCGCGCCGCTTTTCGCTGCAACCGAAGCATCGTTCTCCCGCGAGAAAATTTCATCCCGGCGTCAGGTTTTCTGGCTCTCATGGCAAATATACTTTGCCATGAATACAGTAACGGGGCTGCTCCGTTTTTTTGACCGGCATTGCCCTAACCCGGAATCTAGCTTGTTAAAGTGCGAATTATTCACTTGACATACTCCCACGATTAAAGTCGTGAAATTCTAGGATCGGCAAAGAATGCCGACCGAAGCCGGTCTTATGTCTTCTCCCCTAATGGTGGATGCCCCCACCCGTTTTATATTTATCGCGGCGTTTATATCTCTATCGTGCGCCGCGTTACATTTTGGACATATTCAGCCGCGGACGTTCAAAAGCAATTCCTGCAGGATACACAGGCACGAGGAACATGTTTTGCTCGATGGTTTATACGCTATGGACAAATTTTACCCTGAGTATCGGTATATGACAAGCCATAAGCACGAAACCTTATCCGCCTTTGACGGATGCGACTTCCATCCAACAGCTAAAGCCGTTGGCTTTTCCGTCACGCATCGTAATTCTCTCTTGCAAAAGCTTACAAACGCATCATATGCCATGCGATTCCATTTTGTCAATAGATATTTTTGATTTAGGATAAACACATCGGCTTGTGTGGTTACAGTACAGTAGGGGCGGATACTATTCGCCCGTTTATGTCACGGACAATGGGCGGGTGAATGATATCCGCCCCTACGAAATCCATATCCAAAATAAGAACGTATTTCATTCAGCATCCGCTCACTGTACT
>JAITRO010000108.1 GCA_031288335.1 Synergistaceae bacterium | reverse complement strand
GCCTGCGACGCGGTCTTCATCTGTGTTTTCATCGAACGCCCCATGAAATCAAGGTCGACTGAGACGCCGCGAGAACGCAGGTCATGGGCCAGCAGCGCGGCCTCGTCCTCCGCCCCCTGAAAAGTCACCACGTAGACGCGCGGCGCGGGCACGCGGCCCATGTAAGCGCCCTGCGCCTCCATGGTTATGACTATCCTCTCTATGCCGGACGCGAAACCGACGCCCGGGATGAACGGGCCGCCGATCGACTCGGCCAGGTTGTCGTATCGTCCTCCTCCGCACACGGCGTTCTGTGCGCCCAGACTGCCCGACAATATCTCGTACGCGGTCTTGGTGTAATAGTCGAGCCCGCGCACCAGTCTGTTGTCGAGTTTGATGTTAGCGCCAAGATTTTCGAGCCCTTTGACGACAGCTTTGAAATGGGCGCCGCATTCGCCGCAGAGGGAATCCGTCACAGCTGGGGCGGATTCGGTGATTTTGCGGCACTCGTCATTTTTGCAGTCGAGTATCCTGAGGGGATTTCTGTCGAAGCGCGATTTGCAGGTCTCGCACAGGGAATCGAAGCCCGACGCGAAATAATTTTTCAGAGCTTCGCGATAGATCGGCCTGCATTTCGGACAGCCGACGGAGTTCAGGACGACCTGAAGGTTCGACAGCCCCAGTCTACGGTATATCTCCATTGACAGGTCTATTATCTCGACGTCGGCCATCGGTCCGGGTGCGCCCAATATCTCGAAGTCTATCTGCGCGAATTGGCGGTAACGGCCCTTTTGCGGGCGCTCGTAGCGGAACATAGGGCCCCAGCCCCAGAGTTTGACCGGCTGAGGGCCGCGCCTCATGTCGTGTTCGAGGTAGGATCGCATGATGGACGCGGTGAGTTCCGGGCGCAATGTGACGCTCCGCCCGCCTCTGTCGGTAAAAGTATACATCTCCTTCTCTACTACGTCGGTCGTGTCGCCTATCCCGCGGCTGAACAGCTCTGTATGCTCGAATATCGGCAGCATGATCTCCTTAAAACCGAAATCCTCCGCCACGCTTCCGGTGACATCCATAACGCGGGCCCATTTCCATGACTCGTCGCCCAGTATGTCCCTCGTTCCTCTCGGAGCTTTTATTGCTTCCATAGATGGTGATTCCTCCATAAAATAAAATCTTTCAATTATGCAAGAAACATATTGCCATAATACACCGTGCGACAAACATGGGCAAACGGAAATCGACCTGATGAACGTCGTTGAGGTTTTTCTTTTGTATATGTTAGCGCGGCGTTTTATGATAAAATAACTTTAGAAAATTACGTGAACTGTGGGGAGGTTTTATGCCGTCATGTCATCCAAATTTTTCGTCATGCATGGAAAATTGTGTGTCGTTATGGTTTTGACCGCGGTTTTGGCACTGTTGTCGGGAGAGATGTGCCGGGCGTGGGCCGCGAAGATCTCTCAGACTTACTCGCCAAAACAAAACGAACTGTGGATAAAGATAGACAAGACCAAGCTCAAACTGACTTTGAGACGAGGGGATGGCGAGATTTTAAAAAGTTATCCGGTGGCGATAGGCCGCGGAAAGGGAGTCAAGAAATCGCGCACCGATCTTATAACTCCCGCCGGCGTTTTTACGATATGGCGAGTCATTCAGGACGCCACTCAGCTCGTGTACGACCCAAAGTGGTTCGGCGAACCTGGCGAGCCGCAGAAGGGCGCTTACGGGTCGAAACTCATCTCGTTCTACAATCCGTGGGAGATAGCCCTGCACGGCACCGATTCGCCCAAGTCCATAGGACGCGCCGTGACGCACGGTTGCATAAGGATGTACAACAAGGACATAGTGGAGCTGTCAAAGAGTGTCAAGCCTGGGATGCGCCTTTGGATAGTGGAAAAAGACGAACCGACCGTCGAGTACGATACCATATAAAAATACATAGGAAATAGGCCATGCGATATAGGCCATTTGAAAGGGGCCAAGATTTTATCTGACCCCTTTGACCTGACAACAACAAAAAATCAAAACAAGCGTCTAACATGCTATCAAGTCCGGTTTGTCCGTATGCTTTGCTTTCTCTCTGATCTTCGTTCTTGTTTTTTTTCCAACGCCTTTATTACAAATTTCCTTGCTTGCGAGTATAGTTGCTGCTCTTTATGCTGCTTTGTCTGCTTCTGTCAATGATTTGCTGAAAGCAGCAGCTTAAACAACTCGTTTTTCATTTGCGCTCCAGAGAGGTAAGCACTATCGCGCCGGTGTCAGAGCGAGCAGACGGCTAGTGTCAGCAGTTCTCCCAGGACGGAGGACGCGCCTATGACGTCGCCGTTCACGCCGCCGAGTTTTTCGTTTGCCCATACGGCCAATGCCGTGCCGGCGGCGGAAGAGAGGATTATTCCAATAGTCCATGCAAAGGGAGCCAAGGGGAACATGACGCATGTAAATACGAACGAGCGGAACAACTGATAACCCCCGAAATCCCTGACGACATCGCGCGCCATTCCGCTCTCCCAGGGATATTTGCCGAGATATGCGGCAACGGTTCCGCCGAACCGCCCGACACTTCCGCCCAATGCGCATACAGCCAGCCAATGAAACGTGTCGTCCGGCAATA
Source organism: Synergistaceae bacterium (assembly GCA_031288335.1). Taxonomy (GTDB): domain Bacteria; phylum Synergistota; class Synergistia; order Synergistales; family Synergistaceae; genus JAIRKI01. The sequence continues at coordinate 2,682 of JAITRO010000108.1, read as the reverse complement.
ACGACGCCCTCGACGCAAGCGCGAGCACGATGCCCGCGACCCCAAAAACGCCCGTTCTGGGATCTTTCATCACTCGCCTCAATTCGTCCCCGCGCCGTCCGGAGCCGAAGCCGTCCCACACGTCGCCCCACCCGTCGAGATGCAACCCCCAGCCCAACACGGTGTAAAGCCCGCAAGCAAACCACGCGGCAGCGGGATGGGACAATCCCGCCAGGGACGACAGTACCGGTATGACTGCCGCCAGAGCGCCAAACAGCCCGCCCGCGATCGGTATCAGCGTCAGGGCTTCCGCGGTTGGGAGGGCGAAATTTGAGGGACAGAATTTTTGGGGGATCGGAATCCTGGTAATGAGAGTCCAGACCGAGATGAACTGTTCGCGCAGCCCGGCAAGGAAACCGGCCGCGGAGGCTTCGTCCGCGAAGCACCTGGCGTATCCTGTTATTCTTGCGAACAAGCCGGCGAGGTCATGATATATCATGCGCCGCTACCCTCTGAAGGGCAGCATCTCCCGAACCATAGGTTCCGGGGATGCTGCCGGTTTTGAGCCGGAAAGGAAGGCCCGCGGCCACAAAGACGGCTTCGTCGGACAGGGCGGCCGCCGTCTGGTTCGCGCGTCCTTGAAGGTCTCTGAAACGTCTTCCCATCGGATATGCCGGCACCACGCCGCATCCGACCTCGTCGCTCACTACTATCAGGTGTTTCGGAACGTCGCGGGCTGTTTCGGCGAAACCGGTGAATATTTCAGAGACGCTGTTTAAGATTTTTTTCTCCGACTCGGCCCAGGCGATTTCGTCGTCCGACGCCTGCGACGACATGAAAAGAGCTGAAATGTACGTCGTAAGACAGTCTAGCAACAGCAGGTCATAGCCGGCGGCCAATTTTCGCGTCGCGTCAGGAAGCGTTTCCACCGGGCCTTCCCATGTGTCCCAGGACGCGGGCCTGCGCGCTTTGTGAACCGCGATGCGCGACTCCATTTCGGCGTCGGATTCGTCGGCTGTGGCAAGATATATAATTCTCCCGCGGGCCTCTCGTGCGATGCGTTCGGCAAACTCGCTCTTGCCGCTGGCCGATCCGCCGAGGACGAAAGTTATCATCGCTCTAAGCTGTTTGTTGGAGCTGAGTCGTTCATGTGGTTATCCTCCGCGCCTAATGGTAAAATGTCCTTAAAATCGCGCGTTTATTATAACTTCAAGACGCGGAGTTGCAAAGGAGGGCAAATGACCATGACGAGATTGCGCAGGGGGGAGATACTGACGGGCGATGACGAAAAATACGGCCGTCTCCGAATACTCCTGCAAAACTTGATAGACACTCGGCATCCTTACGCGAAAAGAATGGCCGAACGCGGCATACGGGCGGAGCACATAAAGGACTACGCCGATTTGGCGGTCCTTCCGACGACGACGAAATACGACATTTTGAACAATTATCCCAAGGGCTGGTTCGCGCGCGAGGATCGGGAGATAGTGCGCATTCAGGCGTCGAGCGGCGTCACCGGAAAACCCGCGTTCGCGGCATACACCGCTGGCGACATTCGAATGTGGAGCGAAAACATGGCGTGGTGCATGGGTCTCTCCGGGGTTAACGAAAACGACGTAGTGCACGTCGCCTTCGGTTACGGGCTTTTCACCGGAGGGTTCGGAGCGCATCACGGAGCCGGTCTGCTGGGAGCGATGGTGGTCCCCATGTCCGGAGGGCACACGGACAGACAGGTATCTATAATGAAGGATCTCGGAGCGACGGTGCTTGCCTGTACGCCCTCCTACGCCCTGCGCATAGGCGAAGTGCTGGACGAACATGGACGCGACGGGCTGTCATTGCGCCTCGGCTTTTTCGGCGCCGAGGCCTGGTCGGACGAATTGCGCCACTCGCTCGAAGAGCGTCTCGGCCTGAAAGCCCTCGACATGTACGGCCTGAGCGAAGCCATGGGCCCGGGAGTTTCGGTCGAATGCCAGAGGCAGGACGGCCTTCACATATCCGACGACTTCATCGCGGAGACGGTCGACCCGGACACACTCGAAAGGGTTGATTATGGATGCGTGGGAGAGCTTGTCGTCACCGCATGGAACAAGGAAGCTTTCCCGGTGATTCGCTACCGCACGCGAGACCTCACGAGCCTGATCAACGCACCTTGCCCTTGCGGGGAGCCGACGCCCAGGATGACCCGCGTGCCCGGCAGAAGCGACGACATTCTGATACTGAAGGGCGTCAACGTCTTCCCGACGCAGATAGAGACGGCCGTTTGCACCGTGCCCGGCCTCACCCCGCATTTTCAGATCACCGTCTGGCGGGAGCGCGGCCTCCAGAAGATCAACGTGGTCTGCGAACGATCGCCCGATACCACGTCCGACGACATCGCCAGAATACAGGACGAGCTGTCGGAATCAATAAAGCGAAACATCGGCGTGACGTTCCCCTTCGAGATAGCCGAGCCGGGAGCGATACCGAGGTCGTACGATAAGGCCGTCCGCATACTGAAAAGATAAGACCTCGGGACTCCGATGGAATATAATGAAGAGAGGTTTGAGATAAGATGAGCGCAATTTCGTGGCTGTCCGGCCTGTTCCACGCGCTGGTAGCGTGGCTTGTGGACGTGGTTGGTTCCCTGGGTTATCCCGGCATAGTGGGCTTGATGTTTCTGGAGTCGTCGTTCTTTCCGTTCCCGAGCGAGGTGGTCATTCC
>JAITRO010000096.1 GCA_031288335.1 Synergistaceae bacterium | reverse complement strand
GGTACATAATCGCGCGCGTCATGTCGGACACCGATAAAATAGGGCTGATGGTGGCCTGGGGACTGGTTGACATGATGTGGGGACTGTCATATATCGCGTTTGCGATAGTTGCAATGCTGGCGCTGAGTTTCAGGCTGGGGATATGGCTCGCCGCGATGGCGCCGGTGATGATGTTCCTGACGCTTTGGTTTCAGCGCCGCATACTGCGCCACAACAGGACTGCGCGGCGCATAAACTCGATGATAACGGGCTCCTTCAACGAGGGCATAATGGGAGCGCGCACCTCGAAGACACTCGTCGCCGAGGACATAAACATATCCGGGTTCGGCGAGCTCACCTGCCGGATGTACAGGGCGTCGGTACGTTCCGCGACGTGGAGCGCGGTTTACACTCCCGTCATGCTGATGTTCGGCGCCGCCGCCACAGCCATTATAACGACCAAGGGTCTCGGTTACGTGGCCGGAGGCGCTATGGCCTTCGGCACGCTTTCGGCTATGATATCCTACGCGATAAACATCTTCGAGCCGGTGCGGCAGTTGTCGAACACGTTTTCAGAGGTGACCTCGACCCAGGCCAATAGAGAGCGCGTGGACGCGCTCTTGAGGCGCGAGCCCGAGATCGTCGATTCCCCGCAGGTGACGGCGGTTTACGGCGACAGTTTCGAGCCGAAGCGCGAGAACTGGGAAACCATACGGGGAGATGTGGAGTTCGACGACGTCGCCTTCAAATATCCCGACGGAGATGAATATGTCCTGGAACATTTCAACCTCAAGACGCCGGCTGGTTCGTGCGTCGCCATTGTGGGCGAGACCGGCGCCGGCAAGTCGACACTCGTCAATTTGGTCTGCCGCTTCTACGAGCCGACGTCGGGCAGGATATTGATAGACGGCCGGGATTACCGCGAGCGTTCGCAGTTATGGCTGCATTCGAACATAGGATACGTGCTGCAAAGCCCGCACCTGTTCTCCGGAACGGTTCGCGACAACATCCGCTACGGACGGCTCGACGCGGCGGACGAGGAAATCATGCAAGCCGCCCGTCTTGTCTCGGCCGACCGCGTCATCGAAAAACTTCCCGATGGTCTGGACAGCGACGTAGGCGAGGGCGGCGACCGCCTTTCGACGGGAGAAAAGCAGCTGATCTCGTTCGCGCGCGCCATGATAGCCGATCCCAGGATATTCGTCCTCGACGAGGCCACGTCGTCGGTGGACACGGAGACCGAGCGCGCGATCCAGAACGCGATTTCGAAGGTGCTCTCCGGCCGTACATCATTCCTGATAGCCCACAGGCTCTCGACGATAAAGATGGCCGACATGATACTGGTGGTGCGCGACGGGAAGATAACCGAGCGGGGAACGCACCGCGAACTCCTGAAAAAAAACGGCTATTACAGGCAGCTATATTCGATGCAGTACGAGCGGGAGATTTTATTTCGTTCGGTTTAGCACCTTATGGATACACTTCACCAATAAAAAAACAAAAATTTGGGCTGCGGGCGCAGCCCACTTTGGATATGGGCAGATTCTCAGGGCAAACGCATCAGAATTGCTGAACCGTTGATATTAACTCAATTGATAAATTGCACGTTCAATTCAAACACTTGAGTGATTGCAAGGCTTTACGGTGTCTGATGCGTTTGCCCTGGGGACTCACACGCCCTAAAATGAGCCCCATGCCACTTTTTTCGCTTGTTTCTGCCGTTCTTTATTGAATTTTCAAGGTTACAGGTGCTGTTCAGCTACTGCGAAAGATGAGATACTGAATAAAAAAACTTTTCGCTTTTCCGTGAACTGCGAAATGCGGGATAAATACAAACCCTATACACTATAAAAATCAAAAACGCATTAGGTTTGTATTTGTTTTGGGCATAGCTAAGGAAGGACTGGAAGCCCTGTAGAGGCTACGAAGCCAGCTATTCCATTGAATGACATCTGCACAGCCAAATTATGGTCAACGTCAAGATAATATTGCCCGTCTGACTGATTAAGGGTTATTCTCTGCACTAATTGCCATGCCATCGTTGGCGGAATACCATAAGTATCTGTAATATTTGGTTCATAGTAATCGTAACCTGTTATAGGTCCAGTAAAAAAATTACTCCAGGGAAGCATACCCTGCGCATTAAAACATTGAGACCAACGCGAATCAAGGACACTTCTCCAGAAAAGAGGCACATTGTTCCATCTTGCAGCTAAGTCGTTAATAGCGTTTTCTAATTCTTGCTGTGTCATTTCAAGGCCCCCATTTCTATATGTAAATATTTAATATGCACAAACAACACATTATTTATTTTATATTTCCGTAATCATTTTGACACGGTATAATTACTGATGTATTGATTTTCCACAAAAATCGACACGCTGATCTGCTCGCGTTTTCTCCATAAAAAACGCGTAATGCTGTTTGGGGCAAGACTGCGTCTGTCATATATAACAAACAGCTCGATTCTCGCGTTCAGATTATTATTACGCACTATCCAAACGAAACTTTTCCGGCTTCCGCCGAAAGTGCTTTCCACCGAGGATTTAGCCGGGCGGGAACCAAAATATTTCGTCAATGCCGTTA
>JAITRO010000008.1 GCA_031288335.1 Synergistaceae bacterium | reverse complement strand
CCCTCTATTATCGGAAGCAGATCGCGCTGCACACCCTCTCTGCTGACATCGGGGCCGGATTTCCCAGCCTGTCCCCCGGCGGCGATCTTGTCTATCTCGTCAATGAAGACGATGCCTTCCTCCTGCGCGCGTTCCAGCGCCTCGGTGCTTATCGCCTCCATGTCGAGCAGTTTCTCGGCTTCCTCAGCCTGAAAGACTGCCTTCGCCTCATCGACGCGCATCTTCCGCCGCCTCGTCTTTTTGGGCAGCATGCCGCCTATCAGCTCTCCGATATTGATGCCCATCTCTTCCATGCCGCCGCCGATAAATCCCACGCCGACTTTCGTGTTTTCGGACACGTCGACGTCGATCTCGCGCGCTTCCAATTTGCCGTTCCGCAGCATGTCTTTGATCTTTTCCCTGGTATGGGACATCTCGTCGTCCAGGGGGGAATCTTCGCCGCCTTCGCCGTCGTTCTTCCCGCGTTCGTCGTCGTTCAGGCCAAAAATTTTCATGACATCGGCCACATTGGGGGTGCGCGTCTTTTTTTTGCGGGGGAGAAGCGCGTCCAATATCCGCTCCTCGGCGTTGGCGGCGGCGGTTTCCTGGACATTTTCGAGTTTCCGCCTGCGCGACATCTGCACCGACGCCTCCACCAGATCTCTTATCATGGACTCCACGTCGCGCCCAACATAACCCACCTCGGTGAACTTCGTGGCCTCGACCTTTACGAACGGCGCTTCGACGAGCTTCGCCAGCCTGCGGGCGATCTCCGTCTTGCCAACGCCGGTCGGTCCAACCATCAGGATGTTCTTGGGCGCCACTTCGGCCTTCATTTCATCTGAGAGGGCGCGCCTGCGGAGGCGGCTGCGCAGTGCTATCGCCACCGAACGTTTTGCCTGTTCCTGTCCCACGACATACCTATCGAGATATGCGACCACGGTGCGGGGTATGAGGTTGGAATCCAAAGTCAACTTTGCCGTCATTGCTTTATTTCCTCCAGAATTATCGAATTATTTGTGTATATACATATCCTTGATGCTATATTTATGGAACGCCGCGCTATATCGGACGCGGCGAGATCGGTGTTTTCGAGCATCGCCAAAGCCGCTGCCTGCGCGAAACCGCCGCCGGAACCAATCGCGGCGGTACCGTTCTCCGGTTCGAGCATGTCGCCCGAACCGGACAGCATAAACATCTCGGACGCGTCGGCCACTATCATCATCGCCTCCAGGCGGCGAAGATATTTGTCGGACCGCCAGTCCTTCATAAGCGCTCCGGCCGCGCGCAGCAGGTTGCCGTGGTGTTCGTCGAGCTGTTTTTCGAAACGTTCGAGCAGCGTCATGGCGTCTGACGTGCTTCCGGCGAAACCGGCCAATACGTCGCCGCCATGTTTGCCTCCCACGCGGCGCACCTTGCGGGCGGTCATCTTCACTATCTGACTGCCCAGCGTCACCTGGCCGTCGCCCGCCATCGCCACTTCGCCGTTCCTTTTCACACAAATAATTGTGGTGCCTTCCATGCCTGTCATTCGTCCTCCATGCCTCCATATCCGGAACGCGGGTGCGTTTCGAGATAACTCTTTATATATATTTCGACCGCTTCGGTTTCATGTCCTTTCATTTCCGCACTGAGCCAAATCCACCGCCGTGTCTCCCGAACACCTCTTCGTGTCGCGCGTATGTCTGATATATTCGTCGATATAACTCGAAATATTCATAATTATTTGAAATTTTAGCATGTTTTTCGAATTGAGACAAGAATTGGAATATTGGGTGTCGCCGGACTATGGTAATGTCACGTTACAGTACAGTCAGGGCAGACGTACCGGAATCGCTCAACGCATAGTATATCTATCCCACTGTACTGTAACTGACAGATTGTAGTTTTTGCGCTTGGCGATAAGTTTTTCGTTGCGCTCTGGGTTCATGTACCACCGTCCTTCTCATTTGGCACGCAACTAATTGCGTGCCATGGTCAATGTAGCACGTAACATATTGCGTATTAATTATTTTTTGGAGATTTTTATGGACTTCAAAACAAGATTACGAGAGGCAAGGAAATCAAGGAGTTTAACACAAGTTGAAGTAGCTTCGCATATCAACCTTAAAGAGCGACAGTATCAGAATCTTGAGGCTGGTACGTCTAAGTCTTCTTTTGACTCACTCATAGCTCTCGCCGACTACTTCAACGTGTCGCTCGACTACCTTGTCGGGCGGAGCGACGATCCGGAAAGGCGCAAAAATTAAAATGCACTTGATTCCTTGATTTGTAGTATCAAATATGATACTATATTTATGCAAGAGTGATTCCAATGGCGAATGTCGAAAAACTAATACAGAAGATGAAGAACCAACCCAACGGAATCCGCATGAGCGAAGCCGATAAAGTTCTCGTGGCGAAAGGTTATCGGCTCGACAGACAAAATGGCTCACATCGTCAACATATCAACGCCGATGGCAACGTGATCACGGTCAAGGACGAAACACCCCTGAAAGTTGTTTACGTCAAAGACATTCTGAGCCGGATTTAGAAGGAGGAAAAATTGTGAACGCGCAGGATTATATGAAACTTCCCTACAACTACATCGTTAAGCCCATTCACGACGAAAGTGGTTCTTATTTCCACGCGTCCGTCTTGGAATTCGACGGTTGCCATAGTACCGGGGACACCTTTGAGGAAGCGTATTCCAGCTTGCTTGAAGCTATGGAAGGCTGGATCGAGACTAAGCTGGGAAACGGCTATACTGTTCCTCCTCCTTTTGATGCCGGCAATTTCAGCGGGAAATTTGTCGTCAGGCTTCCTAAAACACTTCATGCGAGACTTGCGTTGGAAGCCGAAAAAGAAGGTGTATCCCTTAATCAATACGCGTTATACAAACTGAGCGCTGGGTAGTTCAATATACCGCCGACTACTTGGTAGGTCGGTCTGACGATCCGGAGGTGCGGCGTTGAAAATCCGCTATTCAGTTGTCAAGGTGTACGGTGCCAGTGTTGCCTTTAATGCTGCCTACGCGACCCTTAAAATCCCCTTAAGCCGCTCCCGCAGTATTTCCAGACTCCTGATCACCTCCGATGCCTCCGTGTCGATAACCACCGCTTCCTCGTAACTTACCCCGTCCGCCAGAATTTCCGGCCTCATCGCCTCGACGGCTTCCCGGCTTTCCTTCCACGCCTTGAGACCGGCTTCAATCACGCCGCCGATTTCGGCTCGGGTCTTTTCCCCTGACTCCAGAGACGGTACCTGCTCGTCCTGGGTTAAGGGTAGGAGAGGGTTTGAGTAAATTAAGTTGTACAGATAGCCGGAATCAAAGCCAAGCGCCTGTTCAAGCGCGCTAATGTTGGTTGCGTCAGTAGGCACATAATGCTCTTTTTCCCAATCAAAGATTGCGGTTTTACTAACGTCAACTTTTGCAGCAAGTTCTCCCTGCGAAAAGTTCATATTTTTTCTAGCAGCCTGTCGGTTTTGCGGAATCAGAAACCGACTTGAACCTCATCCATACAGAATTTTGCCACATATGACCGAGGTTATTGCTTCTTTCTTGTCGATTCTATATCAATTGGAGGCCCTTTTCGTTCATGACCTTGTGGAGGCTCTTTATATTCCATGACATACATACCAACCGCCATTCTTCGTGTACCGATTTTATCCCGCGAAGCAAAAACTGGCGGAACCCAATGACATGTTTGATGATTCCAAAAACTGGTTCTATCGTACACTTTCTGCGCGAAAAAATTTTGCGCCATTCTTTTGTCTTCAGACGTAATTTCATTCTCTCTGCGGCTGTGAACTCCTTTTCCGTTTCTGGTTCCGGCTCTGCGCGTCCTTCCACAAATCCCTCGTTATGCGGCGTCCGCTCCGGCGCAATTTCGGCATCTTCACATGCGTTTACATTTGCTTCATTGCAACATCCAGCCTTGGCCGGTATTCTTTCGGCTTTGCCCAGTTCTTCCGGTAAAGCCTCTATCGATTCAAGCGTCGGCACAATTTCTTCCTTGTCATTGGCGTGCTGCGTTACATCCGAAGTTACGATTTTCTGAGTTTCACCCTCGACCGATGTCTGCGCGT
>JAITRO010000201.1 GCA_031288335.1 Synergistaceae bacterium | reverse complement strand
CCTCGCCGCGGTCGAAGAAACCCCATTCGGCAAGAGCGCCGTAAACGCCCGGAGACGTATGTCCGTGACTCACGACGACGCGGTCGTGCTCGATATCGTCGCAGTTCGACGGGACGAGGTTCGCCGTCGCAAGAAGAATGGTATATATGTCCATGCTCGACAGTGAACCGCCCGGATGCCCGCTCGCGGCGACGGCAGTCATCAAAACGGCGTCGAGTCTGCTTCTTTTGGCTGTTTCGGAGAGCAGCGAGACTTGTTCATCGCTTGCCTCGTCGGATGAAAAATTTCTTAAGGCGGCGAGCGCCGCCGGCGCTGCCTTGTATGAATTGTCCGAGCCCAAAACAATCGATCCCCTTTCGCATATCCGAGATAAAAAATCTCCTTCATGTATGCGCCGCATATTCTACCACCACTCGAAAGGTAAGTAAAAAAGCCCCCGGCAAACGCCGGGGGCTTTTTTACTCGTTTTATTCGTTGACCGTCGGAGGATTATCGATCCTTGTACATGAAATAACGCTGTCGTCCATCGCGGTTCACCAGCACAACCACCGTCTTGCCGTCGCCGCTCATCGCACGTTCCCAGTCGGCGATGCTCGTAATTTCGCGGCGGTTCGCCTCAAGTATCTGATCACCAGCCCTAAGCCCCATCTCGTGAGCCACGGAGCCTCTTTCCACATCGACCACCACTATGCCTTTGTCCGACTCGAGACCATATCTGTTCTTCAAATCAGGCGTTATCACGCTGACCCTAGCGCCTATGCGGGTGGATTCGTTCGCGCCCCTATCGCGCCCGCGTTCGCGCGTTCCTCTCCCCTGGCCGCTATCGTCGTCCATCACTCCCAGTTCGACCTTGACAGTCTGTTTTTTGGAATCGCGGTATATTTCGAGCGACACCGTGTTGCCGGCCAGTTTGTTGCGGACATAAAAGACGACGTCCGAAGCCTTTTTCATCTCTTTTCCGTCTATGGCGAAAATGACGTCGCCGCGTTTCAGCCCGCTTTTTTCCGCGGGAGAATTGGGCATCACCTGTGCCACGACCGCGCCGTTTTCGGCAGGCACTTTGTAAGTCTCGGCAAACGCAGCGTCGAGATCTTGAAGCATTATGCCGAGCATTCCCCTCTTGACTTCGCCGTTCTCGATGAGGTCGTTCATTATCTGCTTCGCCATGTTGACGGGAACGGCGAATCCCAATCCCTGCGCGTAGGGAACTATCGCGGTGTTGATGCCTATCACGCGACCCTTCATGTCGAGCAGCGGGCCGCCGCTGTTGCCGGGATTGATTGCGGCGTCGGTCTGCAAAAAGCCCCGGAAATTGACGTCAGCCGCCTGAAGTGTGCGGTTTTTGGCCGATATGATGCCGGCCGTGACGGAATTTTCGAAACCGTGCGGGTTTCCTATCGCCACCACCCATTCGCCGACTTCCGCCGCGTCGGAGTCGCCCAATTCGAGACTGGGCAGGTTGTCGGCCTTGACCTGCACGACAGCCAGGTCAAACGTGGAATCCTTGCCCACCAAAGACGCTTCGAACGTGCGGCCGTCAAGAAGCGTGACGGTTATCTTATCGGCGTCGCCCACCACGTGGTTGTTGGTGAGTATATAACCCTCCTTCCCATCGACGATGAAACCGGAACCTTTGCCCTTCATGGGTATCGTGCGGTTAAAATTCTCGAACTCGCGCCCGAAAAACTCCCTGAAAAATGGATCATCGTCAAAGGGGCCGAAGCTGCGCTTGACCATCTTTTCGGTGTCTATGTTGACGACAGCGGGGGAACATTCTTTCGCCAGCGCGACTATCGGGCTGGCGCCATCGCCCGCCGCGATACTTCCCGCCGCCATGGCAGCCGCTGCCGCCATAAAAGCCCAAACCACCGCCAAACCCACAAATACTTTTAATCGCCTTGTCATTGTAAGCACCCCCATAATTTTTATCCACAGGCTGACGTTATTATAGTATCGGAGCGGCGCATATCAATGACGTAAATATCCAATTTACGATTTGAAGATTTATCCAACCGGCACAGGAAGCGTTTTCTTCCTGCCGCCGTATTCTCTCGGCGCTTCCCAAAACCTTGACAAGAGCGGAAAAACCTGTAGAATAATTTTTCGTCAGGGTATTGGGGAATGGTGCAACGGCAGCACACCTGACTCTGGATCAGGCAATCTTGGTTCGAATCCAGGTTCCCCAGCCAAAAAAACGGTCCCATCGTCTAGTGGCCTAGGACGCCGGGTTCTCAGCCCGGTAACAGGGGTTCGAATCCCCTTGGGACTGCCAAGAGATAGTAAGGCTTCACGATGATTTTCGTGAAGCCTTTTTCTTTGCTGTGTTCCGCATGTGTTCCAGCCGACGAAAAAGCCCCCATACCTCTCAAGCCCTGACAAATCAGCGACTGGCTCATATTATCGTATTCGTATCAATTAACACTACAACGAACATAAGATTTTTAGCCCTGTATTTATGTGGGTTCCAAAAATTATACAGGATTATGGAACCCTGATCTTATGGTTCTACAGATTCTCATGTTCGTTGTAGTGAT
>JAITRO010000052.1 GCA_031288335.1 Synergistaceae bacterium | reverse complement strand
TTATCTCGGGATTGTTCCAAATCTCAAGCATCTCCTCTATCGGGGTGACGAGGCCCATCCTGTGATCAGTGAAATTGAAACCGTATCCTATCGCGCCGGCCAGGCGGCCTCCGATATAAAACGGCGAACCGCTCATTCCGGCCGCGATGCCCGACTTCTCAACCACAGTACCGCTCGCTCTTATGAGTATGAGCTTTTCCGGCGACGACCCGGCGTCGAGAATATCCACGACCTCGGCCTCGAATGAGACTACGGCGTCGCCTTTTACGACCGTTCGGCACTCGCCCTTCATCCCCGGTTTCACCTGGGAAAGCGGTATTATGGGATCGGTTGGGACGAAAGGCGTGTGTTTGAATTTTTCTCTTTCTGAGGCGGCCCAGATGGGCGAACAGAGCGCCACGAGAATCAAAACCGCCAGCGCGGCCGCGTGCCGCGAAACTTTAAAGGACAGGTTTATACGCATATGCCTCATTCCCTTCCAGCCGCCGCTCCCTGGGAAGCGGTGCCACGACCCGTTTTGACAAATCTCAGGTACGCCATAATCATCTCGTCGAGATCTCCGTCAAGAATGGCGTTCACGTTTCCGGCCTCGAAGCCGGATCTGTGATCCTTTATCAATTGAAAGGGCTGCAGTGTGTATGAACGGATCTGGCTTCCCCACGAAATCGACCGCTTTTCGCCTTGCAGGGATTCTATCTGCTCCATGCGCTCACGCATCGTCTTGTCGAACAGTTTCGAGCGAAGGACCCGCATCGCGACCGCCCTGTTCATGTGCTGGGACCGCTCCACCTGACAGCTTACCACTATGCCGGTGGGGATGTGGGTCAGGCGCACGGCCGAATCGGTCATGTTCACGTACTGCCCTCCGGCGCCGCTGGAGCGGAACGTGTCCATCCTGATGTCCTCCGGCCTTATCTCTATCTCGACGCTGTCGGGAAGCACCGGAAGGACCACGACCGACGTGAAACTGGTGTGCCGTCTGTGAGCCGAGTCGAACGGCGATATCCGCACCAAGCGGTGAACGCCCTGTTCGCCCTTGAGATATCCGTAGGCGAAATCTCCCTTGGCCTCGAACGTCACGCTCTTGATGCCGGCCTCCTCGTCGCGGAGTTCGTCCAGAATGACGGTCTCGTACCCGTGCGACTCGGCCCACCGCACGTACATCCTGAAAAGCATCTCGCACCAGTCCTGCGAATCCAGTCCGCCGGAGCCGGCGTGAATCGTCACGATGGCGTCTGAGACGTCGTGCTCGCCGTCCATGAGAACGTAAATCCGCTTCGAGGCAAGTTCTTCATCGAGGCGCCCGGAGCGCTCGTAAAACTCGTCCTGTAATTCCGCGTCGTCGGCCTCCGACAGCAACTCCGCCAGCGTCTCCAGTTCCGCGAATTCGCGGTCGAACCCGGCCATCTCCGCGAGCCTGGTTTGCGCCGACGAGAGTTCCCGCGATACGTCCCTCGCGTCGCCGCGCTCCCAAAAACCTTCGGACAGAGTGGTTTCCGTGAGTTCTTTTTCCCTTTTTTTCAGCGCAGGCAGGTCAAAGACTGTCACGCAATTCGTCCGTCGACGAACGCAAGTTTGACATGACCGTGCCTATCGGTAAAACGACCATAGCCATCACCTCTCACGGTGAACTATTATAATCCCCAAAGCGCAGGATGCAAATGCCCAAAGTCCCGCCCGTAAATCACAGGGCGGGACTTTGCAGAGTTCGATATTTTTATTCTTTATTCCACAGTGACGCTTTTCGCGAGATTTCTCGGCATATCTATGTCGCGTCCGAGCGTGCGCGCCACGTGGTACGCGAACAATTGAAGAGGGATCACGGCCACGAACGGAAAGAGTTCGGGCTCCGTCCTCGGCAGGAAGAAGACATCAGTGGCGTGAGCGCGCGCCGTCTCGTCGCCGTCGGACACCAACAGCAGTATCGGCGCCTTCCTCGCCCTGCACTCCTCTACATTGGAGAGCGTCTTCTCGCGCAGGTCGGTGTCGGGGACAAGCGCGACCACGGTGAGCTTTTCGTCGAGCATCGCTATCGGGCCGTGTTTCATCTCGCCGGCCGCGTAGGCCTCGGACGGCAGATACGCTATTTCCTTGAGTTTCAGCGCGCCCTCCATCGTGAGCGGCACGCACTCCCGCCGCCCGATGAAGAAAAATCCCCTCGAATCCGCGTATTTTTCCGCCAGCGCCTTTATCTCGTCTTCGCGCTCTATGATCGACTGCTGCAGAGCTGGAATGGAGCGCAGGCCGCCTATCAGCCTCGCCTCGTCGCCCGCCGGCAGTGTGCCTCTGTCCTTTAGGAGCGCCATGGACAGAAGCGCGAGAAGACTTATCTGCCCCATGAACGTCTTCGTGGCCGCCACTCCCACCTCGGGGCCGGCGAGCGACAGCACGGTGCGGTCGATCTCGCGGTCGAGCGTCGAACCGCGCACGTTGGTTATGGCTATGCAGTGAGTTCCCTTGGATTTCGCTATCCTGGCGGCCGCAAGGGTATCCGCAGTCTCACCGCTCTGTGAGACGAACACCGCGAGCGTGTCGTCGCCGCCCGCCACGTTCCGGTAACGGTACTCCGAGGCAACTTCGGCCGAGATATCGATGCTGTTGTCGATGCTTTCAATGATGTCTCGAGCCACCAGCGTGGCATAGCTCGACGTGCCGCACGCCACCAGCTGGATGCGGCGGACGCGCTTCATGAGACCCGGTGGAAACGACAGGCTTTTGTTCAGCGCGACGTCGGTCAGTATCGTGTGAGCGTCTATCGTGAGGCGCAGGACGTCGGGCTGTTCGCCGATCTCCTTGCGCATGAAGTGATCGTAGTGACCCTTGTCCGCCATGACGTTGTTCCAGTTTAGGCGGATGGTCTTTTTATCTTTTTTGCCGCCCTCGAAGCCGAAGAACTCGCATTTTTCGGGCAACAGCCGGGCCATCTCGCCCTCCTCCAGAAAGAACAGGTCGTGGGTATAGGCCAGAAGCGCCGTCGGATCGGACGCACAGTAGCACGCGCTTCCGTCGTGCGCGGCGACGAGGGGCGAGCCCTTTCGGGCGCACCATATCTCGCCGGGCCTGTCCTTAAACATGATGACGAGGGCAAACGCGCCCCTGAGTTCCGCCGTCAGGGCCTTCATCGCTTCGAGCGCGTCGCCGCGTGATTTTTTATAGAGCACGGCCAGCAGCTGACAGGCCGCCTCAGTGTCCGTCTGGGAGATAAAATCGACGCTCGATTCGAGCCTCGATTTTATCTCGCGGGAGTTTTCTATAATGCCGTTATGAACGAGCACTACATTGCCGTCAGCGCTTTCGTGAGGATGGGCGTTGGTCTCAGTCACTCCCCCGTGAGTGGCCCATCTGGTGTGCCCGATACCCGACAGCGCTTCGGCACACTTGGGGGGAAGTTCCCGCATTTTGCGCGCCAGTTCCGAGACACGCCCCACTATTTTGGCGTTGATTATCTCGTCCTGACATCGCAACGCTATGCCGGCGGAGTCGTATCCTCTGTATTCCTGCCTCGAAAGCCCCTCCAGTATTATCTCCGCGGCCCCTTTGCCGCCGACGTATCCCATAATTCCGCACATTTCGCGCCACCTGCCGTTAAAATTTTATTGTTCCGACGTCGATATTATTATAACGTATAAGAACAGCGCATTCTCCAATGCGCGTATTATGGAAGTTGGTGAGCATTTGGGCATTATAGCTGTGATTGGCCGCCCCAACGTGGGGAAATCCACTATTTTCAACAGGCTTCTTGGTCGCCGAGAAGCCATAGTTGACGATTTTCCCGGCGTTACCAGGGACAGGCTGTACGGAGAAATGATGTGGGACGGCAAGAGGTTCTATATAGTCGACACGGGCGGGATCATGGGCGAGACGCAGGACGGACGCGCCGTGATAATGGACAAGATGGCCCTTCAGGTGAAACAGGCCATTTCTGAGAGCGACGGGGTCGTGTTCGTCGTCGACGGGCGCGACGGGGTGACGCCCATGGATTACGAGATAGCTTCAATGCTTCGCAAAAGCGGAGCGAGGGTGGTCGTGGCGGTGAATAAACTGGACAACCCTGAAAACATCGCCGCAGCCTACGAGGCTTCGTCGCTGGGATTCGCGAAAGTAATCCCGGTGAGCGCCGCCCATAATTTCAACATGGGAGATCTGCTCGAAGAGATAAGCGACATGCTTCCGCAAGATGGCGGCGACTCGGGATCGGAGGACGGCTCCGCACTGCCGGTGGCGCTTGTGGGACGGCCGAACACCGGAAAATCGAGCATTTTCAACGCACTGGTGGGCAGCGAACGGTCGCTTGTGTCGGATATTCCGGGGACCACGAGGGACGTGGTCGATTCTCTGGTGGAACTGGGCGGCAGGAAATACCGCTTCCTCGATACCGCCGGATTGCGCAGAAAATCGAGGATCGACTCCAGTGTCGAATATTATTCCACTGTCCGGACCTATCAGGCGATCGATAAATGCAGGGTCGCCCTGGTCGTGCTCGATGCCTCGGAGATAGCCGCGGAACAGGATAAGCGTCTCGTCGGCCACGTCATGGAGCGCGGCAAAGGATTGGTCGTCGTTGTCAATAAATGGGATCTCGTGCTGGACGGCGCGGCATCCGGCGACAAAATGAGGGACAAACTGCGCGACGAATTTCCGTTCGCGTCACACGCGCCCGTCATTTTCGTGTCGGCGCTCACAAAAAGGGGTATAAGCAAGATCGGCGGCTGCATAGATTCGGTCGACGAAAACAGGCGCAGGAGGATATCGACCTCGGAACTCAACCGCCTGGTGCGCGAGGTGCTCGTTTTCGAACGAATGCCTGCCGCCGGAGGAAGAAACCTGAAGATATCATACTGCACCCAGGCGGACGGCGAGCCCCCGGCGTTTGTGTTCTTCGTGAACGACGACAAACTGGCTTCGAAGCCTTTCTCAAGGCGCGTCGAGAACATTCTGCGCAGGATGGCCGACTTCTCCGGCACGCCTTTGAGATTGTTCTTCAGGAAAAAAAGTGAACGGGATTGAAACCTAATTTCGGAAGAAACCTTGACTGGAACATAGTTTATGTGCATAATAGCCGTGTTGCGTCAAAATGCCCGAAAAAGCGAGTGTATAAGCGGTTTCAGGGCTTTCAAGAGTTTGATGCCTAATATGTATATGGAGGTGAAGTGGGAGTGACGAAAGCGGAGTTGGCAAATGAAGTGGCCGCTGCTGTCGAGGGTTTGACGAAGAAAAAGGCAGCGGAAGTTGTGGATGCGGTCTTTCACGCAATCCAGGACTCTCTCTCGAAGGGCGAGAAGATCCAAGCGGTAGGTTTCGGCACGTGTGAGGTGCAGGACCGCGCGGCTCGCAAGGGGCGTAATCCGCAGGACCCGACGAAGGTAATAGACATTCCGGCGAAAAAGGTTCCTGTCTTTCGCGCCGGAAAAGCTTTGAAGGATGCAGTCAACGTAGACGGCAAGAAGAAATAACTTCTTTCAAGTATATTTTTTCGCGAAAAGCGGCCTTCCATTGGGAGGTGCGCTTTTCGTTTTTTATGTCAAAAAACCTTCACGAGCCTTTAGGCGAGGTTTGATGCAGAGTTTCGAGCCTTTGCCCGCGTATCGGTGAAAAATTCGAATGTATTCTTCCGAGGCGCTTTCGTGTTATTATTTATGGGAAGGGTGCACGGATTTCATTCATGTACAGGAGGGTCGATATGCTGATACTCGCGCTGAGTCCTCATTATGATTATACCAAAGTGGCTCTTTTCGACAGCTACGACATGCTGTGGAGCGAAAAACAGCGATATACCTCCGCCGAACTGGAGATTTTTCCCGGAATGGCGGCGCAGGAGGAATTCCGCGCCGGAAGGATCAAAGAGCTGTTGCTTTCCAAAGGGGAACCTCTGAGCAAAATAGGCGTTTTCGCGGCGGTCGGCGGCATGACTCGCCCTCTAGAAAGCGGAGTGTACCAGATAAGCGCCGAGATGGTCGACGACCTCCTTTCGTGCAAATATGGGGAAAGTCCCATAAACTTGGGCGCTCCCATGGCGATGAGGCTGGCAAACATGGCGATGGCCAGATACGTATATACAGTCGATCCTCCGGTTGTCGACGAGATGACCGGAACGGCCCACATGACCGGTCTGCCCGACATATACAGAAAATCAGTCTTCCATGCCTTGAATCATAACGCGGTTGCTGCCCGCGAGGCGGACAACATCGGCAAGCCGCTGAGCGAGTGCGATTTTATCGTATGCAATCTCGATGCCGCTATTTCTGTGGCGGCGCACGCGCACGGCAGGGTAATAGAGGTCAACGACGTCCAGAGCGCTTCCGGCCCGATGTCGCCGAGACAGTCCGGCAATCTGCCGCCCCTTCAATTGATAGAGCTGTGTTTTTCGGGAAAATATTCCCTCGAGGAACTGCGAATTCGCGTCACCGGCGCCGGAGGCTTCGTGGGACATTTGGGCACCGACGATTTCGACGAGATAGTTCGCAGGGCGAGGTTCGGGGACAGGAAATTCCAGTCCGTGTTTGACGCTTTCGTATACCAGTTGATAAAACAAATTGCCTCTACAGCGGGGGTCCTCGGCGGAAACGTCGACAGGATAATTTTAACCGGCAAAATGGCCTCGAACGAATATTTCACTGAGCTGCTTTCGGAAAGAATAAAATGGATAGCTCCCACTGCTCTCTATCCGGGGCACGACGATATTTCAGCGCTGATAGGAGGGGTGATGCGCGTCATGACCGGGGTGGAGGAGGCTAAGACCTACCAATAACCATAATCGAGGAGATGAAAATTCAAAATACGCCGTCATGAGGGTATACAGGGCAATCGACTATAACGATATGAGCCGCAAAGCGGCGAACATAATATCAGCGCAGATAATATTACAGCCGGACAGTGTGTTGGGATTGGCCACCGGTTCCAGTCCGCTAGGGATATACAAACAGCTAATTGAATGGTATAAAAAAGGAGACCTGGATTTTTCGGAGATAACGTCCGTCAATCTCGACGAATACGCAGGGCTGAGCGGAGACGACGTGAACAGCTACCGTTATTTCATGAAGAACAATTTCTGGATTCACATAAACATCAGACCCGAGAACACGCATATCCCTTATGGGGCGGCTTTGGATCCGGAATCCGAGTGCATTCGTTATGACAGCATAATATCGGCGCTCGGAGGAATAGATATGCAGTTGCTGGGACTTGGACACAACGGACATATCGGTTTCAATGAGCCAGGAGCCGCGTTCGATAAAGACACTCACCTGGTAGCTCTAACGAAGAGCACAATAGAAGCCAACAGGCAATTTTTCGGCGGCATCGGCGTCATACCGTCCCGCGCTTACACGATGGGCATCAGATCGATAATGCAGTCGAGGAAGATACTCGTCGTGGCAAACGGCGCGCATAAAGCGAGGATCGTAAAGGAAGCGTTTTTCGGCCCGGTGACGCCCATGGTCCCGGCTTCGGTGCTTCAGCTTCACAACAACGTCACCCTGGTGGGCGACGAGGGCGCGATGGCGCTGATTTGACGCGTTTTTGACTGTAATTTGACATACTCTCATGCCTAAAGTTGCTGGAGTATGTCAAATACGTTTAAGGTACAGACCGCGAGACCGCAATCGTACAATTGACAATTTGACGGAAATGGCGCACACTAAGCTTAAATACTCCTTCCTTTGAATGGAGGGCGTTTTATGACGGGTTTATCCAAGGGTTTGAGAAAAACTAACGCTGCACGTATACTGGACAAAATGGGAATTCCTTACGAGCTGATCGGTTTCGAAGCGGATGAACGCGATCTGTCGGCTGAGAGGGCCGCCCGAGATGTCGGGATGCCTTATGACGTGGTTTACAAGACGCTCGTATTGCGCGGAGATGAGACAGGAGTGCTCGAAGCATGTATTCCGGCCGGGCTTGAAATCGACCTCAAAGCGCTCGCGGAAATCTCGGGCAATAAAAATGTTGAGATGGTCAGCGTCAAGGAGCTCACGGCGCTGACCGGGTATGTCAGGGGCGGCTGTTCCCCGATAGGCGGGAAAAAACATTACCCGGTATATATTTACGCGGATGCCATGAACCACGAAAAAATATCTATCAACGCCGGCGCCCGCGGATTGCTGTTCTCGATGTCGCCCCTGGATTTGGCAAGGGCGACGAACGCGACGCCGGGTGACATCACCCACGGGCATATACCGCGGGCCGAATAGAGGAGATGATGACATGGCGCGTGATTTTGACAGGATCCCCAGGCGGCGCAACTCGCTTTATGTCAAGCAGAACAAAGCGTACCAAGTGCTTTTGGCGACGCTCATCATCGTCTTCATAGTTGTGACGGCGGTGGTGGTGAACAGCACGATCTCGTCCAGCACATCCTGGAGGGACAATGTTCTCATCAGGATGATAGTTGAAAGGAACGCCGTGCGCAGTTCGAGGGGACAATGACAGCCGGCGCCGAGTTCCTGAAAGGTTTTAAGAGAACTGTTTGCTGGACTTTGTTCACGGCTGGCGCGATAATCGTCCTGATGGGCGCGTTGGGGGTTTTGAACCCCATATTCCGCTCGATCTCGCCGCCCCTTGTGATGGGCTGGGGGCTCATCATATCGGGAGTGAATTATTTCGTGCCATATTTTGCGCTCCGCAAGTCTCCGCTGCGGCCTCGGTGGTTTTTTGTCCTGGCGACCGTGGACGCGGTCTTTGGTGTGCTTTTTCTCACGCGCCTCGGGCTGCTTCTATTTAAGTTCTCCACCCTTGTTGGCCTTTGGTTAATATTTCTCGCCTGCGCGCGTTTTTACATGGCGTATTTCAACTATAAAGCTAAGATCCCCTGCTGGTGGGTAACCCTGACGGTCTGCGGCTACGTTGCCCTAGCGGCCGCCGCCATGATGGCGAACTCTTCCGACTCGCTCTCCCTGCTCTCCTGGAACGCGCTTATCATGACGGGCATCTTTATAGTGAACGAAGGGCGGAAACTTTTCGGAAAATGAAAATTCACGTCGTCTCGACCGGCGGCACTATCGCTTCGGAGCGCGGCGAGAGCGGCCTTGCCCCGTCGCGCTCGTCGTCGTGCCGCGTCGTGGATTTTATGTCCTCCATGTTTCCTAAGCATACGTTTACTCACTCCGCGCCGATGAATCTCGACAGCTCCAACATAGAACCCGAGGACTGGAGCGAGATCGCGGGCGCGGTATTCTCGTCGCTGCGGGACTGCGACGGGGTGATGGTGACGCACGGCACCGATACTATGGCGTATACGGCTTCCGCTCTCGCTTTCATGCTGCGCGGGATCGACAAACCGGTCACCCTGACGGGTTCCCAAATCCCGTTCGGCTTCCCGGGGAGCGACGCGGTCTCGAATCTGGGATTGGCGGCCGCCGCGATCGAGAGTGGGATGAGGGGCGTCACGGTATCGTTTGGCCGCCATATTATAAACGGGGCAAGAGCCGTGAAAACCAACGCATTTGGAATGGACGCGTTCGAAAGCGTGGGCGCGCCTCCGCGTGCTGTGTTCACGGCATCGGGTCTCGAAATTCTGACGAAAAATCCCGTGCCGTCCGAGAGACAAGTTTTGGAAAACGGCATTTGTCCCGACGTGTTTCTTCTAAAACTCACTCCTGGGACAAACCCATATATTTTCAACGCTCTCACCGGTCTTGGTTACAGGGGCGTGGTAATGGAAGCTTTCGGAGCTGGAGGGGTACATGCCGTCCGCCGCGATCTCGCCGCGGCCGCGGGGGCGGCCGCGGCCCGGGGAATGATAATAGTGCTCAGGAGTCAGTGCTTTTATGGCAGAACCGACCTTGACCTCTACGAGACTGGCGCCGCGATACGCGGTTGCACGATATCCGCCGGAGACATGACCGCCGAGGCCGCGGTTGTGAAACTGATGTGGGCGCTCGCGAAAACGTCCCGCTTCGAGGAAATCGCTGAGATATTCGCCGCTGATTACGCTGGGGAGATCACGCCGCGGCCGACATCATAAAAATCCGCGGGCATGTGTGCTGACATATACGGCGCATGAGGAAACCTGGTTAGACCTTCGCTTTCATGCACTCGTCCCTGAATTTTTCGATTTCGGCTGTGACCAGGGAAGCGTATTGGTTATATTTCTTTTCCGCTCCGTGTAATTCGGGCTCGGTATTGAAATTGAAATCATCTTCGTTTTTGATACTTTGAGATAGACGTTCGTCCGCTTTCTTTATCACATCCGCGTCTGCGTCCGCTATTTTCTGAAAACGCGCGACCGAATACAAACTTTGTTTGAACTGTTCGACGAGGACGAAATTTTTTTTCATGTTGTAGTAGTGCAACAGGACAAAATGAGCGTTAATTACGTCCAGTTTGAAAAAAGGCAGTTCATTGAGCGACGCCACTATGACTTCGGACTTGCGTGAATTGAAAAAGTCCCTGTACTCGAAGACGACGTTGGCCGCCCATACCACGGCGTCGAGAAAATCTTCATTGTTGAACATGACCCCCATATACCCATGGTCTCTTATTCGCGAGACTATCGACTGATTTTTCATGCGTTGGCCCACGAATTCTATTTCTTCCTTCTTTGCGCGCGCTTGCATTCTTTCCCCTCCTTGTGACCTTAACGATAATATATATCGTCCCAGCTCTTTATCAATCGGCCATATTACGACATACGATTTTCATTCGCGGGAGTATGTCAAAAATATCTCTCACGGAAATAATTTTCGTTATTAAGCCTTTTTTCGAAAAATCTGAAACTATAAGAAGCTGTATGACGGCAAACAATACGAGTTTCCCCTCGTTTGTCTCTTTGGTCGATTGTCTAAGAATTTTTATGTTGGCAGAGTTATAAAAGTGACCCGGTTTTGTCGTGACGACGAAAGAAATGCCGCCTTCACGGATGGGTCTGGCGGGCAAATATGTTGAACGCTGTGGCCATATTCATGCCAAGTTCGTTAAAACTCATATCGGGCTGTTCTTTATATATAGCGTTGCTGAATTTTTTGCTCGATTCTCTTGTGGTATTATATTCGCGCGCGTTGAGATGTACTAAGCCACGCAAGTTCAGCGTAAACAGGAGATGCTCCCGTAAGCCGGAGTACAGCAAATTCTATCGCGCGCGAGTATAATATTGGAATCATAGGTATTACGACGTCCTAATAAAGCTCCATTCCCTTTTTCAGCACGTCCTCCAGCGCCACCCGCTCAAAAACTTCCAGCTTGCCGCCGCGCGTCGCATTCGCAATGAGAATACCGTGCGCCTCGCAATATTCACGGGCCACAGCGTAGGCGCGTGTGCTCACGTCAAGATACGCCGTGCCCAACTCATCCTTTCCAACTTTCATATCATCCGGATAATTTTTTACGTCATTGTTACAAACCAGCTTGCCATTGGTAAAAACCATTGAATAATTATGATCACATCCGATTAAATAAATCTCTTTACAGCCCATAAATATCGCAAATTGAATTGCTATGTATGTAACTGTGCCACCAAAGCCCATAAATGATGTAATATCTTCACTAAATCCGATTCCATAATCTCGAAACTTGTCAATACGATATTTAAGATGCTCTAAAAAATAATAAATATTTGGTTCTGTCCCGAAATATTTACAGAAACTCGTTATGAAAAAAGTTGTGTTTCTTTTTTTTGTTACCGGCAAAAGCTGTTCCCGGTCATGCGTTAACAGCCCAGGATCAGAAGCAACCCAATAAGTTGGCCGCCAATCCGTCTTGTCGAATAACCTATAAATTCTATTTGAGGCAAATGTGATCTCGCCGCGCAATGCTTCCAAATCACTTACAGACAAACTTGGCCCGTTACCAATTATAAAACAGCGCATACCTTCATGCTTTCCTCGAAACTTTTGCAAGCGCTTTTTATCGTGACTATGGAAACACCGAAACTCCCTTAATTTCATCAAAAGATTTTTTACTGGCCATGATATTACACGAGCTAACTTATTGTTTTTAACTTTTTGTTGAAACTGTGTTAATTCATTGCGATTTATAGCTAACAATATCAATACCTCGATTCTATTTACGAATATTTGTAACTCCCAAATCCGCAGGAATTTAAACTCGTCAACCTGCGGATTTGGGGAAAATTTATAGGCCACAAGCCTCTTTACATATTCTGTCAGCCTTCACATGGCAAGCATTTCTCCGGGGCTGGAATATGCAAAAATGCTTAATTTGTTGACATTAACTGTATAATCGTTCATATTGTCCGGCCTAACACTACAACGAACATAAAGATTTTTAGTTCTGTATTTATGTAGGTTCCAAAAATTATACAGGATTATGAAATCCTGACCTTACGGCTCCGACAGATTATTATGTTCGTTGTAGTAATAAATATCTGTAGGAACTGGATAACGGCTTTCGTGATTAAGCCGAACTCCGGAATAGGCCTTGCGAGTCCTCTCGTGGCGCAGTGTTCCTATCCTTCATAGAGTAATTGCCTCCTATAGCAAGATTACTTTCATTATACTTTAGCATCTAATTTATTGCAAATTTCCCTGCTTGCGAGTATAATTCACTCGTTGCGCAAATTCTCCAAGAGTATGGTGCGCACGCTGAATCAAATAGAAACTGACGAACAGGTCAAAAAAGAAGCTATCGCATAAAGTAGCGTGACTGCGGCTGCGCGTATCCGCGATTCCGCTCACGATACATTATTTGTGCTATAATGGGTTTACCGTTACATAAATATTCAAAAAGGGGTGTCGAAAATGTCAAAAGCATTTCTACTGTTCCTAATGGTTTCGTTGCTGATTTTATCTTCAGCGAACGGAACATCGGCGGCGGTGGTCGGTTATCACATGAAGACGGACATGTTGACGGTCGGTCAGCGCGTGATCTCGGTAAGCGTCGAGTACGACAAGCCGTTGAACGGGGCGCGGCTTGCCAGGGATACGTTCAGCGTGACGGTCGATGCGGCCGGTGATGGGGTCGCCGTGGAAGTCCCAATAATAGAGACGTTCGTCTCGGCTTCCGTGAATGGCAATACGCCGTCCGACGGCAAGTACGTGATCGTCCGTTTCGATCCCTGGACTGACCCGGCGGATACACGGCGTTTCAATGATAAGGCTTTTCTCACCGAACTGAGGGATCTGAATTATAATGTGACTCAAAAGAAACCGCTGATGTACGCCGATGGTTCGTTCGAAAACGCATCGAGCGCTTCGATACCGAAAAAAGGGCACTACGACAATATCGTAAGCGATTTTGCCGCCAAGTCGTTCGAAAGCGACGGAGGCGTGTTGAATTACAGACTTTATGCGCCCGAAAAACACAAAGGCGATAAATATCCGCTGGTGCTCGTTCTGCATGGGGCCGGTGAAGCCGGAGACTCCAATACAGCGCATATTACTGCGGGCATCATCGCCGCGGCATGGGCGATGCCCGAAGTTCAAATGAAACATCCCGCCTATGTGCTTGCTCCGCAGATTCCGCAATCGATCTACGTGAATGGGCGTTTCTGGGCGGATCGCACCAACGAGGCCCGCACCATCGCCCTGATCAAATATTTGCTCGCGAACGAACCCATAGACCCGGCGAGGATCTACGTGTCGGGTCTATCGATGGGCGGATACGGCACATGGAACATGATTGCCGACAACCCGGCCATTTTCGCGGCGGCCATGCCGATATGCGGTTTCTTCGGTTTCGAAAAGGGTCATTTTGGACCAAACAGGCCCGACGAGGGCAACCCCAAAGTCGTCCTGCCCGCGCCGGCGGTTTACAGCACGGATGAACTGAAAGAACTGCTCGCGCCGGCGAAGGATATACCGATACGGATTTTCCACGCCTCAGATGACGATACGGTGAACGCCGAGAACAGCAGGGCGGCTTTCGAGGCCTTGAAGGCTCTCGGCGCGGACGTCGCTTACACGGAATATCCCGCGGAGTTCTCCGGGATCGTATCATCGGGAAATCCGCATTTTTCCTGGGAAGTCGTCTATACGGACATTGATAATATCGACTGGCTGTTTTCGAATGTGAAAAAACAATAAAGCACGCGGCGTAAATCGGCGGCGGAATCCGGTAGTCCGCCGCCGATAGGCACATCGCGCGCAATTGAATTTTCTGCCGTTTCAATCTTAACCTCGACCGAAAACCACAAATTGACAAGACAAACAGATATGCTAAAATGCAACAAAAGTGCAATTGACAATCGGTGACTGCCCAGCGGCGACAAAGAGGGGGGTGGGTATTTGTACGGGATCGACCCTGAAACTCATATGCCTATCGAAGTGATAATCGAACGGATGAGGGAATCATGGCGTCCGGCACCGGGTAAAGAGAGCGTTCCCGTCATTGATGCCCTTGGAAGGATTCCTTTCGAAGACATATTTTCCGTTGTGGATATTCCGGTTCGCAGAGGAGCGATATGCGACGGCATAGCGGTGAATTCCGGTGTTTTCCGCGACGCGGAATCGGGCGGGCCGATTTTGCCTGATACGTCCCTGTGGGTGCTGAATGCCGATTACGCGTTTGCGAATATGGGAAACGACTTCGACGACAGATTCGATGCGGTGATTGCCGTTGAGGACGTAAACATCGAGGGCGGCAAGGTGGTTTTGTCGGAAAATATAAAGGTCTCCAGCGGAAATCTCGTCGAACCCAAGGGAGGAACCGTCTATAAGGGGGAATTGCTCGCCCGAAAAGGACGGCGGATCTCCTCTTTAGACATCGCGAATCTGGCCGCGGCTTGCGTCAATAGCGTGGAAGCGATAAAAAGGCCGCTCGCGGCTTTTATCCCGACAGGCGGCAAACTCGTCCCGATGGGGACGCACCCGTCGAGAGGTCAGATTGTTGACAGCAACAGCCCAATGGTAAAGGCGATTTTGAGCGAATTTGGGGCCGACGTGAAACTGTTTCCGATAGTGAAGGATGCGCCTCAAGAGCTTCCGGGCATCCTGGAAGACGCGACGAACACCTGCGATATCGTATTGATCGGGGGAGGTTCGTCCAAAGGAACTGACGATTTCTGCCCCAATTTGATAAAACAGGGCGCGGACTTTTTCAATCACTACGCCAGGATACGGCCGGGAAGGCCCATCGTAACCGCGGTCAGAAATAATAAACCCATCGTCAATCTGCCGGGACCGGCTTTTTCGACGTTCTTCCCCCTTCAATGGTGCGTCCGCGAACTGACCGATCACTGGTACGGCGTCACGCACGAACACCGCTCCGTCATAAGGGCGGAGGCGCGCGCGAATTTTATGATGGAGCCGACTCCAATCGCTTACGGGCTCTTTTTCGAGGTCGTCATGGAAGGGGATAAATGCGTCGCGAACAGGCTGGATGAGGACATAAGGGGTGATTTATTCATGAAAGCAGACGCCTACGCGATTCTTCCCATCGGTTCGGAAGGCTTCAAAGCCGGAGATATTCTGGAACTCCGGCCCGTCGAAAGATCGAGCCGGATATAACCTCCAAGGCCGGCGTAAACCGATGACCGCGGATAAAGACGCCATATTTTTTGTGTCGCTGTCGGGCGCTGTGATCTTGTTATTTTGCGTGAGCCTCACCATCGGGCGGTTTCCCGTTCCGCTGCGCGAGACGCTCGGGATACTCGCCTCCAGATTTGCGGCTGTGGACGTCACGTGGACACCGCAGATGGAAAACGTCATCCTCAAGGTGCGGCTTCCAAGACTTTTCGGGGCTCTCCTGGTCGGCGGAGCGCTCTCCGTTTCCGGCGCGGCTTATCAGAGCGTGTTCAGAAATCCGCTCGTGTCCCCCGACCTGCTCGGCGTATCGTCGGGTGCGTGCGTCGGCGCCTCGGCGGCCATTTTGCTGCATTTCAGCGCGTTCGGCGTTCAGG
>JAITRO010000050.1 GCA_031288335.1 Synergistaceae bacterium | reverse complement strand
TTCAGGCGAAAATCTTTTAAGTTGAACCTGTCATAGTTGCCGACTACGGAGTAATACAGCTTTGCCCAGTCGTAATTCGGATCGCCGTATAATTCTGTATAGCCGAAATATCCTCGTGGGTCGATGAAAATGGGTTCGATATCATCTTTTAACATCAAGTTGGAAAACGTGCAGTCGCCGTGGATAAACGTGAATGTCTCACAGCGCAAACCGTCGATCAGACGCTCCAGATCACGCTTGTGATAATAGACGTTTCGGCACTTCCGGCCGTTCACAGTTATCGTCCTGCGATCCGCGAAGGGCACGAGGTCGCGGATCTTCGCTAGCCTGTCCATCGTCTTGCCGTAGTATGCTTCGCGAACGCTGAACGTATCGGCGGGAACGCGTTCCAATGTGTGTAAGTTTTTCAGCGCGTCTGTCAGCTTGCGGAGGATTTCGCGCTTTGCGTCAAGCGGCAGGTTATCGTATTCGTAGATATTTTTACCGCCAATCCGCTCCATTTTCAGCGGCTCGGTCGAGTATATCTTAGGGATATTCAGTACGCCTTTTGCTGTCGCGGTTTCGTACCATTTGCGCTCCAGACGGGCGAGTTTGCGGCCTTGCTCGTCGATCGGCTCTTTCGTCAGAGTGCCGCCGTCAGCAGTCATCTTATTGAACGGACGCGTTTTCGTTTGCGCGAGCTTTTCATATTCACCAAGAACACCTAACTCCCGCGTCCCGGCAAGCCCCAACGTCTTAAACGCAAACCCACGATCGTTCAGCCAACGCACGAACTCACCGTTCATCTGTACGCCGTCGAGTACGGACTTATCCTCGAACACAAATAACCCCGCCACTCCGTATTCTTCGGAGCGTTCCTCGGCAAATATGCCGCTTTCAAACTTCCAACGACAGGGGAATGTCTGCGACAGTCCGACGTAGTTTCCTCTTTCATTCGGCAGCTTGAAATTAGGCGACAGTATCAAGTCCGACCAGATCAGCATGAACGCCTCGCCGGCGGGCAGACATTCTATCGCCTGGGCAAGCCCGGCGCAGGTGCCTATTCCCGAAGCGTCGATGACTCGATATTTTACGTCGGCGAAGCTCTCCAGATACTCTCGAAAGACCTCGCGTTTGTAGTCCGCGATTACAACGAAACGCTTATCCGGAAACCTGTGAAAAAGGTGAAACAGTATCGGCAGATTGTCCACTGGAACAAGAGCTTTCGGCCTGTTTGCCGTCAGGTACTTGAGCCTCGTCCCATTGCCGCCCGCCTGGACAATTATGTGGTCGATCTTCAAGCCGTTTTCCCCCTTCGAACACCAAATATCCACTGATTTCATTGCCTCGCAGTGCGTACGAAATTGATTGTCCGCACGTGACAATGTAAGCAAAGCATATTGTTTCTGTTCTAAACTTGTTCTTGAGCACCTGTTATATCAACAGGTGCTCAAGAAAATTTGAGTCTAAGCGGCGTTATGTATTGGAATATACGGATGGAGAAATTTGGCTGTCATAGACAAGGTTATGGTGTGTTGGTGAATTTTTGTCAGCAGTTTTTATTATAAATGTAGACAGTTAGCGGAAAGTAAGATATACTTATAGAGCACCTGTTGATATAACAGGTGCTTCAAGGGAATTGAGGTAAAGCGGCACAGCAGCTTGAAATGTACCGATGAAGAAATTTGATTGTTATGGAAATTTAATAGTGAATTTTTATTATTTACATGGACAATCAGCGGAAATTAAGATATATTGGCGAATACCTGTTATATCAATAGGTATTGTATTTGCTTTAAACTATGATGGATAGCAATTTACCGAGGAGAATAGATAATGAAGAAATTTTTATCCAGATTGCTGAGGCTATTATCGAAATCGTGGGGAGGCATTTTGCCGATTCCTTTCCCTCATGAAGATTTAGTACGGTATCTTCTGCGAATATGTCCTCCTCCAATAAATGATGAATTGAAAAAATCGCTTGCCGATATGCGGCAAGACGTGTTGTATAAACGGATTCCCGAAAATTTGCTGGGACGCGACGCTCTTTGGAAATTATTAAAAGAATATGAGTTTTATTCGGTATTGGATTTAGGAGCTGGTACCGGCGGACATAGCCGCGTATTTCATGATAACGGCAAACTGATCACGGCAATCGTCGCTTATGATTTCCATCAATTTGATGAAGATTTGAAAGGTAAAGTCACATTAATTCAAGACGATTATTCAAACCATCAGTTTGAGCAAAAATTTGACCTGATATGGGCGTCGCATATGCTGGAACATGTCCGTAATATAGGATT
Source organism: Synergistaceae bacterium (assembly GCA_031288335.1). Classification (GTDB taxonomy): domain Bacteria; phylum Synergistota; class Synergistia; order Synergistales; family Synergistaceae; genus JAIRKI01. The sequence continues at coordinate 4,754 of JAITRO010000050.1, read as the reverse complement.
GCTTCTCGACAAGATAAATTCGGATTTGAAGGACGAGGGCATATTGGCTTTAAGCGTGCCTTTCATGGAACCTGTCGCGGGTGGAGGGCATTGTAATTTCTTTGGACCGGGTCAAGCAATATATCATTTGCTGGAAAGCGGTTTCGATTTATCGGATATGAGATTGAAAGTAGATGGTTATAATATGTCGATAATATGTCGTAAAAACGAAAAATTTAAGCCTCACGACGCAAATTTTGCATTGCTCCTCGCCAATTACAAAGAACGGCTTCCTGATTATGTCTGGCGTGAAGTCGAAAGATTAATAGAAAAGAAAAAGAAGACCGGAGATCCATATTATGAAAGGATACCTCTCTCGCTTACTTATAAATGGTAACAAAGTGGAACATGAATAAAAGACGAAACCCTGACGCGCGAACCAAAAATCGACCCTAATTATGTTTTGAAAAACCCATGCTGAACAATGATCCAGCAGTCTGCCCGACTTATGGGAGGATCTCTTGCTTACGCTGAACTTGCGTGGCTTAGTACACCTCAACGTTCGCGAATCTAAAAGAGACAGGAAAGATTTATGGACAAAACACTCTTAATGATACTACCCCGGAGGGTCTGAAATCAGCCTCATGATGGAGAGCGCGGTGACGCTCTTGCCACTTCCCGATTCGCCCACAATTCCCAGGGCTTCTCCGCAGGTCATTGAAAAACTCACGCCGCGAAGCGCCTCTTGAGTCCCATGAGCTGTATTGAATCTCACTGTCAAATTTTTTACGGTCAACAGGTTATCCGTCATAAAAAGATTCACTGCCTTCTTACTCGTAGACTTCCGGCAAATTAAGCAAATTAAGTTGTATAAATTTACGCTAACTTATATGAGGATTGTATCATGTGAGTATGGGATGTCAATGACAAACTGTGTTCGTGGAACTACAGACAAAACCTTGAGGCTCCGCCTCAAACTCCGCCGGGGAACTTGTTCCCCGGGCCCCTTTTAATTTTATTTAATTCATGATGTAAACGCTTCGCGCAGACAGGGCGCCAGGGTATTTTCCATCTCGGAGATTTTTCCGGACGCCGCGGGCGTGCCGTGTTTGAAAATTACAAAGCCATCGCCTGTACCGGCAATGCCTATATCGGCGGCGGCAGCTTCACGGGGGCCGTTCACTTCGCAACCCATCACCGCTATGGTAAAGCCGTCGGGGACGTCGTCGGGCAGCATCGCCTTCACGCGCGCGCACAGGGCCCCCACGTCGACGCGTCTTCTTCCGCAGCAAGGACAAGAGATCATGTTTATTCCTTTTTTTCTCAGGTCCAGGGAGCGCAGGATTCCGTATGCGACGTCGACCTCGGTCTTGGAGTCTCCGGTGAGGCTCACCCTTATCGTGTCTCCGATGCCCTGGGACAGGATGACGCTTATGCCGGCGGCGCTTTTTACCGCTCCGTCGATGCCGCTTCCAGCCTCGGTGATCCCCACGTGCAGGACGAAAGGATATTTCCCGTCAAGTATTTGGTTCGCGAGCACCGTCTCTGGGACGGAACTGGATTTCGCCGATATGATGACATTCTCGAAACCGGCGTCGATGAGCGGTTCAAGCTGTTCCTCCACCGCGCCCGCCAACGCGCGCGCTCCCCTGCCGTATTTTTCGTTCTGTGCGCTGTTCACGGAGCCCCCGTTTGCTCCTATCCTTATCACCGCCCCGTTCGTTCGCGCGGCTGACAGCACTTCCTCAAGGCCGCGCGCGTTTGTCATGTTTCCAGGATTTATGCGGATGGACGGCACACCGCAGTCGAGGGCCGCGAGCGCGAATTTGTGGTTGAAATGTATATCGGCCATGAGTGGTACTTCAGATTTATCGGCCAGGACGGCGAGGGCTCTTTTATGCGATTCGTCCGGGAAAGCGACCCTTGCCAACTCGCACCCCGCCTTTTTCAAGACGCTCAACTCCTCGATGCAAGCCTCCAAGTTGAAGAGCGGGGTCTTGAGCATACTCTCAACCCGCACCGGAGCGCCTCCTCCAAATTTGACGCCGCCTATATCGACCGATCTTGCGCTTCCCATTTTCGCACCCTCACGAAGATTAGTATACATGTAAAAGCGGCATCAGGCAATTAGGGATCAATCCAAAACCGCATGATGTAAGACCTTGGGACGGAGCCCCAAGGTCTTATCTCCGCTGTTACGCCTACAGGAACAAACCGCGCATCTTCACGGCGTCGGCGACGCGTTTGATAGCGACCAGGAACGCCGCGCGGCGCATCACCACATCTTGAGTGGCCGCGTAGTTCCAAACTCTATGGAAGTTGTCCTTCATTATCGGAACCAGCCGGTTGTTGTACTCTTCCTCAGTCCAGAAGTAGCCGGCGAGATTCTGTACCCACTCGAAATACGACCCGATGACGCCGCCCGAATTGGCGAGAAAATCGGGCACCACTTTGATGCCATTGGAAAGCAGTGCCTCGTCGGCTTCGGGAGTGACAGGGCCGTTTGCGCCTTCGACTATGTATTTCACCTTCAGCTTTGCGGCGTTGGAGGCGTTGACCGCTCCTTCCAGTGCGCAGGGCGCCAGGACGTCGGCCTCCGCTTCGAGGATTTCCTCGCCGGACACGTGTTTTAAGCCGGCCTGCGAGAAACCTTCGAGCATCTTCTTGGGATGGTTCGAGATGTGGTCGAACGCTTTCGCTACGTCGATGCCGTCGGGAGCGTAATACCCGCCCGTCACGTCGGATATGCCGACTATCTTGGCGCCGGCCTCGGACATGAACTTCGCGGCGTAGGAGCCAACGTTGCCGAATCCCTGAATGATGATGCGGGATTTGTTTACGTCGAGCTTGACGGCATTCAGCAGTTCCTTTATGCAGGTCGCCACGCCCAATCCGGTCGCGGCGGTGCGGCCCTTAGAACCCCATATCGATATCGGTTTTCCGGTGACTATGCCGGGCTCGAATCTGCCGCGGAGTTTGCTCACCGTGTCCATGAACCATACCATCTCTGGCGCGCCGGTGTTCACGTCCGGTGCCGGCACGTCCTCCCACTCGCCAACTATCGGCGCGATCCTCGCGGCAAACGTGCGGGTGAGGCGCTCTTTCTCGTTGGACGAGAGTTCGAGAGGATCGCACGAGATCCCGCCCTTGCCGCCGCCGTAGGGTATTCCGGCGAGCGAACACTTCCACGTCATGAGGCTCGCCAAAGCCTCGCACTCCTCCAGGCTGACGTCGGGATGGAAACGGAGTCCGCCTTTTGCGGGGCCCAACGCGGTGGAATGCTGTACCCTGTAACCCTCAAAAACCCTGATACTGCCGTCGTCCATGGTGATAGGCAGAGAGACGCTGATCGCGCGTTCGGCATGACTCAGTATCTCAACCAATCCCTCGTCGAGTCCCATCTCCTCGGCGGCTCCGTAGAAATTTTCGAGAGCCGTCGCCAAAAGTATGTTTTTAGTAGTGCGTTTTTTCACCGACAAACCGCTCCCGTCAAATTTCCCGCTCGGCCCTACCGATATTTTCTTGCTGACATCATCAGTCATAACATTACCTCCTCCAGTTCCTCTCAGTATTGACAAGACTTTTACGCATGCTGGTTCCAGATGAGCGTATTGTATGACGTTCTTACACAAATTGAAATAGTAGTTTTGTGCAATTTTTTCTAGTTTTTTTTACAATTCTATACACAATATCCCCAAAAACTTTGGGGAATCGGAGAAATCACGACAAGTCCTCTCAGCGCTTCAGGGAACTCCGGCATATCGGGAAACGACATCCTGTGGGAGTGCAGCATCAGTCCGGATTGCCGCGCCGCGCGCGGCCCGTATTTCGTGTCTCCCAGTATAGGATGGCCTATCGAAGCCAGATGAACCCTCACCTGATGAGGACGTCCCGTAACCAACTCGACCTCCACGAGGGAAATTTTGCCGCGGCTCTCCAACAAGCGGAACTTAGTCCTGGCGTCCATCCCTTTTTCGCCAGGCGCGGCGGGGCGGACAAAATTTTTTTCGGAGTCTTTGACGAGAGGCAGCGAGATATCACCCTCCTTGGGGACGACACCTGACACGACCGCGACGTATATCTTCTCGACCAGGGAACGGCGCACCGCCTCGCTGAGAGAGCGGAGTGCCATGGCGCTCAACGCTATGGCCGAAACCCCCGACACATTGCGATCAAGCCTGCCGATCAGCGCCGGCCTGAAATCCCATCCACCGCGCCCCAATTCGGCCCAGGCCCTCGTCACGATCGAATCGCCTTCGGCTCGGTCGGGCTGTGAGAGCAACCCGGCCGGTTTGTCCACGCACCACAGGTCGTCGTTCTTAAACAGCGTGACCAGTTTTTCGTGTTCGCGCGGGAATTTGGCCTCGTTCGTTCTCAGGCGCTTCTCCAAGGCACATGCCGAAACCCACGGATACGTCACGACGTCATATTCCAAAAGCCTGGCGTCGGGCGAGGTTTTATTGCCGTTCACCCGTACCGATCCGTTTCTCAGGCCCTTCATTATCGCCCCAAGGGGCACGTCGCGGAACATGCCGCGAAGCACGCGATCCAGCCTTCTGTCGGCCTGGTCTTTCGTCGCCTCGAACACGCCGCCGCTATCGCTAGCGGCTGGTGTCGTCATCGCCGCCGCGCGGACGCCAAAAACGCCTCTCCGTCGCGAAATGAAAGGCCGAGATGCTCTGCCCCGGGGCCATATCTGAGGTCGCGTCATTCCAGCAAAAGAGGCGGAAATCCAGCTCGTCGGCGGCCGCCACGATCAGCGCCTCCAACGTGGC
>JAITRO010000025.1 GCA_031288335.1 Synergistaceae bacterium | reverse complement strand
ATAAATGCCGCGATAAATATAAAACGAGTGGGGGCATCCACTCTTAGAGGAGAAGATGTAAGACCGGCTTCGGCCGGCAATCTTTGTCGATCCTAGAATCCCCTCGCTTTAGCGAGGGGGGGTATGTCAATGCTCTCAATGTGCTAAAATATTTAATAATATGAGATAAAATCCTGCGAAGTTAAGTTCGTTATATGACTGCGTAAAGAACAGTGAGCGGGACTTTACGTAAGTCGGCGGCTCAGCTTCTGTTCTGGGAAGGGAAGTTAACGAATGACTAGACCCGTAACGATATTCACCGGCCAGTGGGCCGATCTCACGTTTGAGACAGTTTGCGCGAAAATGTCGGACTTCGGTTATGACGGGCTGGAGATATGTACCTGGGGAGACCACATGGACGTTCGCAAGGCGGCGGTCGATCCGGTGTACGTCGCGGAACGGAAAAACATCCTCTCCAAATATAATCTAAAGTGCTGGGCGATTGGGGCGCATCTGCCCGGACAGTGCGTAACGTCGCTCTACGATCCTCGCTACGACGGTTTCACTCCGGCGGGGCAGGGAGGCTCGGAGGAAAATATGCGGGCTTGGGCCGTGGAAGAGATGAAATTCACAGCTCGGGCCGCCAGGAATATGGGAGTGAAAGTGGTGACCGGTTTTGTGGGCTCGCCGCTCTGGAACTACTGGTATTCCTTTCCTCAGACGCCGCTGGAACAGGTCGGCCTGGCGTTCAAAAAGGTCGTCGACCTATGGAACCCCATTCTGGACGTGTTCGACGAGTGCGGCGTGAAATTCGCCCTCGAAGTCCATCCGACGGAAATAGCGTTCGACTATTACTCATCGAAAAAACTTCTGGAGGAGTTCGGCCATCGCCCAGCGTTCGGGTTCAATTTCGACCCAAGTCATCTGTTCTGGCAGGGGATGAACCCGGCGCTTTTCCTGCGCGATTTCGGCGACAGAATATATCACGTCCACATGAAGGACGTGGCGGTCACTCTGGACGGCAGGTCGGGGATACTCGGCAGCCACATCGAGTTCGGCGATCCGCGCAGGGGATGGAACTTCCGTTCTCTCGGCCATGGGCACGTGAACTTCGAAGAGATAATACGCGAACTCAATGCTGTCGATTATCAGGGGCCGCTCTCCGTCGAATGGGAGGACAGCGGGATGGATCGTGAATTCGGGGCGAAAGAGGCCTGCGGGTTTGTCCGCCGCGTGGATTTTGCTCCTTCGGACATAGCTTTTGACGACGCGTTGAAAAAATAACGTTCGGGCGAAGAGGCAAAACCTCGGGCTCCGCCCGAACCCGGCAGGGAGCAAGCTCCCTGCGCCCTCTTTAGAGAATCCCCAGCTTGCTGAGCAGAGTTTCGAGAGCTTGCGGTTCGCTTGCGAGCAATATGCTCGCGTCAAGCGAGTCGGTCTGGCCGCCTGTTTCCACATTCAGGTTCGACTTGGTGAGGAGCGCGATATCGCCGTATTGACCAAACATCGCGGACACCACGCTCAGGATGGCGGCCAGCATATCATGCGTGACTGAAGGCGTCGTGATTCCGCTCGTCACGCCCAGAAAACCGTTTACCGAGTTCAAAAACGAGCCGAGTATGATATTGCCTATTTCTCCGAGCGCACTGTCAGTCATCTCAGGTGCCATAGAAGCAATGTCCATCTGCATTCCGAATTGCTTGGCAACGAGCAGGCTTACGAGTTTTCCCACCGCGTTCTCTTCGACCAGGAACATAAAATTAAACGGCTCTTCGCCGTCGGATGAAGCGAATACCGCTGTGTAACTGGAATCGGGGTCACCGTAATAGGTGTCGAGCGCGTAGATAGACACCAATTCCGCCTTCGGGATGTCTATTTCGACAGGACAGCCCAACAACTCCGATAATGCAGTCGCGGCGTTTCCAGCGCCTATATTTCCTATCTCCCTGATTGCGTCGAGATGTATTTTATTCACAGCGCTGAGATCCAGCAAAAGTTTTCCCTCCCCGGCAAAGCACGCAAAAGAGCACGTTTTTCGAATTTTCAGAGTATCTTGCTATCGCGCACACGCTTACAAAACCACGGCAGCGGAGTCGGCTGCATCATTTTGCCGCTGCGGTTGCGGCTGCCGCCGTATCATGCCCGTTTTCTCCGTTTTCGTCCTTTTCGGGAAAGCCGAGCAATTTATTGAATTCCGCGCCCTCGAGAATTTCTTTTTCGAGAAGAATGGACGCGATCTCTCCAACTTTATTAAAATTCTCCTCCAAAATGCCGCGAACCCGCTCCATGCACTCGTCGATTATCCGGCGCACTTCCTGATCTATGGCGTAGGCTATCTCTTCGCTGTAATTTCGATCTTCCATGATGTCGCGGCCGAGGAACACTTCGTGATGTTTCCTCCCAAGGGTGACAGGGCCCAGGCGATCGCTCATTCCAAGCTGCGTCACCATCTGCCGTGCGGTCTGAGTGGCCCGTTCGAGATCGTTCTGCGCGCCGCTCGTCACGTCGCCGAACTTTATGCTTTCCGTGACGCGTCCCGCAAGCAGCACACATATCTTGTTCGTCAGTTCCTGCTTCGACACGAGAAACCTGTCCTCCTCCGGGACCTGGAGCGTATATCCGAGCGCCATGTGTCCGCGGGGAATGATGGAAATCTTATGCACCGGATCGGAGCCTGGGATCAAACGCGCCACTATGGCATGTCCAACCTCGTGGTACGCTATTATCTCGCGTTCCTTTTTGCTGATCACGCGGCTTTTTCGTTCGGGGCCGGCCATGACGCGATCTATGGCCTCCTCGAATTCCGGCATCCCCAGCATCTCCTTGGATCTGCGGCCGGCGAGCAGCGCGGCCTCATTCACGACATTGGCGAGATCAGCGCCCACAAAACCCGGAGTGCGGCGGGCTATGACGCCCAAATCGACGGCGGGGTCGGTCTTTTTATCCTTTATATGGACTTTGAGGATGGCGAGGCGTCCGTTGACGTCGGGCCGGTCGACCACAACCTGCCGGTCGAAGCGTCCGGGACGGAGCAGCGCGGGATCCAAGATATCGGGCCTGTTGGTCGCCGCTATCAGTATTATGCCCCCGCCAACATCGAAGCCGTCCATCTCGACCAGCAGCTGGTTCAGCGTCTGTTCGCGCTCGTCGTGCCCGCCGCCGAGTCCCGCGCCGCGCTGACGTCCGACTGCGTCTATTTCGTCTATGAAAACTATGCAGGGCTGATAACGCCTCGCCTGCTCGAAGAGATCCCTGACGCGGGCAGCCCCGACGCCGACGAACATTTCAACGAAGTCGGAACCGCTTATGCTGAAAAACGGAACGTCCGCCTCGCCAGCTACCGCCCTCGAAAGCAATGTCTTGCCGGTTCCGGGAGAACCCAGCAGCAGCACACCCCGCGGCACCCTTGCGCCAAGTTTGGCGAACCGGCCCGGATCGCGCAGGAATTCCACCACGTCCTGCAGTTCCTCCTTGGACTCGTCGCAGCCGGCCACATCCGAGAACGTGACCTTAGGACGGTTATCGAGAAAAAGTTTCGCCTTGCTCTTGGAGAAATTCATGACTTTACTGCCGCCGCCCTGCATGTTGTAGAGTATGAATATCCATGCGCCTATGAGCAGCAGAGTTGGGAATAAAGAAGTCATGAGGCTCGACCACCAGGGAGTTTTTTGAGGCGGCACGACTTCCACGTTCACGCCCTTTTCAGCCAGCCTGTAAGCCAAGTCTCCAATGCCGACGGCATATGAACGAAACTCCCTGCCGTCGGAATAGACGCCCCTTATCACCCCTTCTTCTATCACGACCCTGACGATTTTTCCGCTGCCGGCATCGCGCAGAAGTTCGCTGTACGTTATGGGTGATTCCTCTTTAGGGGTTTGGTCGGAGGAAAGAAACACATTTACGAGACCGACGACAAGGACTATCAGTACCAAGTATATCCCAAGATTTTTCGCGAGCTTGCCCAAATGAACAATCCTCCTTCTGGCGTCAGCGCTTCGTCACGCACCAGATATCGGGCAGGTTGCGCCACTTTCCGGCGTAATCCAATCCGTAGCCTACGACGAATTTGTCAGGTATGGCAAATCCAGTGTAGTCCATGGTCGAATCTATCTTCTTGCGATCCGGTTTTTCCAAAAGCACGCAGGTCTTAAACGTCGCGGGGCCGCGCGCCGCGAGCATCTCTCTCAGATAAGACAGGGTCAGCCCCGTATCCATTATGTCCTCCACCATTATGACGTTTTTACCCTCGATGTTCGTGTCCATGTCCTTGATCAGTTTCACCGCTCCGCTCGAAGTCGCCTCGTTTCCATAGGAAGACACGGCGATGAAATCCATCCTCGTATCCACCGACAGATCAATCGAACGCACCAGGTCTGACATGAAAATTACGGCGCCCTTCAGCACGCCGGTGAAGATTAATTCCTCGCCCCTGTATTCATCGGAAATCGAGGCGGCAATTTCGGATACCCGTTCGCGGACAGCCTCCCTGGTGAGCATTATATGATCTAGTTCGTAATTGCCAGTACTTTCCAAAGTATATCCCCCTCAAAAACGTTCCGCAGGTTACACGCAAATATCAGCAATAATAACATAATCGCCGTCGCCGCGCACCTCTTTACGCACCCCTGGCAGCCAATACGCGAAAGAACGTTCGCTTTCCCACGATATGAATGGCGTCAAATGAGCGCTCCACCATGGAATTTTAACATGAAAACAGGTTTTATTTCTCCCTATGAAACTATTGGCGTCCGATATCGAAATAACCCCGCAATTATCCCGAGAAAACATGAGCCCCCTCCATATGCCGGGAGCGGCGCGATAATCCATCCCCGCGCGCCGGAGACGGAATGTCAGCGTCCATGGGCCCCATCGGAGAGAAACCGGCTCCGCTTCGCTCAAAACCGCTCGTTCCATCCGAGGGGAATCGAGCATATCGCGGGTTACCCAGCCTATAAGCGCCTTATCGCAGCATACTTCCACATTCCCTGCCCACTGAAAACGCGCCCGCGTCCCGCGCCGAACAAGATCGCAGAGTTCCAGTGTCCTCTGCCTGTCCAGCACCGGCAGACCGAGCCTCGCCGCCTGCATTCTCAAGACCTCTGGAAGTTGAGTATCCGACAGGCGTCTCGCCGCGGATACGTCCCACGCGGCGAAAGCGAAGGGATGATCCCTCGTTACGAGGCGCAAAAATACCGCCGCCTCCAACGCGAGACGCCCCGACAATCCCGAGCATTCGTCCGCGAGACCCAAAAGGGCGCGTTCCGCCGCCTCATTTATGTTGGAGCGCACCCATGGCATCAGTTGGTTGCGTATCTTGTTCCGTGTGTAGTGGTTTAAAGCGTTGGTCTCGTCCTCCCTCCACGGGATGCCGCGCTCCCGCAGAAATGCCCGCAGCTCCTCGCGGCCGCAGCGCACGAGAGGGCGCACTATATGTCCGCGAATGTCCGTTATGCCAGACAATCCGGCAATGCCGGTTCCCCTGAAAAAATGATGCGTCACGGTCTCAGCGGCATCCTCAGCGTTATGCGCGGTCGCTACAAAGGGCAGTTTTTCGATGCGGCATACTTCCTCGAAAAACTTATATCTGATGTTCCGCCCCGCGGTTTCGCAGGATTCGCCCTTCATGCGGCACGCCGCCACATCACGATGCCTCACATGGCAGGTGATCCCATGCGTCCGGCAATATTCTTCGACGAACCGCGCGTCCGCGACGGAGGATTCCCCCCTCAGCCCGTGTTCCAGGTGAGCCGCCGCTATACGTCCTTTAAATGCCATACGGGCCAATGACAACAATGCCATGGAATCCCCGCCGCCCGAACAAGCGACGAGGAGTCCGCCGGCATCCCACCATCCCTGTCGTTTTCCGGCGGACTCGAACTCCCGGATGAGCCGTTTTTCCGCGCTTATTTGCATGAAGTATTTATCTGCCTGTTCGAGCCCTATTTTAGCTGAGATTTAGCCTCTTACTGCCCCAATATCCCATATTACAGCCTTGTTTTTGCCGGTTTTTTTGGCTTCATAGAGGGCTTTGTCGGCTAGATTGAAGAGAACTTCCCCATCGTTTGTATGCCTTGGGAAAAAACTGATTCCGCAGCTCGCTCCTATTTGGACTTTCTCGCCACCGATATCGAGAGGTTCACTCAGGGCATCGAAAATTCTCGATACTGTGAGGTTTGCCACTTTTTCTTCATGACCGCGGTAACTGGTGATCAACATGACGAATTCGTCGCCTCCGAAACGCGCCAGCGTATCGATTTCACGGAGAGAAGACCGCATCAGTGCCGCCACGGTCACGAGAAGCCTGTCTCCCGCGAGATGCCCGTAATTGTCGTTCACCCACTTGAAACCGTCCAGATCCCATAGAATGAGCACCAAAGACGTCACGTTTCGTTTCGCCATGACTATATTCTGCAAAAGACGGTCATTGTAAAGATACCTGTTGGGCAGTTTGGTTAACTGGTCGAGGGTGGCCTGTTTTCTGATCTCGTCCTCGCGTTCGCGCATTTCCTGTATATCCTCAAGCGTTCCGACGAACCTGCGGGGGATGCCGGCGGCATTTACGATCACCATGTGATTGATGCCTCCCCAGCGATATTTTCCGTCGCCGCCCATCACGCGAAATTCGAAATAATGCTTGCTCTGATCGTTGATTCGCCCGCCGTCGCCCGACATGTTCACGATTTCATCCCATTTTCCGAGGTCGTCTGGATGGATGAAATGCCCCCATTTCACTGGATCGTAATCCACATCGTGGCGAATGACGGGTTTACGTAATATTTCCCATGCCCTGGGCGAAAGAAATGCCTTTTTCGTGCAAAGGTCGATATCGTAAACCCCGTCCTGGGTGCAGGCTATCGCGAGCTGCCACCTTTCCTCGCTCTTTTGGAGTTCCTTCGTGATTTTCAAAAGATTCGCCTCGCTTTCGCGAAGCGATTTCAGCGCCTCGTGAAAGTCGCCCGACATTCTGTTGAAATACTCCGATAAATTTCCTTTAAAATCGATCTGTCGATCGCGATCCTCGGAAACAGATCTCTTTGCGAACCACACACAGCGTCTGAGATTGGTTTGAAGTTCCTCAAAACATCCTGTAAGGAAGCCGCGGCCTTCTAATTCGCGGGGCAGGCCGCTGTGGGCAAAACAATACGCGTCGCCGCGCAATGTCCCTACGTAACGGGCAATTTCGACGAAACGCTTCACTGCATTCAATCCTTTTTTTTTACGCGGCACGTCGTTCCACCAGGCCTGCCGTGAATTGACACATAAACCGCATCAACCGGTATATTTCGACTCTCGTTTGATTCTCCAGATCAGGACGGTCTATCGAAAGGTCTCCCAGCAGATTGCAGCCAAATTTACACTTTTTTCCACCAGTCGAGCGAATAATTTCCCTCTCCCTTACAGTAATAATTGCAAAGCCGCACATTAAAGGCTTTATAAATATTATATTATCATAACCTACTCTATTTGCCTTTCATGAATGTCGACGAAATTCTCTCAAACTGAGACAGATAGGAATCGGTATCATATAACGCTAACCCGCTGAATATATAAATTTTACCTTCGTCCTCATCGAACAGCAATACCTGATAAGCCTTGCATTTTCTCGCTATTTTTCTCGTTTTCGCGGCACCGGCGGCCTTGCCGGCATTGCGAACGCGCCGCGGAATTCCTTCAAACTCCGCTATGGTTTCGGTTCCCTGAAGGCCGCCGTAACTCACCGAACGCTCCGAAACAATAGTGTGTTCGTACGCCGACAGATATTTTTTCATGGCGGCGTCGGCATACGCCTTTCTGCCTTCCGGCGGGACGATGTCGTCGGCTGCGGCGCTGGTGAAAAAAGCGGTTTCCACAGTGTCGCCCGCGGGCTTGCCGTCCGGCGTGAAATACCTGGTCGATCCCACTTCGTCGACAAATTTCAACGACGTCCCCGCCGTCGAAAGCGTGTATCCGGCCGATATGCTCCCGACGCGCGCGGGATTGAAAATGCAACTCAGCAGGGAATTTTTCATCGCCTTCCGGGCCGCTTGGTCCCCGTCGGGATAAAAAGCGTATATGTAGACCGTCATGCGATCGTTTCCCAGAGCCAGAAGGAAGACTCCCATACTCGCGTCAGCCGCCGAAATTCCATCTATCAGCACGGCCGGGGATCCGTTCAGGACGACCGGGCTTTTGCCGCGAAACGAAATGCGAAGCGACTGCAAACCCTCTGGCGTGAGGGTGCTTTCGGAGTCGCTGTACGAGACTTTGTCGTTTTCTGAAATCTCGATCCTGCCATTGCCGTCGGGAAACTCGAACCCCCTGAAAGTCTCCGACAAGACCGCTTTCCCGGGAGGAATCACGGCGACGTGAGTTCCCGCAACCGCCGCGTGCGACGCGGTCAGAACGTTGTTTTTGTAAATAGCCGCACCCGCGTGCGCGGCGCCGCCCAGAACAAAAACGGCCAACAGTGAAAGCGCCCTCAATTTTCCGATCATCGACATAATCCTTCCTATATTGTCAGTTTTTTCGCAAACGCCGCGGGCGTCATTCGGATGAGACATTCTCGCCGTCAGACGCCGCCGCCTGGGTTCCTCCAACCGACACGACTCCATTTTCGGTGATAATCCGCACATTCGTCTTTCGGTCGGATTTATTGGAGAATACGCCGCCCCTGCCGCCGATATCCGGTGATACCGCCGCGTCATTTGGCGCGGCCGCCCTGTCCCGCTCGGTCAAATCGGCGGAGACGGCGCCATTGGGCTCAATTGAACTCTTCTTCGGCAACGCTTCGCCCGTACTGACATCTGCGGAAAGCGGCCTGCTCGAAACTCTCTTCGGAGCGGGCCGCTTCGAAATCTTATCTGTGATTGCTGAAACCGGCCGCGGAGGCTCCATGTAGATGCTCTTCAGCATGACTTCAAGATCGACGGCGGCATCGGCGTCGCCGCTGATGAAAACGGCGTTCACCGTGATCGTATTTTTCCCGTTTTCGGCGAGCATTACCCACTTGCCCCAATTTATGCCGCCGTCCGGATGCAAAACTTTAAACAGATACGCCCGCGCCCCGTTGACGGTAAATTCTCCCTTGGACTTCATCTCCATGCCCATGGCCTTGAAGGATTCTTCCGTAAAACCCTTCGCTATATCGTCCAAAGACCCGCCCAAATTATCGACGAAAACCCAAATATTCCGTTCTTTAGACTCGAATCCGTCCAAGGCGGCCGCCCAAACGAGCCCGGGAGCCGGAACGAAAAACGCGCCGGTCCCCGTTGCCTCAACGTGACGATTGCTCTTCCGGCTCGTAATTTCCAGAGCGCAAACCCTCGAAGGGTATAAAAGCGTCAGCGGCAACATCGCCGCGCAAACCAAAAACGATAATACAGACAATTTTATGGGGCGATTTTCAAAATAGGCCCCGGAGCATCGACGTAAATAATTCAGCGCACACATCCCCTTCGTTATTTTCGCGTAACGCACAAAAGCATCGTCCAATTCGGCGACGCCTGAGATAAATTATACCACGTGCGTATATTTACTTCTCATTTGGCGCAAATCGCGCCGTTATAGTTTTTTTGGTTTTTAAATGGTGATGGTATAATCCTATCAATCGTTCCTGAATGGTCTTTAATTTTTTCGAGAGGTGATACGATTGCCATCTGGTGAATTTTCGGTAATGGCGGAATATGAAGTCGACGACGACCTTGTGCTGCTCCTTGCGAGAAGCGAGGGAATACCGCGGCTTGGAATATACAATCTCAACAACGACAAAAAAAAATACGTGCCCTTCTCGTACGTCGAAAATCCCGAACGGGTGCTCAAGATAAAGGTTGGGCGGTCGAGCAAGGAATATCGCGTATCCGAACTCATGGAAGGCGTATCGTCGATCATAAAAAATTCCGAGGAAGCGATAAGGCTCAATTCCCTCGTCTGGAGGGGCGTCCAGATTTTAGGCGATCTGGCGCATATCCCCAAGACCGCGCGCAGCGACGCGGACTTGAACCTCATAGCGGAGAGCAAGAAGGACACGCTGTGGTACGTCTATACGCCAAAGAGGGGCAAGTGGCGAATTCGCCCCTGTTTCGCGTTTGCAAACGCGGAGCGTGACACCATGACGGCCATGCTGGAAGAGGGCAAGCCCTGGCCGGTTCCGGCCCTGTCGGTCGAAAACGGCGCCCTGCCGCCCACGATGAGAAACACTCCGCTCGTCAGAGAACTTGCCCACGTCAACCCGGCGCGCTGGAGCGAATTCATGCTTCCAATCGCGAAAGCGATGTTCCTAGGCTTCAGCGACTGGTCGAGCGGCGGCGAACACCTGTTCGGGGACGCGTTGTGGAAATACCTCCCCAAAGAAAATTACAGGAGCGAAGAGACAATATCGGCCATATCGTCGGCCGGCAGGCTCTTCATGAACAGAATTATCGCGTATTTGCGCCTGTGGCCGATACTGGAGCTGGTGAAATCCGAGCAGTCGCACGACGCCGTAAAGGAACTCGGCGAGCGCGGCATGAAAAAACGCGAGCGCTTCGAGATGATAGCTCCTAACCTTGACGACAAACAATTCAAGGTGACCAGGCTGCTGGACGAGACCACGTCGGCCGTTGCCTTCGGAATTGAGCCTGCCACCAGATTGCCCGGCGAGCAGGACCGCATCATAACGCTGACGGGAGACATATGGGAGATTTGCCTGGACGCTTGCTCCATGGGCGGCGAGCGCGATCCTCAGTATACCTGCAACTCGGTGATGTCCGCGATAGAAACGAGAAATTGGTACAGGCGCATCGTGGAGTGCTTGACCTGGGTTCCGAGGGCGGACAAGGAAGAATAAGATATAGAAAGAAGAAATAATCGCCTTGAACGGCACGTGACGGCATCCTTGAGAGAGCGCCGCCGGGCGCTTGGTTTTACCCGTTCCTGTCGTGCCTTGTCAGTGCCGCGAGCTTGTCTCCAATTATCTGGATGAACTGCACCATCAACACCATTATTATGACCGTAGATACCATCACGTCCAGCATGAAGCGCTGATAGCCGTATCTCACCGCGAGGTCGCCCAAGCCTCCGCCGCCGAGGACGCCGGCCATGGCCGAGTAGCCTATCAGGTTGATTACCGTGAGCGTGAAACCAGCGATGATGCCGGGCAGTCCCTCGGGCAGGAGGACTTTGTATATTATCTCGCCCGTACCGGCGCCCATCGACTGCGCGGCCTCGATGATTCCGGTGTCTATCTCCCGCAGCGACGATTCGACGACCCTGCCCACAAACGGTATGGCTGCCGCCGAGAGGGAGACTATGGCCGCGTTTATGCCTATCGACGAGCCCACGATCCACTTCGTCGGCTTCATCAGCGCCACCATCAATATTATATATGGAACCGAACGGAACACGTTGACCACTGAGGAGAGCGCGGAATAAAGAGGTTTGTTCCGCAGTATTCCCGTTTCGGCCGTGACCGAAAGTATCACTCCCAAGGGCAGCCCCGCGGCGAAGGCAAAAAGTGACGACATGCCCACCATGTAGAGCGTTTCGAGCGAGCCTTTAATGAGTAATGCCGGCAGGTCGTTCGACATAGCCTATCACCTCCACCCTCAGTTTCATATCGAGCAGGTATCCGAGCGCCCCTTCCTTGTCCTCGCCCGCGAGCTGCATGATAAGGGTTCCGAAGGGCACGGAGCGTATATTGTCTATGTGTGCGACCAGTATGTTCACATCGACGTCGAATTTCCTGACGAGATCCGATACGATGGGATTGGCCGCGATGCTGCCGAATAACCATATCTGGAGCACGAGTTCCGAATTCCTCGACGGAAATTGCCTGAATTCGAGGCCCGCGAAGGACTCCGGCAACTCCGACTGTATCACGTGCGAAAGAAGTTCTTTCGTGGCTTTTTTGAGCGGGTTGGTGAAAATTTGCAGCACTGGCCCATGTTCGACGATCTTCCCATCTTCAAGAACCGCCACCGAGTCGCATATTTCCTTTATGACGTTCATCTCGTGGGTTATCAGTATCACGGTCAGTCCGAGTTTTTCGTTGATGTCACGGATGAGCCGCAGCACGGATTTGGTGGTCTGGGGATCCAGGGCGGAAGTGGCTTCGTCGGAGAGAAGCAGGTCAGGTTTGTTCGCCAATGCCCGGGCTATCCCCACCCGTTGTTTCTGACCTCCCGAGATTTGGGCCGGATATTGATCAAGCTTCCCTTCTATCCCGACCAGGGAGGCGATCTCGTGTACTCTGTCGCGGATCTCCGTTTTTTTCCATTTCACGAGTTCCAGCGGAAACGCTATATTGCCATATACCGTGCGGTTCGAGAGCAGGTTAAAGGACTGGAATATCATGCCTATCTTGCGGCGCGCGTCCCGCAGTGCGTCCGGCGGAAGGGAGGTCATCTCGGTGTCGTTTATGAACACCTGTCCGCTCGTGGGAGGTTCGAGCATATTGACGCAGCGTATCAGCGTACTTTTGCCCGCGCCGCTTCGCCCAATTATCCCATAGATCGAGCCTTCCTCGATGTCGAGAGATACGTCCCGGATCGCGTAAAAATCGCGCATTTCCGAGATACCCGGGTCTTTTATCCTATATATTTTATTGACATTCGACAAGCGGATCATTTCTATCTCTCCCAACATACAGGCCCAAGTATACGAGGATGTCCCAAGTTGTCAAGTTACGAACATGGCAAGAGAAAATAAATAGGGTGCAGGGAGCAAGCTCCATGCCGGGTTCGGACAGCACCCGAGGTTTTGATCTTCTTATTTCATGTTGGCACTCAAACTTGAAATAAAACCGAGCCTCCAGAGGTTCTAAAGCGGGCTACGCTCATAATCCAAATTTTTGTTTTTTATTGGTGAAGTGTGTCCGTAAGGTACTAAAAAAAGAAGTCGCGGGCCGTTTCCGGCCCGCGAGAAGTTGAAGCGATCTTGAAAGGTGATTTGAAAGGAAAATCTTCGTGTATTTTATATCCCGAATATTTATCTGTTTATCTGACTCTTATGAATACCGACTCCGCATTCCCGCCCACTTCGGCCACGCGGATGCCATAGTCGCCCTTCTGACTGTTCAGGATCGTCATCATGGTTGCCTTGGCGGCGTTGGCTCTGTCGTTCAGATGCCACGGCCCCAGGAATCCCACCGATATCTTGCCTGCCGGCGTCACGTCGACTGATATGCCGCCGTATCTCGCCGCTTCTTCCTGAAGGTTCCTGTCCGCGTAAATGCCTAGATCTCCGGCCAAGTTTCCCGTCAATGCGGCGCCGTTTACCCCGAGCATGACCTGCGTATCGGCGTAACACGCGTACCACGCGCCGCGAAGCGACTGAACAGTCCTTATGAGCCTGCGCGCTTCCGTCTGAGCGCTCGTGCTCTCCATCATGCCGCCGCCGCTCAGGGCGACGAGAGCCATTATTATCGCTGCCAGCACTATCACTAGCAACAGTTCGACGAGCGTGAAACCCCTCTTCCCGAGAATCGTCACGTGTCTCACAAAATACCATCGTCCTTCCGAAGAAAATAAACATGGTAAATTCTAAATAGATTATATAGTATTATTGCCTTTATGCAATGATTCTTTAGGCCCTTATGTATCTACTTCAAATTTTTTGCTGCGAAGGGACTGTTTTCGGATGTATATCGGTATATCGGATGTATAATTGAGAAGAAGATCATTAATTCTGGAGACGGTGATGGATCAATCACATCAATGGGAGGTTTTAACGATGGAGATTTGCAGCGGAAAAATCGGAATCGGTTCCAGCGCGCCAAAATTCAAGGCCGCAGGCTTCGATGCACTTAAAGGGCGTTTCGAGACATACTCCCTGGAGGATTATATAGGCAGCTATATCCTGCTTTTTTTCTACCCGGGGGATTTCACATACGTCTGCCCGACGGAACTGGTGGCTCTGGCGGCATTGAAAGACCAGTTCGAATCAATAGGCGTGAAAGTGTTTGTCGTCAGCACGGACAGCAAATTTTCCCATAAAAACTGGAACGAACTCGAACTGTCCGAGGTGCTGGGAAGCGATTACCCGTATCCTATGCTTTCCGATACGCTGGGAACTATAGGCTCGCCGTACGGCATATTCAACGAAGAAGACGGCGTCGACCTGCGCGGCGTGGTGCTGATCGACAAGAAAGGCGTGATCCAGCTGGTGTACGTCAATGCCGCACCTCTAGGCAGGAACCCCAAGGAACTGCTGCGGCTCGCCATGGCGCTCAAAGAGCATGATGGCAGCGGCAGTGTCATCCCCGCGTGCTGGCTGCCGGGCGAGGATACCATAGACCCGACGATCAATAACTCTGGCAAGATGTGGACTAATTACAAGGGGATAATGGAAAACGAAAAAAAACAGGCTTGACGCGGACAGCCCGAGCGACGCCAATATAGGTTACAAGCGGAACGGCGGGGATATGAAACTCATCCCCGCCGTTCCGCTTGTAATTTTTAACTTTGGCCCTCGGTCACATCGACAGCGACAGAAGATTCCTGTATATCGGATAAGGCCAGATATCCGCGGATATCAGCAACTCCACCTCGTCGCACTTCCTGCGGACGCTGTCCATTAGGGGCACCGCTTCGTCCACTATCGCCCGCGCGCGTTCGCGGGTCGGAAGATCGGCGAACCTGGCCTTCATGTCGGCCAGTTTTTCCGCGTCTTTCAGGAGATCAATCTTTGCCTTGCCGAGTTTTTTGATGAATTCCTTCCATTCGCCGCCTTCGGGAAACTCCTCGCCGTCAAGGGCGGACATGGAATCTTTCTCCAGTATGAGCTGCTTCGAAATGGCCGGCAGCACTCCTTCGTAAAGCATATCGAACATCACGGCCAGTTCCACCTCTATCGCCGTGCAGAACGACTCCATGCGTATGTCGTGAATGCTCTCTATCTCATTCTTCTTGTAGACGCCCAATTCATCGAGAATCTCGACGGTACTCTCCTCCAGCATGAGGTCGATGGATTCGGGGGTGTTCTGCGATTTGATAAGACCTCTCTTCTGCGCCTCTGCCTGCCACTCGGTCGTATATGCGTCGCCTTCGAAAATGATGTCCTTCGCGTCCTCCATGACTTCGGCTACGGCTTCAAGGGCGGCGTCGAGCGGGTCGGTCCCGATTTCGATCTTTTTCTCCATCATGGACGATACTTTCCTTATCCCCCAGCTCCATATCGTAGCGAGCGCCGTGACCGGCAGCGCAAGAGCCTGCGAGGCGCCGGGAACGCGGAACTCGAACTTGTCGCCCGTAAAGGCCACGGGACTCGTCCTGTTGCGGTCGCTCTCGTAAGTGTTTATCTGGGCGAGTTTGGCGAGGCCGAGGTCCATCGCCGGACGTTTTTTGAACTCTGGGGAACCGTGACCTATCTCCTTGAACATGGCCGTGAGCGCTTCGCCCAGGTAGACGCTCAGGATGGCCGGAGGCGCCTCGTGACCGCCGAGGCGGTACATGTTGCCGGCTGTTGCGTTCACTGAGTGCAGGAATCCGAAATGCTTCGATATGCCGTAGACCAGGGACGCGAGGAACGTCAGGAATACGATGTTTTTGCGCTGGTTTGTCGACGGTTTAAGCAGGTTGCGCCCTTCGCTGTCGACGAGAGAGAAATTGAGGTGCTTGCCGCTGCCGTTCATATGATCGAACGGCTTCTCGTGGAAGAGCAGTCTCAGATCGTGCTCGCGGGCGCGTTTGCGCATGGTCTCCATGACTATCTGGTTCTGGTCGCACGCGATATTGGCCTCATCGTAGAGAGGCGCGAACTCGAACTGACAGCGCGCCACTTCGTTATGACGCGTGGCAAGCGAGATGCCCAGTCTGGCCAGATCGCGCTCGACATCCTCCATGTAGTCGAGCACCCGCGCGGCGATAGCGCCGAAGTAGTGATGATCGAGCCTCTGATCCTTGGCCGGCTGAGCGCCGATTATCGTCCTGCCGCAGAAACGGATGTCGGGACGCTTTTGGGCCCTGGGCCTGTCGAGCAGGAAATATTCCTGCTCGGCCCCTACCGTCATACGAACGTACTTTATGCCCCTCTGGCCGAAGAGGCGGAGAAGTTTCAGCGACGAAGCCTCTATGGATTCGAGCGAGCGCAAAAGGCCGGTCTTGAGATCCAGCGGAGTGCCGTCGTATGAGAGGAAGACGGATGGGATGCAGAGCGTGCCGCCTTTTTTGCTCCTCACTATGAACGCGTTGCTGCTGGTATCCCAGACGCTGTAGCCGCGAGCCTCGAAAGTGGAGCGTCGGCCCGCCGAAGGGAACGACGAAGCGTCCGGCTCGCCCTGCATCAGGTCGGAACCCTTGAAAGTCTCGAGCGGTGTGCCGTCGTCGGATGGCAGCGTGAACGCCATGTGCTTCTCGGCGGTCATCTCCGTGAGCGGATGAAACCAGTGCGACCAATGAGTGGCGCCGTTTTCTATCGCCCATTCCTTCATAGCCATAGCTATTATGTCGGCGTCCCCCGCGTCCAGGGATTTGCGGCCAATCTTGGCCTCTTCGAGATTGGCGAATACATTTTTGGGAAGGTGCTCCTTCATCGCCCTCTTATCGAACACGAGCGACCCAAAAATATCCCTCAC
>JAITRO010000205.1 GCA_031288335.1 Synergistaceae bacterium | reverse complement strand
AGGCTCCAGAACACCTTCGCCACGCGCAGGGTGTTCTGTGTCACCGGCTCCGAGAGGTCTCCGCCGGGAGGCGACACAGCGCCGATTACCGACACCGCGCCCTCGCGCCCGTCTTTGCCGAGACATATCGCGCGGCCCGCCCTCTCGTAGAACGACGCCATCCGCGTGCCGAGATACGCCGGATATCCCTCTTCGCCGGGCATCTCCTCCAGACGTCCCGACATCTCGCGCAGCGCCTCGGCCCAGCGGCTCGTCGAGTCGGCCATGAGGGCGACCGAGTAACCCATGTCGCGGAAATACTCCGCTATCGTTATACCGGTGTAAATCGAGGCTTCGCGGGCCGCCACGGGCATGTTGGACGTGTTGGCGATGAGCAGCGTCCTCTTCATCAACGGCTGGCCCGAACGCGGATCTTCCAGCTCGGGAAATTCCAGCAGAACGTCTGTCATCTCGTTGCCGCGCTCGCCGCACCCTATGTAAACCACTATCTCGGCGTCGGCCCATTTCGCCAGCTGGTGCTGGATTACCGTCTTGCCCGAGCCGAACGGCCCTGGAACACAGGCCGTACCCCCGCGCGCTATAGGGAAGAACATGTCGACTATCCTCTGTCCGGTGGAAAGCGGCACCTCGGGAGCGAGGCGCTTCGCAACGGGACGCGGTTTGCGGACGGGCCAGCGGGAGAGCATCGCTATTTCGCGCCGCACGCCGCGCTCGTCCTCGATCACCGCGACAGTTTCCTCGACCGTGAACTCGCCGGATTTGATCTCTGTAATCTTGCCTTTCAGTCCCGGAGGAACCATTATACGGTGCTCCACGAGGACGGTTTCCTTCACCGTGCCCAAGATATCCCCGGCATCAACCTCCTTGCCGGCGGCCGCTTTGGGCGTGAAGTGCCATTTCTTCTCGCGGCTTATCGCCGGAACGGTGATTCCTCTGGTGATATACGGGCTCCCCGCCGCTTTTTCGATATTCAGCAGCGGGCGCTGTATGCCGTCGTAAAACTGTTCTATCAGCCCTGGCCCCAGCTCTACACTCAGGGACTCGTTGGTGTCGATCACTTCCTCGCCGGGCATAAGCCCCGATGTTTCCTCGTAAACCTGAACCGAAACCGTGTCGCCGCGAAGCTCTATTATCTCCCCGACCAAGCCCGCATTGCCGACTCTCACCACGTCGAACATGCTCGCACCCAACATCCCCTTCGCAACAACAAGAGGGCCGGAAATCTTGGCTATGGTTCCCTTCAAAACTTTATCAATGGCCACTCACATCGCCTCCATCACGCTATATCTCTACCCTTAATTTATTTTTCACCGAAGATATCCATGCCGACCGCTCTTTCCGCGCTGTTGCGGATGGAAGTGAGGCCTATTCCGAGCGACCCGGATTGGCCCGGTATTGGAATCACGCAGAGCGATTCATTCTCGTTGACGGCTTCCAAATCGTCTTTGAACTCGGCGTACAGCGATTCTTCCACGAATAGGATCGCGTACTTGCCGCGGGCGTAACGCTCCACCATGTGCGGCACCGAAGTCCTATTCTCATTGTCGACGACGGCCGTCTCCATTCCGACGGCTTGAAAGGGCATCACGAGATCGTAACTGCCGATGGCCGCCATCAGGCCTTCGTCTTTACCCGAAGTAGCCACGTCTCATCATCCCTTTCACGCCTTCACGATTCGTCTTTGTGCCCTTCGACACTAATATCGTCCTGATGTTTTTAATTTCCATCTCTTTGCCCCAGAGGTATGCCGTGATGTTCTCGGGAGCAGTCGAGCTGTAACGCGCGTTTGCGACAACGGACGAACAAAAGTCGTCGAGCGTGCGTTCGAGCGCCGGCATCTGTTCGTCGAAATCGCCGCCCGCCTCTACGGCGGATATCGCCGCGCCCACGTCCGAGTAAGCGAGGCTCCTGCCCCACGCCTCAAACTGATCCGACATCAGCGGAACAAGCGCGGCCACGGTCACTGTTCCGCCGCCGTGCAGGAACGAGGCCGCGGCAGACGCGTCGAAACCGAAACGTTTCATGCGCAGCAGGTTCCGTATATTCTCAGAGTCAATACGCGCCCTGCCCCAGGATATCACACCCGGAAACTCCAGCGAATCGGCAAGGGAGATTACCGCCGCAAACATTCCGCTGTCAAGCACGCGCTCTATCTCGACTATATCCGCGTTCTGCTCCCACATGGAAGCGCACGACGGAAGCAGCACCGACAACCCCCACGGCAGAAGCCCGTATTCCTCAGATTCCATGCGCGAGACGAGATCGTCGGGCGATATGGAGCCGAGACGAGTTAACAGATCGTAACGTTTCTTCCCGCCGGTTCTCGCCCTAAAAGCGCTCTTCAGGAGCACTTTCACGTTATGGAAGTCATACGGGATCCTGAAAATGTCGATGAGCCCCCTGTCGGGAACGAACGCGGCGAATTCGTCGAACGCGGCGCAAAGTTCCGCCTCGAGGGCCGAATCGTACCGCGCGCCTTCGTTCATCCAGCGGGCGTAACCCGACTCCGCCAATATCTTAAGCGCGGCGTCGGAGTCATCGGCGTCGATCATTCTCTGCAGCTGCGAGGGATCAAACAGCTGCGGCTCGAGCGCGCGAATACGCGCCACCGCGTAGCCGTAAGCATCGTTTCGCGGCATCACTCCACCCCTCTCACGCGGAGAAGAGCCGGCGCACGACTTCGTTCTCCATATGCTCCGACGCTGCTTGAATCAGCATTTCCCATGTACAGTTTACAGCTATCCGGCCTTTGTTCAGTATGAAACCGCCCGAAAAATCCCCCCGCTTGTCTGACAGCCGTATCTTCGAGCCGTTTTTGTTATTGAAAGCTTCAATCCATGCGGCATCCAGATATTTTTCGCCCCTCGACAATTCTATCGTCTCATCGCCGGACTCTATGGCTTTTTTCAACAACTTTTCGCAGAAGGTCACATACGCTTTTTTGTCGAGACTGCCAAGACGCCTGAGCCCTTCGGCGTAGACCTCGCTTATCAGCTTGCGCTGCGCGCCGAGGCGTATCTTGCCGACGTCGAGCTTCGCCACTATCTCGCGGCGTTTGAATATCTCCGGGCGCTCCTTCTCGAAACGCTCGCGCGCGGCTTCACTGAGGCGGCGAACCTCGGCGTCGGTGTCCTGTTTCATGCCAGCTTCCTGCTCGCGCGCGCGGGACAATATTTTTGCCGCTTCGTCGCGGGCTTCGCGCTCAATCTTTTCCGTTATTTGAGCCAAAGACATGGTTTTCCCCCCTGTCCGGCTAACCGATCTTTATTCCGTTCAGCATAAGAAGGCTCACGAGGAGCCCCAACACCGCGTAAGTCTCGCACATGGCGGGAAGTATCATAGCTTTGCCCATCTGTTCGGGACGTTTCGAAATGAGGAGAATCGACGCGGCCGACGATTTGCCCTGCCAGATCGCCGAATAAAAACCGGCTATGGCTATCGGCAGCCAGGCGGCCCCAAGGGCGACTCCCTGCCAGACGGTCACACTCACGGGCGAACCGATGATGCCGGCCTTGAGCAGCGCGAAAATGGCGACCAAAAATCCGTAGATGCCCTGCGTTCCGGGAAGCGCCAACAGTATGAGGGCGGAGACGAATTTCTTCGGGTCCTCCGTCATAATCCCGGCGGCGGCCTCGTTGGCTATGCCTATGCCCCAAGCCGAACCCGAGCCCGCGAATCCCGCGGCAAGCGCCGCTCCCAGCACGACAAACGCCGGTCCCAACTGTTCCGCCATCGTCGAAATGATACTTTCCATCATAAACACAACCTCCTAGAGTGATTTGAAATACATTAAATTTGAGAAGATTTGAGAGCACAAAATTTATTTATTCGCCGCTCACCCGGACATACTGCGTCCTCACAGCGAGAGGCGCGAACTCTTCCCCGGACGCGCTGTAGAATTTTCCGAAAAATTCCACATACTGAAGCCTCAGCGAGTGCACGAACGCGCCCAGCACATTCACTGCGATCCCGAAGGAATGTCCGAGGATGAAGATCAGCAGTCCGAGCAACACACCTACGTAAGGCACGCCGGAGACGAGATTGGCCAAAAGATTGATGACGGTCCCAACCGCGGCGGAACTGAGCCCGAGCGCCAAAAGGCGGCTGTAGCTCAAAAGATCGCCGAGATATCCCGTCACGTTATAGAGACTCAGCACGCCCGAAAAGAGTTTGCCTAAGATGTTCTCCTTCTCTCTGCCCTGTGTGGCGACGAGGATCAAGGCGCCGATCACGGCCGTCGTCTTGAAAATTCCGGAAGGAACCGGCACTGCGCCGGCTGACGCGAGCCCCATCAGCACGAGCGAGCAGAGGAATATCATCCATCCTCCCTGATCGGCGAACGCGGCGAACTTGTCGCCCTTCCTTAGATTATCGTACATCGCTATCACAAGCCCTATAAATATCTGAACGAAACCGAACGCCAAAGATACGAATAGCATCGTCATGGGATCGTTCATCGGGTCGAGAATTTTTATCTTTTCGAGCGGTATGAGAAAATGCAGGAACGAGAAACTGGTTATGCTGTCGCCGAACCAGGAAAACGTCAGCGCCCCGAATATCACCGCGCAGATATTGCTTATTATGAGCACCAGCATGAACTTTCGTATCGTCCCCGCCACCCGATTCCGCAGCATCAGGAATATCAACGCCGACGCCACGATCGCCCCATATGCGGCGTCCCCGAAGCATATTCCGAAAAATATGTAAAAAAACGGGGCCACCACCGACGTGGGATCGAGCCCCCGGTAACCGGGCAGGCCAAACATGGAGATGAGAGGCTCCACGGGCGCGAATAATTTTTTGTTCTTGAGCAGCACCGGCGGCTCGTCGCCCTCCTCCGGCTCGGATACCGCGATGTCGGTGAGTTGGTTCCACTGAGAGACGGCTGCTTTGAAATCGGCCACCTTTTCCGCGGGAATCCAGAACGACTCAATTATTATCTGCTCGGTATGCTCGCCGTCGAGTATGGCTTCGAGCTTTGCGCGTTCCACGCCCCACTTGTCGGAACATAGCTCACAGAGCCCCCAAGCGTCGTGCGCGATATTTTTGATCTCGGACGCTATCGCGGCTTCCTCGGCCTTGAGGCTCGAAAGCTCTTTCTCGAGACGGGATATTTCGCCGCGGGGCAATCCCGTCAGTTGAGGCGGAACTTCGATCCGCGACATCTGTATTCCCGACGCGGCAAGCGAAAATTTCTCCGCGACGGAGCGGGCATATATCGCCGATACGATCCTGACCGTATCCTTAGGCCCGCCGGGGGATACGTAAATTTCGGCCTCCTTGCCCAGAGAAGATGAGACCCGCGATTTGAACTCGTCGACCGAAACGGCCGGAACGGAAAATAAATTTCCCTGGACGGATTCGGTCCCGCGATTGTAAAAATCGAGTGAATACGGAAGGGACGCAAGCGGGGCCAGCGACGCGATCAAGCCAGTGACCCTCGACAGAGAGGACTTTACGTCCGACGCGCGTTTTTCGAGCGCGCGCACAATAGTCGCCGTATCGAGGAATTTTTCCGCGGACGCCATCGCTTCCAGCTCTGACGCAGAGAACGCCGGCAGGTCTCCCAAGGCATTGGAGAGACCGCCGCCTTTTCCGGAGGCATAAGGTTCCAGAAAACGCATTACGAAACGCACTTCCGACAGCAGGTCGTCTATGCGGCGCACTCTCGTCTTCAGGGATGCCGCGTCGCGTTCCTCCGTACGCTCGCGGCCGCCCTGGATGACCTGACAGCAGCCGATGCTCTGTATGCGGTTCCACACATCGTCCGCGACGGATTTGTGTGCCGCCACGCGAACCTTGCGCATGGCTTCAATCGCCATATGCGGATACCACCTCTTTTACAAACCACTCGGCGACTTCCGAGACGCGCGGTTTTTTTTCGCTGTAGAACTTTTTGGTAGATTCACGGCCTTCGCCGACGATCTTCGCCGCGGATGCCTCGGCCTCGGTCTCGGCCGCGCGCACTTCGTCGCGGAAATACCTGTGAGACTTCTGCCTCGCTTCCTTTACGGCTTGCTCTCCGGCAGTACGAGCGGCAACAAGCATCCGCGCGCCTTCCGTTTTGGCCGCCGCTATGATCTCGCGCGCCTTGGCCTCTTTCGCTCTGACTTCGTCCGCTGCAGTTTCAGCCAACCTCGCCACCTCCAAAAAAAATTGTCCGCAAAAATACTTGGCAACATCTTGTATTTTACAACATAAACAAATCAAATGAAATGCCTTTTGTCGATAATAGGAAATTTTAATAATTTTCAACTTTCAACAATAAAAAACTATGCTATTAATGGAATAATATTATAATTTAACATGAAATCGGCCGTAAAATCGCTCCGCAAAGAACTACGGCGCGTGGCAGCGTCTTTTCCGCAATAAAAAATTTATTTTTTATTGCGCTTTTCCCCCATATATATTTTAAAGAAAGAGATTAAAACCCACATTCGGCAGTTGATTTTTGTTCTTTTTTGTTTATTGAATTATCGTCAAGACACATTAAAAATTTTCTTTGAGTACCGATGATATTATTGCGATTCTGGAAAATAACTTT
>JAITRO010000107.1 GCA_031288335.1 Synergistaceae bacterium | reverse complement strand
GGTGACGGCGCTCGTCAATACGTTTTTTCTCGGGTGCGTCCTCATCCCGTCCTCGTCTATGCCGCCGTTTTCGAACAGCGTCTGAACCACGGAATGGTCTTTGGTGATGCGTTCCATTTCTCCTCCGTTCGTCCTATACATCCTGCAATCGCCGCAGTTGAACGCGGTGACCCCTCGCTCACGCAATATCAATCCAGCGACGGCCGCGCCCATTTGCGACAGGTTGGGGTTTTGCCAAGCCTCGGACGCCATCTGCCCGGACGCGCGATTGAGCGCGCCGCGTATAACCTCGCCGTCGCGCTCCGGGTCGAAGGCATCTCCGAAAGCGTTTGCGAGGGCGAGTTCGCCGGCCAGTATGCGTGCGGCCAGAGCCCCGCCCTCGTATCCGCCCATACCGTCGGCTACGGCGAACAGGGCGGGATATATCGAGACTTCGACGACCTCGCTCGAGTCCATATCATTCTGGCGCGTGAGTCCATTCACGCACAGCGCGTCCTGATTTTCGCGTCTCACCGCGCCCCTGTGCGTCACAAAAACCGCTCTCACCACATCACCCCCATCTCATATACGAGCGACAACGCTCTATTTGAAAGAATAGCCCTCTAATACGGCAACTATCATGAGATTTTCGTCTCGTTTTCTATCCAGCCTGATCGTCCCCGCAAGCAATGCATGTATCTTATACAGAAATTCTGGCTGTAATTTTATCAGAAACTGGACAGCAACGCACCGTTCTCCATCTCGACGACATTTCATAATCCTAATCCGGCGATGGGGCAGATTGACGATCGGGGTAAAATGGTGTAGAATCACAAACGTTTGCGAAGGTGGTGGAAACGGTAGACACGCATGCCTCAGGAGCATGTGCTCGTAAGGGCATGGGGGTTCAAGTCCCCCCCTTCGCACCAATCGATAAATCCGATACAATCCCAGACAATCCAAATAGGGCGCCTGTGGTGCGGTGTAAAATACGAAGAGATGTATTTTAAAGGCTGCGTAACACTGCCTAAAGCTGGCTACGCCCGCAACCCAAAATAAATAATACACTGACCTCAGATATTTTATCCCACATTCGGCAGTTGATTTTTGTTCTTTTTTGTTTATTGAATTATCGTCAAGACACATTAAAAATTTTCCTTGAGCACCGATGATATTATTGCGATTCTGGAAAATAACTTTTAAAAAAACGCAACTGCCGAATGTGGGTTTTATAGAATTTGATGGGCGGATAATATCCGCCCCACGAAATCCAAATCCAAAATTATCGGATATTTCTTCGATAAATTTTATATCCCCCTCGGGGGCTTGCGCGCGTTTCACGTCTCGATAATAATACCAATCATGCATAGCGGCCGCCATGCGTATGTGTTATATCGACAAATTATAGGAGATGATCGAATTGCGCAAAATCACATCTATGTTCGTCGCGTTTGGCATAGTCACAGTCTTGTCGCTTCAAGCGCAGGCGCACGAGCTGATACTCAAACCAACGTCATTCAAGGCGGCTCCCGGCTCTGACCTGGCGGTCGAACTGCAGTCCACTCACGTATTCATTGTGAAGGAAGAGGTCGAAGACATATCCAAGATCGACGCCGGAGTATTCGCGGACGGCAAACTGACAAAATCCATCCTCAATGGAAATGATGCGGAACTGCGCATAGATTTTTCCGTAAAAGTTCCGGAGGGAAATTCGTCCGCGCTCATAGCGGCCAACAAAAGCGGTGACGTGTGGTGCGTCACCCCGGACGGCTGGAAACCCGGCACGCGCAAGGCCATCGAGGCCGAGGGCATCAAAGTGACCAGGGCCTCAATGACCGACAAGTTCACCAAAGCGATAATAAACCCGTCGGCGTCGGACAAGAACTTCGCGACCGTCATAGGGCAGGAACTCGAGGTCGTTCCCGTGACCAACCCGGCCGATGCCAAGATGGGGCAGTTTTTCAAGGTCAAGGTTATCCACAACGGTCAGCCGGCGTCCACGCCAGTGTTCGCGACATATGACGGCTTCGTGGCCGAACTTGAAAATACCTACGCCTACTACACCGAATCCAATTCGGAGGGCATCGCGAACATTAAGATAACCTCCCCCGGCATCTGGATAATAAGGGCGGCCGTGGACAACCTTCCCGGCGTCGAGGGCGAGTACGATGCGCGCAATCTCCGCTCCATCCTGACGGTCGAGGTGAAATAACTATGAGGGCAGTCTGTGGCCGGTCTGTTTTTCGCATAGCTTCGGCGGCTTTTGTCATAATATCAGCCGCGTGCGCCGGCCACAGCCCGGCCTCAGCTCATGGCGCGGGATACAGGCTTTCCGATAAGAAAGCCGTGCCGATCGAATTTTACTACTCAACAGGAGAGGTCATGGCTTATCAGGAGACGAGAGTATTCTCGCCGACCGATCCCAAAAATTCGTTCCAGTCGGGGCGCACGGATGAATTCGGGCGATATTCGTTCATACCGGCCGCCGAGGGAACATGGCGTGTCGCGGTCAATGACCCGGAGGGCCACAGGGTGGAAGCATCCATAGAGATAGGAGAGGACTTTTTTACGGACGAGAGCGACGTTGCGGCGGCGACGGCGGCCGGTTCCATTCCGCAGGGGGCCGAACTGGCATGGAGGGCTGTTCTGGGAGTGAGCGTCATATTCAATATAGTGGCATTTCTGTCACTGCGACGCACTAAAAGCCCCCAAAGCTCCCAAACATCGAAAATCAAGGAGGAGGCCATCTGATGCACATCAGTGAGGGCATCCTGGCGCCGCAGATTCTGGCGGCCGGTGTGGTAATAGCCGGCGCGGAAGTGGCGTGGGGGCTGAAAAAGACGGATCACGACAAAATCGTGCAAGTTGCGATGGCCTCATCGGTATTTTTTCTCGCCTCTCTGATAAACATCAGACTAGGGCCAAGTTCCACCCACCTCTCACTCATAGGGCCGATCGGGCTCATCCTCGGGTGGAGCGCTTTCCCGGCAATTTTCGTCGCGCTGCTTCTGCAAGCGGTGCTGTTTCAATTCGGGGGTATCCTGGTGCTTGGGGTGAACACCGTCTCCATGGCCACGGCAGCCGTCGCCGCGCATTTGATCTTTGGGCGGCCAGTGAGGAGCGGCAGCTTGAAAATAGCTGCCTCCTCGGCCTTTGCTGCCGGTTTTCTGGCCGTGCTCCTGGGTGCCTCGCTGGTGGGGATGTTTTTGTCGCTGTCAGACTATGGGATGCTCACCGCGGCCAAGACGCTGGTCGCGGCACATATCCCGCTCGGTCTGATAGAGGGCGCGGCTGCCGCCTTCATGATAACATTTCTCAAGAGGACGCATCCCGACGTCCTCGGCATGGCAAGATGATCGGCTCGGCTGACGCTTTCGAGGTATGCCTGCCGCCGTCCAGGCTGGACGCGTTCGACTCTCGATGCAGGGTTGTGTGCGCGCTGATCGCCGCCGTGACCATCGCCGCGCTCCGCGGCTTCGAAAACCTCGCCGCCGGCAGCATGATGCCGGTGATGCTCTTGATTATGGATTGGAGGACGCGGGGAGGATTCTTCTCGAAGTCGCTCGTCAACATAAACAAAATCAGCGTTTTTATATGGATATTCCTGCCTCTGACTTATCCCGGCGAAAAACTCCTGGGGCCGTTCTCCCGCGAAGGCCTGATGAATGCGCTCATCGTGACCTGGAAGCTGAATCTCATCTCGTCCGTGCTGCTGCAGATGATCGTGTCCCTTGGAATAAACGGGCTGAGCGACGCGCTGACGCGTCTCGGCTGTCCGCGCAAGCTCGGCATGCTTCTGACGCTGACCATGCGTTACGTTATCCTCTTGTCGGAACGTATGGCTACGGCGTGGCGTTCGGTATGCGTAAGGTCGAACAGCATTGGCGGGGGGATTGGGGCCGTCCGCGTCTTTGCGTGCGTGGTGGCTACGACGCTCATTCACAGCGCGGACAGGGCTGAACGGGCGTCGATCGCGCTGGCCCGCCGCGGAGGGACTGGGGGGTTTTCACAGCGCTCAGCAAGCCGCTGGCGGGAGCGCGACTCGTACATGTGCGCGCTCTTTCTGCTCAATTCGCTTTTTATCATGCTGTTTCCCATATTGATCGTATAGACTTGATCATAATAGACGCGGAATTATAAATGTCTCCGATCATCGAAACGCGAAACCTCAGCTATAACTATCCCGACGGCACTACGGCCTTAAATGGGGTTTCTTTGCGAATTTACGAATATGAACGCGTCGGTCTCATTGGCGCGAACGGTTCGGGCAAATCCACTCTGCTCATGCTATTGTCAGGTTCTTTCAAACACGAGCGCGGCGAGATATTGTTGAATGGCAGTGAAATCGGTGACATCAAGCGGTTGAGGGACGCATCCGGTATGGTCTGCCAGGAACCGGACGATCAGTTGTTCATGCCCTCGGTCGTAGAGGACGTGGCTTTCGGGCTGGCAGCCCGTCACATCGGTGTCGAAACCGCGCATTCAAGAGCCGTGGCCTGCCTGGAGCGTCTTGGCGCCGCCCATTTGCGCGACCGTCCGCCGCACCGCATGTCCGGCGGAGAGAAACGTATCGTTGCGCTGGCGGGCATACTGGTCATGGAACCGAAGATCATAATGCTCGACGAGCCGACTTCCTCTCTTGACCCGAGGGCGCGCAGGGAAGTGACCGAATTGCTGCGCGGACTTGGCGTTACGATGATCATATCCACCCACGACATGGCTCTCGCGAAGACAATATGCGGCAGGCTGATCCTGATGCAAGCCGGACAGATCCGCTTGGAAGGGAAACCGGAGGACATTTTGGGCGACGAGGTAACTCTGCGGCAGTACGGGCTATAATGCTGGGGGAGCCGCTAAATACTCCGTCCTATCCGTTCGCGATCGACTTGTGGGGTTGGGAGGCAAGTTGCAGTTGTCTCCCTCGGGCGCGTTTCCGCTTCTATCTTTTTCAGCCATAGTGCGCATGACGGACAATGAGCCGTTGACCGGTTTCTGCCACAGCGTAAACGCATTGCCGCCGCTCTTCCTGAAAGCGTGGGGCGTGACGCCGGTCACTTGCTTGAATACTTTGGAGAAATAACTCTGATCCTCAAATCCGACAAGCGACGCAATGCTCACCAGGTCCAGATTGTCATAAAGCAGCAGGTTTATGCTTTTTCCTATCCTGACTATGTTCATGTATGTGTTGAAATTACAGCCGATCTCGCTTTTGAAGACCTTGCTGAAATAAGAGGCGGAAAGATCTACCTCGCGCGCCACTTCATCAAGCGAAATCTTTCTGGGGTAATTGCGCTGGATGAACTGCACCGCCTTGTATATCACACCCCTGTTCTTCACGTCCTCGAAGGGGGGCATATAGTCTACAAGCTGATTCATCGCCTTGGCAAGATTGAAATGCAAATCTTCTATATTACTAATGTCATGCGTCTTTGTAAAGAAAACGTGAGACAACTCGAAGACGTACTCCGGCGGAGCGCCGGAATCGATCGCCGCCCGAGAAAGCAGCACAAACAGCTCGTATATACGCGTTCTTATCCTGGAGAAATCACGTCCCAGGGAGAATACGATACTGCCCGTCACTTCGTTCAGCAGCTTCTTGGCGTGTTCCTTGTCGGATGCCCGTACGCTCGCCAGTAATTCCCTCTCGATGTCGAAGGGATAATACAGCAGCGCGTCCTCGTTTTTAAGCTTGATAATGTAGTCGCAAATATGTCTTTGCATTGATTCGGAATCTTGATTTTCCAACATACGGTTTGTTGCCGAGATTTTGTTTATGAAACTGACCGTTATAAAAAGCAAAGTAGAGAGGAAATGAACCCTCTCCGGCTGAACATAAACCACTTGCCCCAATATCGGCATGATCTTGTCGACCGCGTCCCCCTTCAGGTTTCGGCAGAATTGAAGGTCATGCGACACATAATCATCCAATTCCGTCATGAGGAATGGGCCGGCAATCATTTTCGCCACATTGTCGGCAGCCCCTGCTATGGGAGACACGCAAAAACAGAGGCCCATCATGCAAAAATAAACATATTTTCCTCCGAAACGCTCCGCCTCTCTCATCCCGTACTCGTGTGACTGGAGACAGGCTCGCCTGTCCAAGCCTATCTCCGCGCACACAAAACACTGTCCGCACCCAAACCCCGCCTCGTGCAATACGTCGCCGCCGACGCTCATGAGCGTACAACCAAGACCGGTGGAATTCGAGAAGGTATTCAGGCATTCCATCGCCAGTTTTAAATCAAACGCATCAGGATTCAGGAAAAACTTTTCCATTCAATCCCTCGCTGTGTTCAAGATCAGAGCACGTTCGCTCTCCTGGAAGCAATCCTAGTGAACGTGGTCGTGCACGTGCGAATGAGCGTGCGAGTGAACGAGCCCGTCCGCGTGGCTGTGTTCGTGACTGTGAGCGTCGTCATGCTCATGGCTGTGTATAAAGCCGTCCACATCGTCGTCCGCCGACAGTTCCCGCAATATTGTCTTGTACACCACGGCCATTTGCATCCCAAGCTCGATATTGCTCTCTTCCACGCTCTTTCCGGCTTGGTTGACGACTATCTTCGGCGCGGCCGCTATGGTCAAAGTTCTCGCTATTTCATGAGGGTCGTTCAATATTCCGCACATTTGTGATTTCGCCTCCACTGTTTGTTGTATTTTTTTCTATTCGGTATCTCTCTCCATGTCTGTCATGCCGCACAAAACGTTGTAAAAAATTTAATTTTTATCATGGCATCACTCCATAATTTGAATCTTCTCCAGTTCCTTCACAGCAACTTTCGTGTCGACTATCTTCGCGCCTCGGATCTGCGCGATGTTTTACGTCAATATCCCTCCGAGGATGTTTTTCTTTTGGACAGAAACAATATTGCCTCAAAGTTTATTGTTTGTCAATAGCAAGTTGAAAAAAATTCCAGAGCAACAGCATACATGGTAGGAAAAACATCGTCAGAGTGATATGATATTTCTGATATCAGACTACTACCCCGAGAGGTGTATCTAAATCACATGCTCGATCAGGAAACGGTATTAGTGGAGCGCGCCTCTTATATTTATCGCTGCGTTCACAGAATAATGGAGGGCGATTGCCAAATGGACCACGGCCCTGCGGCGGTCGCCGTGGGTCCGATAACGGCTCAGAAATACGCGGTGACTAACTCTATGTATGCCGAGTTCATCCGGGAGAGCGGTTACAAACCTAAGAACGCGAGAAATTATCTCAAACATTGGAGGAACGGTTCCTGCATCCCTGGCGGAGAAGACCTGCCGGTGGTGAATATATCGCGGGAAGACGCCGGGGCCTGCGCGGCTTACTACGGAATGAGGCTGCCTACGGAACACGAATGGCAATACCTTGCGGCCGGGCCTGAACACCTGAAATATCCATGGGGGAATAAAAAAGAGTATAAACGCTGCAACGTGTACGGAACGGAACTTCACACATCGAACAGCCATCCGGACGGCGTCTCCTGTTTTGGGTTGTACAACATGTGCGGAAATGTCTGGGAGTTTACTTCCGAGACAAGGCATGACGGAGATCGCGACCACTATTTTCTCACCTTGAGGGGCGGAGCGTATTATACCGCGTCCGATTACTGGCACGCGGAGTGCGGCATGGTGCCGAACGACTATCATCTGAAAGTTCATATGCTCGGCGACGCCATGAACAGGTTCGAGACGGTCGGTTTCAGGTGCGTGAAGGACTGTGAATCGTCATGTTGAGACATGACGAGGCGTCGCGCGTCGTGACGCTGGAAAACGGGTCGCTGCGTGTCATCCTCGATTACGGCGGCGGGCTCATATTCAAGGAATTTTCTAACCTCATGTCAGGTGAGAAGGCGAACGAAGACCGCGAGGCGTTCGTGATCGGGATTCGCGGCAGTGATTACGGAAGCGCGGATTTCTCCGTGACCAAAGTGGAGACTGTGTGCGACCGCGTGCAGGAACTCATTTCCGTCACAGCGGAACTGCCGGACGAGATGATCAAGGTCAGGCTGAGCCTCATCGGCGACGAGGATTCAGTCACTGTGTTGTACCAGGTTTGGGACGATTACAAGCTGGGCGTCCCCACTGTCGCGACAATGAAAGTTCCTCTCGTCGCGCGTCTCGAAGCGAGCCGCGAGGACGGCGCGAAATATTATTATCCGTCGGGCGTGCGTATCGGCAAAAACGGGGAAGACGTCATGAAACCCATGATGGAGGCGTTTCACAGTGCCGAC
>JAITRO010000106.1 GCA_031288335.1 Synergistaceae bacterium | reverse complement strand
ACGCCTCTCAGTAATAGCATGGTCGAGCTTTATACCGTTCAGCGGTATTTGCAGTACAAAGAGTTGGTAAAACTGGGTTTGCAGAACTTCGACGCGTGGGCGTCCACCTTCGGAGAGACAGTAACGGCCATTGAGTTGGCTCCCGAGGGAACCGGGTACAGAAGCAAGACCCGCTTCTCCAAATTTTACAACTTGCCGGAACTCATGTCGGTTTTCCGCATGGCCGCCGACATCCAGACAGGCGACATGCTGAATCTGCCCGTGCCAAAAGCGAACTTTCACAACGTGGTCGTCAAGCCCTCGGAATGGCAGAAAGAGATGGTGGCGGAACTGGCCGAACGCGCGGAGAAGATACGTAACGGCAACATTGACCCGCACATCGACAATATGCTGCGGGTGACCAACGACGGGCGCAAGCTGGCGCTGGATCAGCGGCTCATCCATCCCATGCTCCCCGACGACCCGGAGGGTAAAGTTTCCGTCTGCGCCGACAATATATTCGGGATTTGGGAAAAACACAAAGACCAACTCTCGGCGCAGCTTGTGTTCTCCGATCTCTCCACGCCCAAGCCCGCCGATAAGGAAACGGGCGAACGGGCTTTCAACGTCTATGACGATTTGAAACAGAAACTGATCGCCAAAGGCGTACCGGCAAGCGAAATCGCCTTTATCCACGATGCGGACACAGAAGCGAAAAAAACCGAGTTATTCGCCAAAGTGAGGAAAGGGCAAGTCCGCGTACTCCTGGGAAGCACTCAGAAGATGGGGGCCGGAACCAACGTACAAGACCGTTTAATCGCGCTCCACGATCTGGACTGTCCCTGGAGACCGTCAGACCTGGCGCAAAGGCTTGGGCGCATTGTCCGGCAGGGCAACCAAAACCCCGAGGTGGAGATTTTCCGCTACGTGACGGAATCCACCTTCGACAGCTATCTCTACCAATTGGTGGAGACCAAGCAGAAATTCATCGCCCAGATTATGACGGGCAAAACCCCCGTCCGCATGGCCGAAGACGTGGACGAAACGGTCCTCAGCTATGCCGAGATCAAGGCGCTGGCCACGGGGAATCCATTGATCATAGAGAAATGCCAGCTTGAAATGGATGTGGGACGGCTGAAAATCCTGCACGCAAGCCACCTGAGCCAGCGGTACGCGCTGGAGGACAAGATGGTCAAAGAATATCCGAAGGAACTCCAGCGGTTGACGGAGCGCATCGCCGGGAACAAGGCCGATATGGAAACCGTGGCGAAACATCCCGCCAAGCTTCCGGACGACGACCCCGCAAGCAAAGATTACTTCCCGCCCATGACCGTCGGCGGGATTTTTTACGCGAAAAGAGCCGAGGCGGGTAAGGCGATCATCGAAGCCTGCAAAACCATGAAATCCCCCGATCCCATACCGCTGGGCAGCTATCGCGGTTTCGACATGACGCTTTCCTTCGATCCCTTCGCCAAAGAGTACCGCGTGGCGATGAAAGGGGCGTTATCCCACGAAGTCAGGCTCGGCACAGACATCCACGGCAACATCACCCGGCTGGACAATGCGCTGAATGGGATTGGCGAAACGGCACATACCTTGGAAAAAGACCTTGTTTCAGTCAAAGAGCAGTTGGAGATAGCCAAAAGCGAGGTGGACAGACCCTTCCCGCAGGAAGCCGAGTATCAGGAGAAATCCGCGCGGCTGAAGGAGCTAAACATTCTCTTGAAGCTGGATGAGAAAGACCGTCAGGCTTTGGAAACCGAGCCGGATGAGTACGATATGGAGCCTGCGCCGAGGGCGCCGGAGTTTGCCCGATAATTCTGCGAATATGAAATTCGCACATTTGCGCCGAAGCCTGATACGGTGTATGGTGGGATAAAACGGCGGCATGAAGGGGGATATTTTGTGGATGCGAAGGATAATTCTTGTGTGTGTGACCTCATTGCGCGAATGACGCAGGAGACGTTTTCAGAAATCGACAGCGACATCATCGGACTGCGAGAAACGGATGAAAACTATTCGGCCATGTGGCAGGACATACTCAATTTGCAGGAGGAATACCCGATCATCAAGACATTATTTAATAACGACGGGAACATTACATTGTCTGCAGACGAACACAAGGTGTTTCTGCGGTATTTTGACCTGAAATACAGAACAGAAAACATAGAACGGCTGCACATTTATTTCCAGGGACATACGGACTGCTTTGCCTATCTTAAACGGATCGGCGCGATATAGATCAACAATACCGACGCTATAAATTCCGGCTATTGGAGTTTTTCGCTGCTTGATTTTTGGCATGAAATCAAATACAATAAGCAGAGGGAAGGTTGAACAGTGATTATTAACGGTATCGAAGTCAAACAATACGAATTGAGCTACGACAAAATCCTCAAAAATACCCTTGAGCAAAATGATGAAATGACAATCCGCTTCATCAACGGGGTGTTTGGCGACGGCATACCGCTTGACGCGAAGGTCGAGTGGCTCGACAAGGAAAGTATTGACGACGAATATAAGGCCATTGTTGCGGATTTTTACCCTAGAATCGCGGGACGAATGTACTCCATTGAGGTAGAGCAGGACGACAAAGGCGGCATGGCAATACGCGTTTTCAAGTACGCCCTTGGCGGGGCGTTGCGGCACAGTATGACCGTAACGGATTCGACATTGACCGTCAAGTTCCCGCAGCCATGCGTCATTTACCTCAAAAGCGACGCGAACACGCCGAAAAAGCTGATATGGAGCATTGAGTTCTTCGATGGGCAGACGGTGACGCTGGATATTCCAACGATACGGCTCGCGGAACTATCCGTTAAAGAAATGGCGGAACGCAATCTGTTTCCAATCGGTCAGTTCTATCTCCGGACGTTTGAACCGCTGACGAAGCGTAAACTCGAAGATTTCAAGAAAGCGGGCGCGGAACTTCTGGCTGTGTTAAAGGATTCTATGGTGCGTGAGGTTGTGCCGTACCATCTCGCGATTGAGATGCAGGACACAATACGCAAAACCGCTGAAAACACCATCAACAGAGCAGGAATGGAGGTTGATCTGGATATGGCCACGAATATTGTTGAAACATTACCGTGGATTGATTACCGCGAGGTGTTTAAGAAAATTGAAGAACGCGGTAAAACGGAGCGCGAATTAGAAATCGCGGAGAACGCGTTCAGGAATGCGGACGCCAGCCCGTCAATGACCGCCAAAATTTTGAAAGCTGCGGGGATTCCTGACGAGATAATAAAGGAAGCGAGAAAACATGCCTTGGCAGAGCATTCGCGTCAGCCAAAACAGCCTTCTGAGCAAGAGAGGTAGTCGAAGTGGAACTGAACCAAAGCACTCAGTGATTTTGGGATATCCGTAAATGTGATCGAAACCGCCCGGAAAGAGACTGAATCCGTCCAGATTCAGCAGTCCAGAGAACGTTCCGAGCCGGAGCGGTAATGGTTTATAATTCCCATAGAATCCCAGGCGGCGTTGGTATAAAACCGACGCCGCTTTTTATACTCGTCAGCATACATAGCCGTCCGGCAAAAACCGGGCGGTTTTTTGATTTAAGGAGGGATACAATGCCACATCTGTATGACAACATCCCGGCGTTTCTGAAACAGCAGCCCAACTGGGTGGTTTGGGGATTGCCGAACGCGCCGCCGAAGGCCCCGTTTCATCCGGCGGGGCTTTTGGCGGGCAAGCCGCAGCCCGCTAAAGCGGGCGTCCGGGAGACATGGGATTCCTATCCACATGCCGTCGAGTGTGTGACACGGGGGCTTGCGCGGGGAATTGGCTACGAGTTTGACGGCGGCGGGCTTTATGGGGTGGACTTAGATCACGTGATCGACGCGGAGGGTACACTCACGCCGGAAGCGCGAGAGGTCATGGGATGGCTCAATTCCTACACCGAAGTCAGCCCCAGCGGAACGGGCCTGCACATCTT
>JAITRO010000092.1 GCA_031288335.1 Synergistaceae bacterium | reverse complement strand
CTCCCTCTCCGCGGCGGCCGCGCAATCCTCGCCCGGTTCCACGATCCCCGCCGGGAGTTCGATCAGCACTTCTCCCGCCGGATATCTGAACTGGTTTATCAGCAATATTTCGCCGCAGTCGTTCTCGGCAAGCACCACTACGGCCTTGCTATGTTCGACGACTTCCCGCGACCTGATCCTGCCGCCCGGAAGTTTCACCTTATCAACTCGCAGGTTTAATATCCTTCCTTTATAAACAAGCTCGCTGGATACCTGCACCTCTCTGAGTTCATCGGGTTCAAAACTTCTTTCCTTCGTTCCTCTCATATCAAACGTTCCTCCGCCCTTGCACGCGATCCGTTTTTCCACGATTCCCCCGGCTGCGGTCTCCTGCCCTCCGGCAATACCGTGATCAGCTCCAGAAATCCGTCGCCGCAAGCCACGGCGGGCGTGCCTCTGCCCAAACGAAGGCTCCCCGCGGCGGCGTGCGGCGTTTCCCCATTTTCACCGCCGCTCGGACGGGCCGCTAATACCGTCAATCTCCTGCCGGCCATCGTCGTCCACGCTCCCGGCTTGGGCGACAACGCGCGAACCAGATTTGCTATTTCCGCGGTCGTCCTGTTCCAATCAATGCGTTCCTCGTCCTCCGTTATTTTGTGGGCGTATGTTGTTGCTTCGGCGTCGTTCTGAGGGACAAAGTTCCAGAACTCGACCGGGGTTCGGGCGGCGAATTCGGCGAACGCCCTGCCTCCCAACTCGGCGGCTCTGTCACGCACCGACATGAAATTTTCCTCCGGTCCGACTTCGAGACGCTCCATCAGCAACACTGGTCCCGCGTCCATTCCGCGCGAGAGTTTGAACACGGAGACGCCTATCTCGCACGCCCCATCCATCAGCGCTCTCTGTATCGGCGCGGCGCCTCTGTAGAGCGGCAGGGCGGACGGATGTATATTGAGACACCCGACACGTTCCGCCTCCGACAGCAGGGGTTCGCGGATGAACTGGCCGAAGTCCGTCACGAACGTGAAATCCACGCCGAAATCGTGCTTCATCTCCAAAACACGCGGGTCTCTCGAGATGTCCGGCGACTCTATCAACGGAATTCCGGCCATCGCGCCGGACACGAATTCGCCCACCGGCGAACGCGATATCTTTTTGCCCCTTCCCGCGACCGCGGACGGGGAGGTCGCCACAAACGAGGGAGCTTTCCACCGAGCCAGCGTTTCGAGGCACTTGGCCGCAAAATATCCTGTCCCCGCAAAGGCGTATTTCAACGTTTCGTTCATCGCTCGCGGGATTTTTTGCTCATCTTTTTGCGTATGAACGCGCGTTTCAACGCCGAAAGGTTATCTATCAAAAGTCTGCCGTTGAGATGATCCGTCTCGTGGGAAAAGATCCTGGCGAGATAACCTTCCGCTGTTTCGTCGTGCCGCTCGCCGTTTTCGTCTCGATATACTATCCTGATTTTGGTGGGACGGGTGACTTCCTCGTATATGCCGGGGAAACTGAGACATCCCTCGTCGACCCTTTCGGCGCCTTCGGCCTCGATTATCATGGGATTTATGATCACCCGCCTGTTTCCCTCCCAATCAGCCACGAACAATCTGAGCGCTCGTCCTACCTGTGGAGCGGCAAGTCCGACGCCCTTCGACAGATACATCGTCTCCCACATATCCGCCACAAGCTTTTTCAGCTCGTTTCCGAACTCGATCACTTCGGACGCAGCCTCGCGAAGCGCCGGATTGGGGTATTCCAAAACATTCAATACAGCCATGAAGAACTATCTCTCCCACATCGTAAATCTTTTTTATTATTTTATCAGTTATGGTTAGCTTTTTATACCTCGGAGAAGCAAATTGAGCATTTTGTCGGAGAAAAATGTATTTTGATATTATCGTAGACATCAAATACGGAAAGCAGGATATCCTGATAGGGTACCTGTTGGCATAACAGGGCAAACACATTAAGAATTGCTGAAGCGTTAGTATTATTCAATTGATAAATTATACGCTCAATTCAAATACTTAAGTGATCGCAAGGCTTTATGGTGTCTGATGCGTTTGCCCCGCAGGGTCTCAAATTACCATGATGGTCAGACAGAGATTAAAATAGATCAAGGTGAAGCATGACAAACACCTCAACCGACTAAAGGAGCCGGCCATCACGGTAATTTGGGCAGGGTATTTTTCAGTGAAAGTTCCCAAAAAGCAAATTCAGGTCCTCAATTCTCCGCCGACTGCCTTCTTTATGCGCTTTATGACGGTTCCCGCACAGGATTCTATCTCGGCTGAGGTGAGGGTTTTTGCCGGCGAGCCGATGACCAGACGCAATGTCACCGATTTTTTGCCCTCGGGAATCTGTCTGCCCCTGTACTCGCTGACGAAACTGATGCCTCGGACGAGGTCTTCGGGGCCTTTTTTCGACGTGACCGCCCTGTAAACGTCCTCCCATTTCACCGACGCGTCAAACAGCATGGAGATGTCGTACTCGGTGCGCGGGTATTCCGGGAGATGCTCGAATTTATTTGTGCGCGACGGCAGCGGCTTCAGAGCGTCTATGTCGAGTTCGAAA
This sequence comes from Synergistaceae bacterium, assembly GCA_031288335.1. Taxonomy (GTDB): domain Bacteria; phylum Synergistota; class Synergistia; order Synergistales; family Synergistaceae; genus JAIRKI01. The sequence continues at coordinate 9,421 of JAITRO010000092.1, read as the reverse complement.
ATGGCCGCGGCGCTGTTTTTAATTCCGCAGGCGAGCGCGGTTTTCGTCGACACCAACGCCAGGCTGCCGACGACGGCGCCGTTTGAAATAATGTCGAGCCAGGCGACGGCGTCGGCCCAGGCAGGCTTTTCGCGCTGCCCGAACTCTAGAGATTCGATGTGCGCGTACCGCGGGAGCAGCTCGACAATGCCCTTCGCGCGCCGGAACAATACGGTCGCCTCGTCAGAACGGCCGACGATGACTCCGCTCACGTTTCTGCGCTGACTGGGCAGGGATTCTCTCTCGTCGTAAGGACAGCCGTAATCGCCGTCTTTGAAGACCTGTGCGGACTCGAACAGCGCGAATTCGTCGAAGAAACGCGCGTTTTCAGAGACCGATTTCAGCAGTCCCGGCAACAGTGACGAGCGTATGTACTTTTCGTCCGGGGAGGGCGGCGTGGATATCGAGAGCATGCCCTCGCGGCTCCCGAATATCGCGTCCAGATACTCGCCGCGCACCCAGGGATACGAGAAAATTTCCCGCATACCGCAACGGTATGCGAGGTACTCGCGAATATGGCGGTCGATGTCAATTTCCGGCTGATTTATGGCGGCGGTGAACGACGTGATTATCGGCGCAGCCTCGAAGTTCTCGAATCCGTGGAGCCTAGCCGCTTCCTCCATGATGTCGTCCGGCAGTGAGACGTCGCCCGTCGAGCGCCACGTCGGCACGACAACGTGCATGAATTTCCCGTCGGGGGTGAAAGTGACGGTGAAGCCGAGACGCGTCAGCATTTTTTCGATCTCCGCGTTTTCGATGCGTTTGCCCAAGCGCCTGGCCAGCCAATCGAGCGATACGTCCACTTCGGCGCGTTCGAGTTTGTTGGGATAGTTATCATGAAAGCCCGTCACCTTCATTTCGGGGAAGAATTCGGCGAACATTTTCATTGAGAGGGACAGCGCGCCGTCGCCGCGCTCGGGGTCGATGCCCTTCTCGTACCTTATCGCGGCTTCCGTCCGCGCGTCATGGCGCGCGGCGGTGCGCCTTATGGATATGGCCTCAAAATCAGCTATTTCGAGGATCACCTTGTCGGTGGCGGGGAGCACCGAGTCCTTGCCTCCACCCATTACCCCGGCCAGTCCGACCGAAGCCTCGTCGTCCGCGATGACCAAATCCTCGCTCGAAAGGCTGAGTTCCCTGCCGTTCAAAAGCAGCAGTTTTTCGGCGTCGCGAGCGCGCCTCACCGTGATGTGTCCCTTTATGTTGTCCGAGTCGAAAGCGTGGGTGGGCTGACCCACCGCCAGCATAACGTAGTTAGTGATGTCGACTATGGCGTTTATCGGGCGCATTCCCACTCTCCATATGCGGCTTTGCACTTTGAAAGGAGACGGTTTTATCGACAAGCCCTCTATTTTTACGCCGATGTAACGGAAGCACCTCGACGGGTCGTCGATCTGAACGGCAAAAGTCGGGTCGCCGGACTGCGGCGCGCAGGGCGCGAATTCGGCGAGCGGCAGGTCGTACAGCGCTGATATCTCGCGGGCTATCCCGTAGTGTCCCCAGAGGTCGGGGCGGTTCGTCAGCGAGCGGTTGTCGATCTCCAGTATCACGTCGTCGAGCCCCAGCGCTTCCGAGAGCGGCGTGCCCGGGCAAGCGCCGAAGGGCGACAGGTCGACTATCGTCGCTTCATCGGTGAACGGAAAGAGGTCGAACAGTCCTATCTCAGACGAGGCGCAGATCATACCGTAACTCTCGATTCCGCGCACCTTGGCGTTCTTTATCGCGACCAATTCTCCCGCGCCGTGCCAGCGAACCATAGCTCCCGGTTTGGCGACAGCTACTTTCATTCCGGCGGCCAGGTTGGTTCCGCCGCATACTATTTCCCTCACGTCTCCGCCGATATCGGTCTCGCACAGCCTGAGCTTGTCGGCGTTCGGATGGGGGAGTATCTCTTTGATCTCGCCAACGACCATCTCCTTGAACTGCGCGCCGAAATCGACGGTGTTCTCGACCTCGACTGTCGACATAGTGAGGTCATACGCGAGGCGCGATATTTTTATATCGTCCGGGATTTTCACATAGTCCTTTATCCAATCGAGCGACAATTTCATGACGGTATCTCTCCTAAAGCGGGCTGCGCCCGCAACCCAAATTTTTGTTTTTTTATTGATGAAGTGTGTTCGTAAGGTACTAATTGAACTGGCGCAGAAAACGCAGGTCGCCGCTGTGAAACAGGCGGACGTCGTCGACGCCGTATCTCATCATCACGAGACGGTCGAGGCCGATGTTGACATAGAAGCCCGTAAACTCCGCCGGATCGAGGTTCGCCGCGCGAAGCACGTTGGGGTGCGGCGTGCCTCCCGGCATTATCTCGATCCACCCCACGTGCTTGCACACGCTGCACCCGGTGCCCCCGCAGACAAGGCAACCCATGTCTATCTCGTAGCCCGGCTCGACGAACGGAAAGAACGCGACCCTCATTTTCACCGGCACGTCGCGCCCGAATACTTTGGAGAGTATGCTTTTTATCATCACCTTGCCCGCGGAGAAGGGAAACTCCCGATCGACGACCAGTGCTTCGTACTGAAAAAAAGCCCTTTCGTGGCGCGCGTCGGTGGTCTCGTTGCGGTAGACCCTGCCGGGGTACACGAAACGGAACGGCGGTTTGTGAGTCTGGAGATACCGCACACTCGCGCCGGTGAGGTGCGGGCGCAGAGCCAGCCTCTCCGGGCCGCGTCCGGCATCGTGCCCCGCGAGCCAGTAAGTGTCCATGCTTTCGCGTGCCGGGTGGTCGGGAGCGAAGTTGAGGTTGTCGAACGCGTACAGTTCGCTGGTTATGTCGGATTCCTGAAATATCTCGAACCCCATCGACCGGAACGTGTCGTTGAGGTCGTAGCACATCTGTGTGATGGGATGAAGCCCGCCTTCAAGCGGAGGCAAACCGGGCACTGTGAGGTCGAAGTCGGCGGAAATGGCCGACGCCGCGAGCCTTATTTCCTCGGCCCTCGCGTCGACAAGCCTGGTGAAAACATCCTTCAGCTCGTTCGCCATGCGCCCCATCTCAGGGCGCACCGACGGGTCGGCTTTCGGGATTTCCTTCAAAATATCGGTCAGCGCCCCCTGTTTGCCGAGGAGCGAGGCTTTGACGTCCTGCAGTTCGGCTATGGTTTTGGCGGCTCCTATTCTCTCCTCCCCGGAAATCCTGAGAGAATCGAACTTTTCTTTCATGATAAATTCCCCCTTTAAAACAAAAACCTCGGAACTCCGCCCCGAACCCCGCAAGGGGACTTGTCCCCTTGACCCCTTCTTAATAAAGAGGGTGCAGGGAGCAAACTCCCTGCCGGGTTCGGGCGGAGCCCGAGATTTTTTTCAGCCTTTTTGTTCCCCGGAGCGTATTTACGCGGCCATCGCTTCACGGGCCTTCGCCACCAACTGCGCGAAAGCGGGCGCGTCGTGCACCGCGAGGTCGGCCAGCATCTTACGGTTGATGGCGATGTTCGCTTTTTTGAGCCCGTTCATGAGGACGCTGTAACGCATCCCGTTGGCTCTGGCGGCCGCGTTGATCCGCATTATCCACAGCTTGCGGAAATCGCGCTTTTTCAGCTTGCGGTCGTGGAACATACGGGTTAAAGATTTGAGGTACGCTTCACGCGCCCTCCTGTATACGTTTTTCTTTCTGCCCCAATAACCTTTGGTTATCGAGAATAATTTCTTGAGCTTTCGTCTGCTCGCGCTGGAACCCTTTACACGCATTTTTCAGTCACTCCCCGATATTTAAAATACCCGGAAATCAATCGTACGGCATGAGGCGTTTTATGTGCGCCTCGAACGCGCACGTGATTACGCCCTTTCTGCGAAGCGAGCGCATTCTCTTTTCCGATTTATTAACCAATATATGGCGGCGTCCGCTCTTTTGATAGGTTATCTTCCCTGAGCCGGTGACATTGAAACGTTTTTTTGTCCCGGAATGGGATTTCATCTTGGGCATGTAATTTCCTCCTATATGGCGGTTTCTTCTCTTTCGGTTTTTTTCTTCGGTTTTTCGACCGGCCTGACGTCGGGTTTCAGGGGTTTTGGAGCCGGGACGCCAACGGGCGGACAGACCATCATCCTCATGTATGAACCCTCCATCCTCGGTTCCGATTCCACTTTCCCGACGGGCTCCACATCCTCGCGTACTCTGTTCAAAACCTCGCGTCCCCTGTCGAGAAACGACATCTCGCGTCCTCTGAAAAAAATCGAGACCTTGACGCGATGCCCATCCTCAAGAAAGGCCCGTATTGCCTTGAGCTTGAAGTCATAGTCGTGAGTATCTATTTTGGGACGCATCTTAATCTCTTTCACAGACTGGTTCTTCTGTTTTTTGCGCGCGTCCTTGTCCCTTTTCTGCTGCTGAAAACGATATTTTCCGTAATCGAGTATTCTGCATACAGGCGGGGTAGCCAAAGGAGCCACCTCGACAAGGTCCAGTTCCCTCTCCTCCGACAGCCGGATAGCATCAACCGTCGAAACTACGCCTAACTTGTTGCCCTGATCATCGATCAGCAGCACCTCCGCTACGCGTATCTCGGAATTCACACGCGGTTCGTCGTCTTTGTTGACCGGCGCATTGCTAATTTCAAACCACCTCCATATAATATGTAAAAAAAATCGGGGGCAAAACGCACGACGCACTCTGCCCCCGAACAATTATTCTTTGGCTTCGACCCGGCGGCTCCAGCCGGCGGGTGAGAGGTGCATCCTCTTCTTGGCCGGAAAATCCAGCAAATATGAGTATATCACCTTTGACGGAATTTGCAAATATTCACGGACGCGGCGGGATGCGAATATTTTTACAGGTATTTTATGGAATTGTATATACTTATGCCTTGTGGCTACAACTTTAATGCTGACAGCATTTTAATGATTTGTTTGTTATATAATGGCTTTCAGAAATAGTACCAAACATTTAAAGAGGGGGGTATTGAGTTTGTTCAGAAACATGAAAATAGGAGCGCAAATTATCACGGTTTCTTTCCTGCTTGTTTTGATTTCCGTAACCTGCACCTCAATTATCGCGACCAGGAATTTCAGCGATTATATGCAAAGGAATGCCGAGGAGGATATGCAATACTCCAAAGCCGGTTTCGATAAAATGGTACATGATAATATGGAGCGAACCCGCTCGTTCAGGGACAATCTGCTAAAATCGGCCGAGATCGCCCGTCTCGTCGGCGAAAAGGACACGGAGGCTTTGTATATCCTGACGAAACAGCTTATGGACGCGGCGAATATCGACATACTCGTCGTTGCTGCGGCGGACGGAGAGGTTCTCGCGTGTCCGCACAACAGAGAGATGCTCGGCGACAATATCGGCGGCGACGCCGACGTGCGGAACGCGCTTCGCGGCAATTCATACGAAATGTTCATGCCGGCGGCGTCCACCAAGTTAGGTTATTACTGCGGCGCTCCCATAAAATACAACGGAGAGACGGTAGGTATGCTTAGAGTTGCCATGTCTTTGGAAAACACGGCTCTCGTCGACCAGGTGAAGGAACTCTTTGGAGTCGAGGTCACGATCTTTGCGGATAAGACCAGGATCAACACGACGCTGCATGAAAACGGCAGGAGAATGGTCGGCACGGATGCGGCTCAGGCTGTGGCCGAGCAGGTATTGCAAAAGGGCGAGGATTATTACGGCAATCTGAATCTTGCGGGCATCCAATATCTCACGCACTACACCCCGCTGAAGGATCCTGATTCCGGCAGGATAATAGGGATGCTCTTTGCCGGAAAATCTATGGAGAGCGTCAACGCGGCGATAATGTCCTCGATAACCTCGGTTGGGGTCAGCTCGTTGGTCATATTGGCGATGGCGTTTGTCATATCCTATTGGCTTGCGGGGAAGATATCAAAACCGCTGGGGAGATTTGCCAAGCTGTCGGAAAGAGGCAAGGACGGTGACCTCACCATCACTGAGGATGATTTTGGATGGAATGGACGAGGCGAACTTGGAATGCTCGTGAAGTCGCTTTCCGGGATGATTGCCTCCCAAAGGACCGTCATCTCGCGGGTCATCAGTTCATCGGCTTCAGTAACGGATCACACGACAGATCTGGCGGCCCTGGCGAGGGAGAACAACGACGCGATGATCAACACAAGGTCGCTGATCGACGAGGTATCCCTGCTTTGTGACGCTAACGCGGAGGCCATAGAGAGGAGCGGCATGACGATATCGGAGATGGCGCAGGGGGCTGCTTCCGTGGCAAATATGTCCGTCAGCGGTGCGGAATCTCTCTCCAAGACCACTCAAATTTCGAAAAACGCGGTGGATTCCGTGAATAATCTGGTCATGTACATTGACGCGGTAGACAATAAGACCATGGAAAATCAGAGTAAGATTCAGGAATTGTCAGGCTCGGTTTCCGAAATATCCGACTTCATGAACGTTATAGCGTCCATCGCGGATCAGACAAACCTTCTTGCCCTGAACGCCGCTATAGAAGCGGCACGGGCGGGAGATGACGGAAGAGGTTTCGTCGTGGTCGCGGATGAAGTGCGCAAACTGGCCGAGGAGTCGCGCAACGCGTCGAAGAGCGTAGAGGTTCTCGTATCGACGCTCATCCGAAACGCGAAGGACGCGATATCGGCGACGGAGGACTCCGTCGAGATAGTGCATCAGATAATGTCCATGGCGAACACTACCGCTGATGATTTGAACGCGGCGATGAAGGAGATAACCAACATCAACGAATCGATTCAATCCATAGCAGCGGTAGCGCAGCAGCAGGCCGCGGCGAGCAGCGAGATAACGAACGCCATCGACGCAGTAAATAAGAGCACAGGGCAGATATCGCGGAAAATGTCGGAACTCCACGACCTGAGTAACCAAACCACTTCCATAGGAAATTCGGTTTCCACATCCGCGGAAGAGATGTCGCAATCGACGGAAGAAATGAAGGAGCTTCTCTCCCATTTTAAGATGAGCGCGGCAGAGCCGAAAATCGCACTCAAGGCAGCCGTTTGATCGTTTTTCTTGAAAATTGTTATCGTTATCACTCAAAGATGAGTTTTATAAAAACATCATACAGAGGGGGTACTGAATTTGTTCAGGAACATGAAAATAGGAACACAGATTATTACGGTTTCCTTCCTTTTAGTATTGATATCCGTGGCCTGCACATCGATTATCGCGATCAGGAATTTCAGCGATTATGTGCACAGAAGTGCCTCGGAGGATACGCGGCACTTCTTGGCCGGTTTCGAAAAGACGATGCGGGATAATATGCAGCAAGTCCGCGCGTTCAGAGACAATCTGGCCGAATCGGCGGAGATCGCCCGTCTCGTCAGCGAAAGGGACAGGGAAAGCCTGTATACTCTGACAAAGCATCTCATAGACGCGGCGAATATCGACATACTTGTTGTCGCCGCGGCGGACGGCGAGGTTCTCGCGCGTCCGCACGACAGAGAGCGGATCGGCGACAATATCGGCGGCAGCGCCGACGTGCAAAACGCGCTTCACGGCAATTCGTACGAGATGTTCATGACGGCGGCATCCGCTAAGCTGGGCTATTATTGCGGCACCCCTATAAAATACAACGGCGAGATAGTGGGTATGCTGAGGGCTGCCATGTCGTTGGAAAATACGGCCCTCGTCGATCATATGAAGGAACTCTTTGGGATTGAGGCCACGGTGTTTGCCGATAAGACCAGGATCAACACTACGCTGTATGAAAACGGCAAAAGAATTGTCGGCACGGACGCGTCTTGGGACGTGGTCGAGCAGGTACTGCAAAAAGGCGGGGATTATTTCGGCGACCTGAATTTGGCCGGCAAGCCATATTTCACGCACTACACACCACTGAAGGATCCCGGTTCCGGCAGGATAGTCGGAATGCTCTTCACCGGAAAATCCATGGCGGATATCAACGCGGCAATAAAATCCTTGATAATCGCGGTGGGAGTCAGCGCGCTGATTGTATTCTCAGCGGCGTTTGCCATATCCTGCTGGCTTGCGAGGCGGATATCGAAACCGCTTGGGAGGTTCGCCAAGCTGTCGGAGAGAGGCAGGGACGGCGACCTCACCATCAAGGAGGAGGACTTTGAGTGGAGCGGACGAGGTGAACTTGGAGCGCTTGTGAAGTCGCTTGCCGGGATGATTGCCGCCCAAAAAACCGTAATTTCACAGGTCGTCAGCTCATCGAATTCGGTAGTGGATCATACGGCGGTTCTGGCAACCCTGGCGCGCGAGAATAACGACGCGATGCTAAACACCAGGTCGCTGATCGACGAGGTGTCCCGGCTTTGCGACGCAAACGCGGAGGCTATAGAGAGAAGCGGCATGGGAATATCGGAGATGGCGCAGGGAGCGGGTTCCGTGGCGAATATGTCAGTCAGCAGCGCGGAATCTCTCTCCAAGGCCACTCAAATTTCGAAAGACGCGGTGGGTTCCGTGAATAATCTGGTCATACACATTGACGCGGTTGACAAGAAGACCATGGAGAATCAGGAAAAGATTCAGGAATTGTCAGGCTCGGTCTCCGAAATATCCGACTTCATGAACGTCATAGCATCCATTGCGGATCAGACGAATCTTCTTGCCCTGAACGCCGCCATAGAAGCGGCGCGTGCGGGAGATGCCGGAAGAGGTTTTGTCGTAGTCGCGGAAGAAGTGCGCAAACTGGCCGAGGAGTCGCGCAACGCGTCGGAGAGCGTCGAGGTTCTCGTATCGACGCTCAGCCAAAACGCGAGGGACGCGATATCGGCGACGGAAGATTCCGTCAAGATAGTGCATCAAATAATGTCCATGGCAAACAGTACCGTCGATGATTTGAACGCGGCGATGAGGGAGATAACCAGCATCAACGAATCGATTCAATCCATAGCAGCCGTGGCGCAGCAGCAGGCTGCGGCGAGCAGCGAGATAACGAGTGCTATTGATGCGGTAAATAAGAGCACAGGACAGATATCGCGGAAAATGTCGGAACTCCACGACCTGAGCAACCAAGCCACTTCCATAGGAGATTCGGTTTCCACATCCGCGGAAGAGATGTCGCAGTCGGCAGAAGAGATGAAGAAGCTTCTCTCTCATTTTAAGATGAGCGCGGCAAAGCCAAAAATCGCCCTCAAGGCAACCGGTTGACCCGAAAATAAAAAGGGGCCCGGGGAACTCGTTCCCCGGCGTTTTTTTGTGTTTTTGTGTATGGCGGAGCTCCATTGAAGCCATGCTTGCGGATGTATTGGCGCCTTTAATTTTGCCGTGCGGCTTATGCACCTCGCGAGGCGCAAACTTCCCAATTTTAAAAATACATCTTTAAAAGTATATCAGGATTGCCCAGAGCACATATTATATAAGCAGGTGCTCTGTAAGCATATCTTACTTTCCGCCAGCTGTCTACACTTATACAAAAATTGCTGACAAAATTCACTGCTTCACTATAACCCTGTCTATAACAGCCAAATT
>JAITRO010000031.1 GCA_031288335.1 Synergistaceae bacterium | reverse complement strand
CCAAATGTCCGCCCCAAATTTTTCGCAGAGAGGAAAATTTTTCGCGAGAGGCGTCTGAAGCACGACCCCGCCTATGCGCTGCTTCGCGCGCTGGATATCCGACAGCCGCGGCCTGTAATATTTGTCGCCCATAAATGCGCTCCTTCCATGAAATCCTTTCCAAATATTTACCAATACATTATTATGAGAGCAAGGCGAAAAATATTCAAGCTCCGCGAGGGCGTCTAAAGCCACAGGTAAGACCTCGGAGCTCCCAGAAATTTTCGAGCGATTTGATTTATGGTTCAGTCTATTTGTTTTTAATGGCAATATAATATTTGTGTCGCATTATTGAATACGTGAGCTGAAGGAAAGACAGAATCCAGAAGTCGATGTATATTATGCGATATAAATAATATCATACTTAATATCTAATTTTCGGAGGATACGTCATGCGAAAATTCGTCGCTCATATCAGGGAATCGGATGATAAGATACAGACTCTTGAAGAACATCTTATGGGAGTTGCGGAGCTTTCACGCGCGAACGCGGAAAAATTGCGGCTGGGCGATATCGGGGAAATTCTTGGACTCCTGCATGACGTGGGCAAATATTCAGAGGCGTTTCAGGAATATATCATGTTGCCTGATGGGAAAAAAGATCAGGATGCCGATGATGTTTCGTCGTTTTTGTCGGATCGGAAGAAATCCCTCAAGGGGAAAATAGACCACTCGACAGCCGGCGCTCAGATGGCGTGGAATTATTTTGAAAAAGGCGGAAAATACGACGTTTTAACCGCGCAGGTGTTATTTCTCGCGCTCGCGTCCCATCACTCCGGCCTGATTGATTGCGTGGTGCCCGACGGATCAGACAACTTCGCGAGGAGGATGAGAAAGCCGGCCAAGGCGACAGGGTTTGCCGACGTGAAAAAGAACGTCCCTCACGAGATAATTGCGAGGATAGATGAGCTTGCGGGGAAAATCAGATCGTCAAATCCAATCGAGCCCCTGGTCAAATCGATGCTCGATCGTGAGGGAAGGGGCGAAGGCTGCAGTGGCAGATTTGCTTTCAAGGTGGGGCTCTTGCTGCGCATGTTGTTCAGTTGTCTCATTGACGCCGACAGGACTAACACGATAGATTTTGAAAAAAGCGGAGTATCGGGGCAGAGGCAGCACGGCAAATATATTGGGTGGCCCGTGCTTATTGATCGTCTCGAAGAACATCTGAGGGGTTTGGGGAACAGCTCGCCCATTGCCGCTGCCCGGCGACAGATATCGGATTGCTGCCGAGCCGCCTCCGAAAGAAACAAGGGGATATTCACCCTCACCGTGCCGACCGGAGGCGGGAAGACGCTGTCAAGCCTGCGTTTCGCCCTGTGGCACGCAAAACGTTTTGATTTAGATAGGATTTTTTACATCGTTCCGTATACCACGATCATCGATCAAAACGCCGCAGTGGTTCGGGAAATTCTCGAACGCGGAGGGAGCGAGACGGGTAAAGTGGTGTTGGAGTGCCACTCCAATTTGTCGTCGGAAAAAAATACATGGCGGGGGAAGATATTGTCGGAGAATTGGGATGCGCCGATAATTTTCACGACGATCGTCCAATTTCTGGAGACCATGTTTGCGGGCGGCACGCGCAGCGTCCGCAGGATGCATCAGTTTGCCGATTCCGTCATGATCTTTGACGAAATACAGGCACTTCCTATGAAGGTGGTGCATATGTTCTGCAACGCGCTGAATTTTTTGGTAGAGCGGTGCGGTTCAAGCGTCGTGCTGTGCACCGCGACCCAACCGTTGCTGAATGAGGTGCGCAAGGAGCTCGGAGCGCTCGACTACTCGAAGGACAATGAGATCGTATCCGATGTCGGCGCTGTGTTTGAAAGTTTCAGAAGGATCGAGGTTATCAACGCGCACAAACCCGGAGGATATTCAAACGACGAAATAGCCGACATGGCCGTTCACGAAAGGGAGATGGCCGGAACGGCCCTGGTCGTAGTGAACACTACAAAGGTCGCGAGAGACGTATATTTTCTCGTAAAAAAACGTTTTTCGAACGTCCTTCACCTCAGCGCAAAGATGTGTCCCGCCCATAGAGCGGAAGTTCTGAAAAAAGCTCGAGAAGCGCTGGGCACGGAGCCGCCCGTTCCTCTCATTTGCGTCGCCACCCAAGTGATAGAGGCAGGCGTGGATATCGACTTCGGAGCCGGCATCAGATGCTCCGCCGGGTTGGATTCCGTTGCTCAGGCAGGAGGCCGAGTCAACCGTCATGCATCGCGCGGCTTGTATGCCTTGGGGCGTCTGGTTATCGTGAATTCCGGCGAGGAAAATATATCCTCGCTGCCGGACATAAAAGATGGGAACGATATGGCTCTGTGGATTCTGAAAGAGTTGCAAAAGAATGATGCCTCCGGACATCTTGATCTGACGCCTGAAATTATGGACAAATACTTTAAGCTTTACTTATATAGAAAGGCCGAACGTATGGCCTATCCGGTGGATAACGGGGACAGTAATGACACACTGATGGAGATGCTTTCTTTAAATCGCAAGGCAATGAGTAATTATAATAAAAATGCCGGTGAACCGTGCGTTCCGCTAAGGCAATCTTTTATGACCGCCGCTGAAAATTTTCATGCTCTGGAGGCTCCGAGCAAGAGCGTTCTCGTGCCTTACGGCAGAGGAGAGAAGATCATCGCGGAGCTGTGCGGTAAATTTAGTTTTTTGAAAATCATCCCATTGCTGAAGGAGGCTCAGCTGTATTCCGTAGGAGTATACCCAAATGAGTTTAAATCTCTTTGCGAAAAAGGGGCGATATATGAAATCAAAACAGATTCTGACGGTGAAGCTCTTGGTTTTTGGGCTTTGCGGGAGGAATTTTATGACGATGAGGTTGGATTGGTACAGGAATCGAGATCTAAGATGAAGCCGCTGGGAGGCGAGTAGATGAACAACAGCATTTCTTTCAAGTTGTGGGGAAAGTTTGCCCTGTTTACAGACCCTATAACCAAGATAGGCGGGGAGAAATGTTCGTATCACGTGCCTACTTACGAGGCATTGAAGGGCATAGCCCGTTCTATTTATTGGAAGCCCACTTTTATTTGGTATGTTGACAAGGTGCGCGTGATGAGGCGCGTCGAGACCCAGGCCAAGGGTGTAAAGCCTCTTGATTTTTCGGGAGGCAACACGCTGGCGCTCTACAATTATTTGTCCAAAGCGGAGTACCAGGTTCAAGTCCATTTTGAGTGGAACCCGTTTACCCCTGAGCTTGAAGCGGATCGAAACGACGGCAAACATTACGAGATTGCCCGCAGGATGTTGGACAAAGGCGGGCGCAGAGATATTTTTCTGGGCGCGAGGGAGTGTCAGGGATATGCGGCCCCATGCCGCTTTGGGGAAGGGAGCGGGGATTACGACAATTTGGACGAGATATCGTTCGGATTGATGTTTCACAGCTTCAGCTATCCCGAGGAGTCGGGCGAGGATGAACTGAAGAGCAGGTTCTGGAATCCTAAGATGACGCGAGGGGTGATAGAATTTGCGCGCCCTGACGACTGCGAAGTCGTTAAATTCGTCCGCAAGATGAAACCGATGCGCTTCGTGCCCAAGGTCAACTTCTCCGGCTTTGCCGAGGAGGGACTGTCGACATGAGCTGGATGCAAAAATTGTATGAGACGTACGAATATGCGTCAAAGACTGATCCCGCCATATCAGGGGAATCTCCTCCCCTGCCGCCCAGCCATACGACTCAGCAGGCGCACGTCGAGATCACGATAGACGGCAGCGGAAATTTCCTGTACGCGTCGATAGTACAGAAGGAGGAGACCTTGATACCGGCCTCCGAAAAGTCGATGGCGGCGCGTACCGTCACGGGAGCGCCTCATCCGCTTTGCGACAAAATCCAATATGTGGCGGGAGACTATCCCGGCTATGGCGGGGAGAAGCCAAGCTATTTCAAGGATTTTAAAAGCGGAAAAGAGATGAAGGACGGCTACATAACTATCTTGAAGAGATGGAGAGACGCTTCTCTCGATCCGAAAGTCAACGCTGTCTATGAATATGTAAAAAAATGCAGTGTCGTATCCGACCTCGTAAAAGAACGCATACTGCATATCGATGACAAGGGGAAGTTGATCAAAGCCTGGCGAGAAGACGGCGCAGAACCTGAAATATTCAAAGTGCTGACAAAAAAGTCGGGCAATGTCGACCAAGGCGACGCTTTTGTCAGGTGGTGCGTGAACGTTCCCGGCGAAAAAGAAAACAGGGTTTGGCATGATAACGCGCTGATCGACTCCTGGATGAAGTTTGACGCATCCAGCCAAGAACAAAAGGATATATGCTTTGTCACGGGGGAAAGGGCACCCATCGGATTTTTGCACCCGTCCAAGATCCGGCACGCTGCCGACAACGCCAAGTTAATATCATCGAACGACCAATCCGGATTTACGTTTCGCGGGCGCTTGACGGATGCCAATCAGGCATGTTCAATAGGATACGAAGCAAGCCAAAAAGCGCACAGCGCCCTGCGCTGGCTCGTGCGTAGACAAGGATGGCGCAACGACGAGCAGGTCATAGTGGCATGGGAAGTATCCGGCAAGAAAATTCCGAGCATGATGGAAAATTCCTTCGATGCTTTCTTTGACGATAACGATGGAAGCAAAGACGACGCCAATGTCCTTGTTGCCGAGGACGATTCGTATTCTGGAGATTCGGGGCAGACTTACGCCAGGAAACTCAACAGAAAGATATCCGGTTATCGTGCGGAATTGAGCGACAGGAGCGATATTGTTGTGATGGGTTTGGATTCGTCGACTCCAGGAAGGATGGCGATAACATACTACCGCGAATTGAAGGGCTCTGAGTTCCTCGCGCGTATCGAGGATTGGCACGAATCCTACGCATGGTTTCAATATTACGAGAAGAACAAGCGATTTACTGGAGCGCCGTCGCCGAAGGACATAGCGGACGCAGCTTACGGAAGAAGGATTAACGCTAAAATAAGCAAATCGACCGTATCGAGAATCCTTCCGTGTATAGTGGACGGCATACCGATTCCGCGCGATCTCGAGAAATCCATATTCCATCGCACGGTAAACCGCGTTTCGCTCGACTACTGGGAGTGGGAAAAAATTCTTGGGATCGCCTGTGGTTTGTACAGGGGCCTTAATAAGGGGATGAAATACGGAATGTCATTGGAAAGAGAAAGACGAACCAGGGATTATCTTTACGGGCGTTTATTGGCAGTCGCCGACAAGACTGAGCAGATTGCTCTGTCCGTGGCCGATGAATCGAGGGAGAC
>JAITRO010000244.1 GCA_031288335.1 Synergistaceae bacterium | reverse complement strand
ACCGACCTCGACGCGGCCATAGGGGACGCCGATCACGGAATAAACATGAACCGTGGGATGAAAAGAATCGTCGAAAAACTTAACGCAAAGGAATGGGAATACGCGAATTTCGGTGCGCTCTGCAGCGACGTGGCCATGACGATCATGAGCGTAGTGGGAGGTTCGGCAGGCCCGCTTTACGGGACGTTTTTCATGAAATTGGGACAAAAATTGTCCGAGTCGGACGCAGTATCCGTGAGCGAGCTGGCGGACGCGATGCAGGAGGGTTTGGGCGGCGTGATGTCTTTGGGAAAGTCGACGGTTGGCGACAAGACGATGGTCGACACTCTCGCTCCCGCGATAAAAGCGCTCAAGGACAACGCCGGAGGCCCCGAGGAAGACGCGTGGCAAGCCTGCGCGGGCGCGGCGGAACAGGGCATGAAGGATACCATACCTATGCTTGCCCGCCGCGGACGAAGCAGTTATCAGGGCGAACGCTCGATAGGACATCAGGATCCCGGCGCGACATCGGCGTTTTATCTCATCTCCTGTCTTCGCGACGCATTCACGGAGAGATAACATGATAGGAGTGCTGGTGGTATCGCACAGCGAGGACGCAGCGAAAGGCATCAGAGATATCGCAGTGAAAATGTCCGGCGGCGCGCAGGTACTCATAAGCGGCGTGGGAGGCGATGGTGCGGGAGGCTTGGGGGTATCAGTGTCGGGGATATTCGACGCCCTCAGGGACATGCTCTCGAAAACCGATGGAGTAGTGATAGTGCCTGACATGGGCAGCTCGATTCTCTCTTCGAGGGCAGCCGTCGCGATGCTCGATCCGGCGGACGCGGCGAGGTCGATAATCGCGGATGCTCCAGTGCTCGAAGGCGCGATGATGGCCGCCGTGGAGGCGAGCATAGGATCCGATCTCGCCGCCGTGGCGAAATGCGCGATCGAGGCGAGAAACCTGCGGAAAAACGATCATTGATCACCGCGTGCGCGGGCATTGTGGAGAATGGTTCGCCGCCTATTCGATCAGCATCGCGTCGCCAAACGAGAAAAACCTGTACTGCAAGGCTATGGCTTCGGCGTAAGCGTTCATTGTGTTCTGATAGCCGGCGAAAGCGGCTGAGAGCATTAAAAGTGTGCTCTTGGGAAGGTGGAAATTTGTTATAAGGGCGTCGGGCACTTTGAAGTGATAGCCGGGCCTTATGAAAATGTCCGTGTCGCGCGTTCCAGCGGACACCAGGCCGGATGAGTCCGCGAACGATTCCAGCGTGCGGACAGCCGTCGTGCCGACTGCGATCGTCCTTCGTCCTTCCGATTTTGCCGCGTTTACCGCGTCGGCGCAGGCTTCGTCCATCTCGCAACGTTCCGAATGCATTTTGTGCTCCCTTATGTCAGCCGTTTTCACGGGACGAAAGGTGCCTATGCCGACATCGAGGGTCAGAAACGCCATTTCGATTCCGCGCTCGCGCAGTCTCGCCAGCAGCTCCGGGGTGAAGTGCAATCCGGCCGTGGGAGCGGCCACGGAGCGGTTATGCCCGGCGTTGGAATAGATGGTCTGATATCTGGCGTCGGGCGCGTCGGTGTGTTTGATGTATGGAGGCAGGGGGATCGAACCGAAGCGTTCGAAGATGTCCCGAAGGGAGAGGCCGTCGGGACATTTCACTATTCTGCTTCCGCCTGCCGACAAGCCGGTTATTTCCAGCACCGTCCCGTCGGCCAGTAAGACCGACGTCCCGGGCGGAAGTTTTCGTCCGGGACGAACCAGCGCGCGCCACTCGTTTTGGCTGTCGGCTGGGGAGAGAAAAAATATCTCGGCAGACGCGCCTCCCGGAATTTTCTTGCCTCTTACGCGGGCCTTGAATACTCTGGTGTCGTTCATCACGAGCAGATCTCCGGGCGAGAGGATATCCGGCAGTTCCGAAAACATCCTGTGTTCCGCCGCGCCGCTGCTTTTGAAGAGCCGCATCAGCCGCGAACTGTCTCTTTGCGGGCTTGGATTCTGAGCTATCAGATGGGAAGGGATCACATAGTCATAGGATGCAATGTCGTCGAGCCAGCGCTCCGTCACTTCGATATCTTCGTGCCCGGGAAGTAGTGTCTCAGAATTTCCTCGTATTTCATGCCCTTCTCGGCCATCGCCTTGGCGCCCCACTGAGAGAGCCCGACACCGTGCCCCCATCCCTTGCCGAAGAACACAAACTCTCCCGTTTGCGGCGTCGGCGCGGGAATCGGGTTTGCGGCCGGAGGCTCGGGAATTAAAGACGCTCCGTCTTCGGGCGAGCGTTCGTTCATCCGCTCGTAACCAATTTTGAGGTATTCCTCTCTCTTTTCGGGATAGGAGAGCATGTCGAGCAACTCCTTTGGAGTGAATATCCCTGCCTTTATCATCGCGATGAGCGAGCCGCCATTCGCGGCCTGTGCCGGGGTCGCCGGAGCGGCTGCCGATTGCGCCGGCACCGGCACTCTGCCCCGTGAGATTTGGAAATTCGTGCTCTTTATCACCCTGGTGCCGGCGGCCATTCTGAAATCGTGAGCTTTGACGTTGGCGGTCCCGCGTTCTCCCGTCACCTTGAGCATGACAGCGCGCCCGGCCGGATCCACAGTTGCCACACCGATATCCAGTACTTTACCGACGTTCCGTTTCATCTTCGACAGTATCGACGTCACCTGAGCTTCGGTGAGGGTCGTATTCCAGGCGGAGTTTGGGGAAACATATTGCGCGATCTCCGGCTGTACGCGGAGATACGGCCTGATTGAACCCCATACGTCAGCCGCGTCCGCCGTAGCGCCGCCGCTGTCCGAGTGATAGTACACGTCGGCCGGCGAGCCATTCCACGTGAGCAGCATTCCGACCGTCTCGCGGACGGCCTTGTCGGTGCGCGGATCCTCGGCGTTTACGCCTCTGTACATCTGCGAGTTTTCCCCCGTGTCGAAGTCGTAGCCGCGTTTGCCGAACCTGCCCCTGTTTCCGATTGCGTACGTGCGAGCCAGCACCGCTTGGGCCTTCAGCGCCTCCAACGGCCAGTCGGCAGCCATCTCAACCTTGAGTACGCCCCTGACGTAATCTTCCAAAGGCAGCTCGTTCACCACCGTGAAACCCGATCCGGCTTTTATGAAAGTCAGCTTGCCGCGATACTTCACGCTGCCCCATCCCACTGGGCCCTTCGCCGTGGCCGTCACAGGAAGCGACAGCACCGCCGAGCCCACCGACAAGCCGCTTCCGGAAGTTTTGACGGCGGCCCCGTTCTTCACGCTTCCCTTTTTGCCCTTCGCGTCGGTGAAGATTATTCCGTCGCCGATGATCTTGCCGCTTTGTACGCTGTCGGCGACGCCGATCTTGATCGGGATGTTCGACGCCGCCTCCAATTTCAGCGTGAGCCCGCCGAAAAAAGAGACAGCAGCGAATATCGTCAGGAATATGACGAAAAGATATTTACGAGAAATCATGACATGCCCCCAAGTATATTATTTTCTTCCGATTCTTGCGATGATATTGAGTATCGCGGTTAAAATTCCGCAGCATGAAATAAGTCCCTTTTTCTCAGCCCAGGGCGGCAAGAATTTCATCCGGTATCTCAAAGTTCGAGTAGACGTTCTGGACATCGTCGCTTTCCTCGAAACGATCCACCATGTTGAGCATCTTTTCCGCTTCTTCCTTTGTTTTCACCTGTATCGTGGTCTTAGGTTCCATGGTGACCTCAGCGGCGCTCACCACATAGCCGGCGTCCCTGACGGCTTTCGCCACCGCCGAGACGAGCGAAGGGTCGGTTATTATCTCGAATCCGTCGTCTGCGTCGTTCATGTCGTCCGCTCCGGCATCGATGGCGACGCTCAGAAGCTCGTCCTCGTCTATACCCTCGCCAGTCACGGTCACGACCCCGCGGCGCTCGAAGTTCCACGCGACACAGCCCATTTCGCCGATAGCCCCGCCGACGCGGGTGAAAATGGCCCGTATCTCCGGCGCGGTTCTGTTGCGGTTGTCAGTGGACGTCTCGACCATGACGGCGACTCCGCCCGGCCCGTATCCTTCGTAGATAACGTCCTCGTAGGTAACGCCTTCGAGATTGCCCGCGCCCCTTTTGATCGCCCGCTCTATGTTGTCGTTAGGCACATTGCCCTCCTTGGCGCGGTCGACCGCGACCTTGAGCGCGAAATTGGCGTTGAGGTCTCCGCCGCCGGCCCTCGCGGCCGCGATGATATTCTTGGTGAGACGCTGATAGGCCACGCCCTTCTTGGCGTCCTGCGCCGCCTTGCGATGCTTGATTCCGGCCCAGTGTGAATGTCCGGACATTTATAAATCACCTCTCCGTCCCGCTTCGTGCGCGGAAAAAATTTTTGAACACAGCCAAAATCGTGATACTAAGCCGCAGCAAAAATATCTTTATGTTATTCTATCACAAGCTGAAGGGTCACAACAATACGTGGATCAAGCCCCTCCGCAGGTTAACGAATCTGAATCACGGCAGATTATGACTTTTCACCCGGCGAGTAAAAGCTTTATTGAAGGAGAGATGCTGCTATTGCTGATTTCATCGTCATTATAATATGCTTAACCTAAGGATTTAGAGGGAATAATGAACAAGTTGACAGCACGGCAGAATGCAAATATAATGCATCAGTTGTATTTAGGGGCCATGGCGCAGCGGGAGCGCGCTTCCTTGGCATGGAAGAGGACGGGGGTTCAATTCCCCCTGGCTCCACCAAGAAATAGCAAGGGTTCAGGAGATTCATCCTGAGCCTTTTTTTATGTCTGGATTCCATATGGATTCTGAGACAAAAGAACACCGAACCGAGAAAATTTTCGCGAAGAATTTTCGGAGAGACGGGGCGGATTGCCTCGATAATCTGAGACAATCCACCCCGTAGCCTCAAAACAGCATCTTCGCCAAAACCCCGCCCAGCACCCCTCCGACGGCAAGCGCCCCAGCGACATAACCGCGTTCAGCCGCCCGCTCCATCTTGATGGCCGTCACACAGTCGGAGAGTGCCGTCAGCTTCTCCTCATGCTGCTCAAGGTCATCCGTCAGCTTCTCAACCTTGACCTGCAGCGCCGCCAGCTCACGCAGCACATCATCCAGCTTGATCAGGAGCTGAGACGTAATATCACCGTTCATCGTTTGCCATAGCCTCGATAAACGCTGTCACAGCCTCCGCGTCGTCGTCCGGGATCGCCTCAAGCTTGTTCCCGGTTTTTCGCCGCCAGTACGCGTGCACTAACACTACAACGAACATGAAAATCGGAGTTTCCTTTTTCGGTGAGAAAAATAGGCAGCAGCATTACGGCGCAACCGATAATGAACAATTTTTAACACCAATTCCATCGTTGTCGGGAT
>JAITRO010000102.1 GCA_031288335.1 Synergistaceae bacterium | reverse complement strand
GTGCTGATAGACGATCTCGTCACGAGAGGTACTGACGAACCCTACAGAATGCTGCCCAGCCGCTGCGAACACAGGCTTGTCATGAGGCACGACAACGCCCTCGAAAGACTCTGTCCCATCGGCCGCGAACTGGGACTAATAAGCGATGAAAAATGGGCGGCGTTCGAACGCAAACGCGAGGAAATATCGTCGGTTAAAGCCTTTCTCAGGAAGACGCGGATCTCCGCCTCCGAAGGCGTCAATTCCGTACTCAAGGAACTCGGCTCATCTCCCATATTCGAACCGATAGCGGCCATCGACCTCCTGCGCCGTCCCGAGATAAGGTGGAGTGATCTTATCGCCGTATTGGGCCTTAGGATCGACGCAGAGGCCGGCTTTGCGGTCGAGGTGGGTACTAAGTATGACGGCTATGCCGAGCGCGAGGAGAGGCGTGTGAGGCGCCTTGCCTCGATGGGATTACTTCGCATACCCGACGGGATCGCTTACGCGAATATAACAGGGCTATCAGCTGAATCCGCGGAAAAGCTCGCCCGCGTCTTGCCCCGCACTTTGGGACAGGCTTCGAGGGTGCCGGGAGTGAATAATGTTGATGTACAGCTGCTGCAAATTGCGATAGAGAATCACCGAAGAGAGGCGAACGGAGCTTGAATCGCGAAGAGAGACTGAAATCCATAAGTGAGGAACTCGGCTCATACCGGAGTTTTTTTGGCCTGTGCGCGGATTTGGCCTCGGTGGAGAATAACTGGCCGTCGATTGCGGGAGATGCGGTCGCGCGCCGTAGTTTGCCGCGATCCTTCAAGGACGGTGTGCTTATCGTGGTCGTCGAGAATAAACTTGTCCAGCAGGATATCAATTTTAAGAAAAACGCGATAATAAATGGGATAAATACAAACACAGCGCTAGCAATAAAGGATATCAGGGCAGAAGTGGGTTTGCCGCTCAGAAAAACCGGTACTTGCGGCCGCGACGCGTGGAAAAGGCGAAAAAAACGCGTGCAGATAGTCGCCAAGGAGACAGAACTCGAACATGTAAAAAACGAGATCATGGAACGCCATCCCGCTTTGGGCGAAGAACTTGCCGCGGCAATAGCTCGGTGCCGTATTTCAGGATATAAAGCGCGGCAGAAATGATTGTGTGCTATACTTAACGCGTTATTCATACTCGGCGAACCGATATGTATGTTGATCAAATGAAGGGGCCGTGACGTGTTGGCAAATTTACCGATGCTCAAAATAGGCGGACATACGCCAAAATATCCGATAATACAGGGCGGCATGGGAGTGAAAGTATCCGGTGCGCGGCTTGCGGGCGCTGTCGCCGCGAGCGGCGGCGTTGGAACCATTGCGAGCGTAGGATTGGCCTGCGACCACCCTCTCTATGACGAGAGCAATTATTTCGACATAAATGAAATAGCGATGAGCGAGGCTGTCGAGATGGCCAGGAAGCTCGCGCCCGACGGCGTGATTGCCATAAACTGCATGGCGGCGTTGACTGACTACGACAGACAGGTGAGGAGCGCCTGCCTGGCCGGCGTGGATATCATCTTCTCCGGTGCCGGGCTTCCGATGAAATTGCCCGAATACACGCGTGATTTTCCCGACGTGGCATTGGCGCCGATCGTCAGTTCCGTGAGGGCCGCCGACCTCGTGATCCGCAAATGGAAGAAACAGTACGACAGGCTGCCGGACGCGATCGTGGTCGAGACCCCGCTTTATGCCGGCGGGCATCTTGGCGCTACCAGGATGGAACATGTGACGGACGCGGCTTTTTCACTGGAACATGTGATTCCCGAATTGGTAAAGTATCTGGCAGATCATTTCGATGTCGACATACCGGTGATAGGCGGGGGCGGAATTTGGGACCGTGCGGACATGGACAGGGTTTTTGCCATGGGCGCCAAAGGTGTGCAAATGGGGACCCGCTTCGTGTGCACCATGGAATGCGATGCGTCCGACAGGTTTAAGCAGGCTTATATCGACGCCAAAGAGGCGGACATCGAAGTGATAATGAGCCCTGTCGGAATTCCGGGAAGGGCGCTCAAGACCCCTTTCGTTGAAAAATACATATCCGGCGAGGTGTCGAGCAAGCCTTGCATGGCGGCCTGCCTGTCGCATTGCAAATATTTGGAGAGCGGAGATACGTTCTGCATAGCCCAAGCTTTGGTCGACGCTTATCTCGGCAATTGGGAGACAGGCCTTTTCTTTGTCGGAAGCAATGCGTGGAGGTGTTCCAAAATAGACACGGTTGCGGGGATATTCGAAGAACTTACCAAATGAACGAAAATATCGTGAAAAAAAGTCAGTTTTCACTCTTTAAATCACGAAAATTTCTGCCGCTTTTTATGACCATGTTCCTGGGGGCGTTCAACGATAATTTTTTTAAGAGTGCTATGGTCATACTGATAACCTACCGGCTGGCCGACAAGTCCGGCGTCGACGCGCGCATCGCCGTCACCGCCGCGGCAGGAGTCTTCATCCTGCCCTTCGTGCTTTTCTCTGCCATCGCCGGACAAATGGCCGATAAATACGAGCGTTCGTTGTTGGTTCGGCATGTCAAAATATTGGAGATAGCCGTGATGAGCGGCGCTGTGGCGGGCTTTTACACGGGCAGCGTATGGATTTTGATGGCGATACTGTTTCTCATGGGCGCCCAGAGCGCCCTGTTCGGGCCGCTGAAGTACAGCATCCTGCCCCAGCATCTCGATACGAGCGAACTGATAGGCGCTAACGCTCTTATCGAAATGGGGACGTTTTTGGCCATACTGCTTGGCACCATATTCGGAGGCATCTTCGTCCTCGGGGAATGGGGGCTCGCCATGGTCAGCTTTCTGGTGGTCGGCATAGCGGTTCTGGGCTGGACGGCAAGTCTGTTCATACCTCCGACGCGGGTCATCGACCCGTTCCTGGAGTTTCGGTTCAACGTCTTCAAGGAGACGTGGACGCTGATAAAAAATGTCTGGCCAAGGCGCGACATATTCCTGTCGATAATGGCGATATCCTGGTTTTACTTTGTCGGCACGATGTTTCTGTCACAGTTTCCGACTTACGCCAAAACAGTCATAGGGGCGGACGAAATGGTGGCCACCCTGTTTCTTGCCGTTTTTTCGATCGGCATCGGCGCGGGGTCGCTTGCCTGCAACGGATTGTTGAAGGGCGAAGTCTCGGGTGAATATGTCCCGTGGGCCGCGTTGGGGATCGCCGCTTCGAGCGTGCTGCTTTATTTTGCCGGCATTCGGGATATGCCTAAAGGCGACACGCTGATGACCATTGGGCAGTTCATCCGTTCCCCGCAAAACGTGGCGGTTTTGTCATGCTTTCTAGCGATATCGTTCTTCGGAGGGCTTTATATCGTGCCGTTATACGCCATCATCCAGAGCAGAAGCGGCGAGGACAAGCTCGCCGGGGTGACGGCGTGCTGCAATATAATGGATTCGGCGTTCATGGTAATTTCGTCCCTCGCCGCCGCCGCGATGCTGCGCTCCGGTTTCACGATACCGCAAATTTTCCTGGTCACAGCGGCGCTCACCATAATCGTGTCCTTCGTTATAAAAACTGCGGTGCATGACCAGATGCAAAAAAACAGAGAAATATCTTCGGAATGATCCGATATATGAGATGCCTGTGTAATGTCAACAGGTTAACACTACAACGAACATAAGATTTTTAGTCCTGTATTTATGTGGGTTCCAAAAATATACAGGATTATAAAATCCTGGTCTTATGACTCTACAGATTGTTATGTTCGTTAGTAGTGTTAAAATATAGTCCTCGTTTATAAATTTCATCCGCTAAATCCGGGGCGTGCGTCGAAATTTTATCAATAATTTTTATACAAAAAATATGTATTTTTATATGAGAAAAAATTGCTTGACAGTTTCAATGAAATATTCTTCCCGCTCTTCGTAAAATTGAATATTTGAGTTATAATTTTTAATGTAAGATTTGTACCGCCGCGGCGCATAGGGAATCCGGAGATTACCGGAGCGGCCCCGCCACTGTAACCCGGACAAAACCGCATCACGCCACTGAAATTTTTTCGAACTTCGGGAAGGCGCGGGAGTAGGAAGATGGGTAGCCAGGAAACCTGAGCCGCGGCAGACATGGGAGGTATCATGCCTGCGCGGGCAGGCGCCGCGCTTGTGGTAAGGGTCGGATATGGCCTCTCCACCGTGGGCGTTTGGTTGAAGAATATTCGACAGATGCCTTTTTCTGAGGGAAGGAGGATTGAGATTGACAATGCCGGACAGAGGATATGAGACCGACCCTTCGAGCATCGAGGAACGCAGCTTTGAGATAATCAAGAGCACCCTGTCGTCTTACGCAATTGATCCATCGTTGATGGAGATTGCCGTGCGCGTGGTGCATGCCGGCGCGGATTTCACGCTGGCAAATCTGCTCGAAGCCGGAGATGGCGCCTTGAACGCGGCCAAAAGCGCTTTGTCGCGCGGAGGCGTGATATTCTGCGATGTCGGGATGCTCGAGTCGGGCATCTCCCGCAGAGAGTGCGAACGCCTGAACCTTGCGCCTAAGTCCTTCATTCACGACTACGAGGTGAGGGAGATAGCGTCGCGCGATGGCGTGACGCGCGCTATGGCATCTATCGACAAGGCTTTGGGTGAGGGCGTGCGTATTTTCGCGTTCGGCAACGCGCCTACGGCTCTTTTTCGACTGTTGGAACGCGCGGAGGAAGGATGCGCCGTCGACTTCGTCTGCGGTATGCCGGTGGGTTTCGTCGGAGCTGCCGAGAGCAAGGCTCGCCTTGCCGCGTCAGGAATTCCGTCGGTGACGCTGCGCGGCCCAAGGGGCGGATCGGGCTTGTGCGCGGCCTGTGTGAACGCACTTCTGCGGATGGTATGAGTCTGTGGAGACTTTGGTTTGTTCCGTAGAAGGAGGCATCTGTGATGAAATATTTGAGTTATGTGTTGGCGATTTTGGCGGTGACTGTTTTGGCGGCGGGCACGGTATGGGCGTTTCCGACTGGTTCTGTGGAAAATCCTAAAAAAGGAATACTGGTGGTTGCCTTCGGCAGCAGCATGTCGGAGGGCGAAGCGTCCATCGAGGCGGTGACGGACGCGGTGCGCAAAGCTTATTCCGATGTGGAGGTACGAGTTGCTTACACGTCGAGGATAATCATGCGCAAGATAGCGCGCGAAAATGGCAAGATAGTGGACGAGCCCGCGGTGGCCTTGGCAAAAATGGCCTTCGAAGGGTTCACCGACGTGGCTGTGCTCTCAACCCACATCATTCCGGGCGAGGAGTACGATGATTTGAAGGCGGTCGTAGACGGATTCAGGACCATCAGCTCAACCGCCCCTAAGGCTGGATTTAGGTTCATAGGGCTTTCGTCGCCG
Organism: Synergistaceae bacterium; assembly: GCA_031288335.1. Taxonomy (GTDB): domain Bacteria; phylum Synergistota; class Synergistia; order Synergistales; family Synergistaceae; genus JAIRKI01. Next base: position 14,149 of record JAITRO010000102.1, on the reverse strand, counting down.
CTGCTTTCGGGCGCGAAAGATTTTGAACGGCTGGCCAGTGTTCTCGCCGACTCCTATTCCGAGCAGACGAAGAAGGGGGCGGTCGTATTGGTGGGGCACGGCACACACCATTTCGCGAACGCGGCCTACGGATCGCTTCAGTTTGCGCTGTGGGGCAAATCCCCCAATTTTTACATCGGTACTATTGAGGGATTGCCGTCGTACGACGACGTCGCGTCCAGACTGAAGGCATCGAAGGTCAAAAATGTTTGGATAGCTCCCGCCATGCTGGTCGCCGGAGATCACGCGCACAACGATATAGCCGGTCCCGAGTCGGATTCATGGAAATCGTTGCTCGAGGCGCAGGGTTATAAGGTGACGCCGGTTCTCGAGGGCTTGGGGCAGAACGCTGCAGTGCGCAACCTCATACTGGATAAGTTGAGAGAGGCCTGGGACGGCTTTAGGCCGTAATTCACGTCAACAAACTCCGGCTTCTGTTCGGTCGCCGGAGTTTGTTTTCCACAAAATTGTCCACTAAATGGGCATAACTGCGGAGGAATTTTTTTGAAATCATCGGCAGTATTAAAAAAATCAGCGGGTTGGCAGAGTAGAAAATATAAAAAAAGGCTAGTTTTATTTTTATCGATTTTGTTTTTGTTGTCGGGCGCCTCATTGCCGGCCCGTCCCGCAGGCATCCTGGAGATAACCGACGATCTCGGCAGAACCGTGGTCTTAGAGCGTCCAGCCGCCCGTATAGTTTCGCTTTACGCGGGGCATACGGAAAACCTGATAGCGATAGGAGCCCTGGGCTCCATAGTCGCCGCGGGACAGGGCGCGGAAGAGCTGAACCCCGATATTCCGATTCTCGGCTCCAAGCCAGGCATCGAACAAATAGCGGCCCTGAGCCCCGATATCGTCCTCACCAGGCCGATGATGGCCCGCTCTCAAGAATCTCTCTACAAGGCGCTCGACAGTTTCGGCATAAAAGTATTGGCGCTCGATCCTCCCGAATGGGAAAAATTTCCGGATTATGTTGTTTTGCTTGCCCAAATGGCTGGGATCAGCGGCGATGTGAAAAAAAACGTCGCCGAGGCCATGAGGGCTGACGTCCGGCTGGGCGGGAAGAAATTGCGCGCCTTTCTGGTGACTAACGGCAGGACGATGACGACATGCGCCCCCGATTCGTGGGCAGCCCATATAATGGAGCTGGCTGGGTTGGAAAACGCCGCGCGCGGCGCGGTTCCGCTCTCGGAGGGGAGCGTGCTGTCCGCGTTCGGTCCCGAAAGGCTTCTTGCCGCGGATGACGAAATTGATGTTATCCTATTGCAGCAGGGAGCAATGAATACGACCAGGGCGGAGGATTTCGTCCGGGATGCGCGATTTTCGCGCCTTGAGGCTGTTTTGGGCGGAATGGTCTTCGATGTGCTTGAAGCGGATATATCACGTCCGTCACTCCTGAGGCTGAAGAACGGGGCGGTGAGGAAACTGCGCGCTCTGGTGATGAAGCGGGAGGTGTCCGGATGCGTGGAAAAAACGAGGCCGGAATGACGGCCGGTTTTACCACCGGGAGCGCGGCCGCAGCCGCCGCTGTAGCCGCGGTGCGTTTTTTATTAGACCAGAGTTGTGGAACGGTGACCTTGAACTTGCCTGGAGACAATGAGATAATTATCCCAGTCACAGGATGCCGCAGGACAGATGAAGGAGCGGAAGGCTGGATAACCAAGGACGCCGGCGATGATCCGGACATCACTCACGGGGCCGTGATAGTGGCCGAGGTGAAGATTTCCGATGAAAGCGGGATCACGATTTTGGGCGGAAGCGGCGTAGGGGTCGTCACCAAGCCGGGTCTTCTCGTGCCTCCGGGCAAGGCCGCGATAAATCCGGGACCCATGGCGCTGATTCGGAAATCGCTCGGACAGGCGCTTCCGCAGGGAATGGGCGCGAAGGTGACCATATCCATTCCCGAGGGAGAAGAACTGGCGAAGCGCACATACAATCCGCGTCTCGGGATAATAGGGGGGCTTTCCGTCCTCGGAACCACCGGGATAGTTTCTCCCATGAGTTCCGACGCGATAATTGGCACGATAAAAAGCGAGCTGTCGGTGTTGAAGGCGACCGGAGCGGGCATAGTCTGTCTCGTTCCGGGTAACTACGGGCGCAGAATGGCGATGCTCCTTGGGATCCCAGAGAGCATGATAGTGAATATAAGCAATTTCGTGGGAGAATCGTTGGGCATGGTCGGCAACTTGGGTTTCGAGAAGTTAATACTGATAGGGCAGATAGGTAAATTCGCGAAACTGTCCGCCGGTTCTCTCGACACGCACAGCGCGAAAAGCGACGGGAGGCTTGAGGCAATGGCTGCGTACTCGGCGCTTCACGGCGCGACGAGCGATGATGTCAGGGAGATACTAGACAGTTCCATGGCGGATGAGGTTGCCATGAGGATATCCCACACAGAATGGGGCTTGGCGGCGCTGAATGAGCTGGTATCCCGAATAGTGCGAATCGCCCTTCTCGGGGCGACCGGCATATCGGAGTGTGCCTGTCTGACGTTCTCCCTGCCGGACAGGGAACTCGCCCGCACCGGCAATCTCGGCGGCCTGATACAGGAGATCAAGGGAAACGCGGAGGCGCTCGGATGATCACGATAGTGGGCATTGGCCCGGGCAAGCGCGAATATATGACGGAACAGGCCGCTTCGGCGGTGAGGAACGCCCGTGTACTTCTGGGCGGAAGCCGCGTTCTGAAGGCGATAGGCGCCGATTCGGGGGGGCGTCTCGTGGAATTGCCCGTGGACTGTATGGCGGACGCCGTGGTCGGAATTTTGCAAAGCGAGGCGCGCTACGGGGACGTTACGCTGGCGGTGAGCGGCGACCCCGGTTTTTACAGTCTGGCGAGGCGAGTCGTGGCTAATTTTGGCCGCGACGGAGTGACTTTGATTCCAGGCGTCTCCTGCGTGCAGCTGATGGCCGCGCGCCTGAGCAAATCCTGGGCCGGCGTATCATCCGCCACACTTCACGGCCGCGAGCGGCCCGATATTCGTTCGCTTGCCTCGAAACTGCTTGCGTCGCCGGCGTTCGTACTGCTGTTGGGAGAACCGGAGAAGGTCGCGGAGGACATCGGGTGGCTCTGTTCCGACGAATGCATAAAATCCGCCAAAGCGGCGTTGGGCTGGGATTTGGGCCTGCCTGGAGAACGAATAACGGAGGCCGACACCCTCGGCGGGATTGACGCCGAAGCGCGCGGCGGAAGACTTGCCCTCCTGTGGCTCGAAAAAAAACGCGCGTTGCCGACGAGCTTCGAGGCCGAGCCCCTTGGTATGCGCGGCGTTATCCCTGACGAGTGGTTCGAGAGGGAGGGTGGAGTACCGATGACAAAAGCTTTTACAAGAGCCGTGGCGATATCGCTCCTCTCCCCGCTCGACGGGGCGCGGATCTTGGAGGTAGGCAGCGGGACCGGCGCGATGACTGTGGAGTTAGCGCGCGCGGCGGGCGAATGCGGGCGAGTGGCGTGCGTCGAATCGTCTCTGACGGCGCTGGAGCTGACGAGGCGCAATGTGACGAGAGCCGGGGTCGCGGAGAGGGTTGGCATCATCGAGGGACGCGTTCCCCAGACCATGCCCGGAGGTCGTTACGACGCCGCGTTCGTTGGCGGTCACGGAGAACGCATCGAAGATGTTCTCTCGGCGGTTTGGGAACGCCTCGAGTCAGGGGGGAGGATGCTTTTGACGTCGATAACCCCTCAAACCACGTCCAAAGCCCTCGAATTCATCGGGGATACGACCCCCGCGGCGGGCGTCTGGCGCGCGCATTCTTCGCGCGGACGCAGGGCCGGGAACGACTGGTTGATGTTGGGCAACAATCCCGTGGATTTAATATGGGGGGATAAATAAATTGCAATTCCGCGGAACCGTCTTCATTGTGGGCGCCGGCCCCGGAGACCCTGAACTTCTCACGCTAAAGGGAGCGCGGCTCTTGGAATCGGCGGACCTCGTCCTATACGCAGGCAGCCTGGTGAACGAACGCATCCTGGAACGATGCCGCGCGGACTGCCGAAAGGTGAATTCTGTGAACATGACGCTGGAGGATCAGGTGTCATTGATGACGCGCGAGTGTTGCGAAGGGCGTGCTGTCGTCAGGCTTCACACGGGGGATCCCTGTCTTTACGGAGCGATTTCGGAACAGATGTCGCGCCTTCGCGAAAATGGGATCGGGTGCGAGATAGTCCCTGGGGTGTCGAGCTTTCAGGGAGCGGCAGCGCGGCTGGGGCTGGAGTACACCATCCCCGGCGGTACGCAGACGCTGATCTGCACCCGTATGGAGGGGCGCACGCCTGTGCCGGCCGCGGAGGACCTCGAAAAACTGGCCGCGCACGGTGCGTCGCTGGTGCTTTTCCTCTCCGCCGGGATGGCGGGCGAGGCGGCGCGCAAGTGCGCGTCGGCTGGGATGCCGCCGGACACTCCGGCGGCATGGATATACAGGGCGACCTGGGACGGCGAGAAATCGTGCGTCACCACTCTGGGAGAGCTTTCGCGCTCGATGGAGAATGCAGGGATCGAAAATCACGCCCTCATAATAATCGGGGAATGTCTGAACCGAGATCCGGACGCGCGAAGTTTGCTTTATACCGGCGGTTTCGAGGGGGGACAAGCATGAGGTGTTTTCACACCGACAGGGAGGTATTCGTACTTCATTACGCGGCCGGGGAATCCACTGCGTCGGAGCTGTGCGCCGCACTCGAGGCGATAGATGTGCCTATTTCCGAGGGCGGGACGAAAGAAGCTTTCGTATCGCGATGGCAGGATGCCGGGGCTTTTATCTTCGTGGGCGCGCTCGCGATCGCTGTTCGTTCGATAAGCGATTTGATAACGGACAAGGCGCTTGATCCTGCGGTCGTCGTCGTCAGCGAGGACGGAGGGATCGCGCTTCCCGTGATAGCTGGGCACATAGGCCTCGCCACTGACCTCGCGCGGGAGTGTGCGGAGATACTGTCGGCCCGGGGCGCGCTTTATGTGCCCACCACATCGAGCGACAGAGCAGGTTTCACCGCCCCCGACCTCTGGGCCTCGCGGCGCGGATACCACATACTGCTGCGCAGCAAGCTGGCGGGCGTGATTTCAAAATTCAGAGAGACTGGCGAAATAGCCGCATGGCTGGATCCGATCATGGCGGAGCACGGTGTAGAACTGCCGCTTCCCTTTGGATATTGCGTCGTTGGGGAACAATCCGACGCTGATATCGTCATCTCCCCGAGGGCCATCCAAAAACTCGTCGACGCCAAGCCGCAGATAGTGCCGAAAGTGGTGACTCTGGGCATTGGGAGCAGGGCGGGAGCCAAGGCCGAGACGATCGAGACGGTCACAAAAGGGGCGCTGTCGAAAAATTTCCACGGCCCCTTCCTGATGGAGGCGGTGGCGGAACTGCGGACAGTGGAGGCCAAGCTGGCCGAACGCGGACTTTTAGAGTTTGCTGAAAGCCATTCGCTCAAGATGGTCGTCGTTTCCGATGCCGAGATACTGTCGATGGACGACAAATTTTCGCCGTCCGCGGCCTCACGCCATATCGGCCTGCCCGGCGCCGCTGAGCCTGCCGCGGCGAGCGCCGGAAGTCTGCTGGGCGAGCGGGTGGCTGAGATGGGCGTCACCGTCGCCATATCGCTCTCCAAACCACCGGAGGTCGGCGAACTCGCGATCGTGGGAACGGGCCCGGGAGACGCGAGGTTCATCACGGCGGAATCCCGCGCGGCCATAGACGCTTCCGAAGTGATAATCGGCTATGGGTCTTACATAGAGTTGCTGCCTGCTTCGTGGAAGCGCGGCAAAATAGTCGAGAGCTTCGGCATGGGCGAGGAAGAAGACCGCGTCGCCCGGGCTTTTTCCTACGTCGAATCGGGGTACAGGGTTGTCCTTGTGTCCGGAGGCGACGCCACGGTTTTCGGCATGGCGTCCCTCTCTCTGTCCATGGCTCCGGCGAGTATCGGCGCGGACAAGGTCAGAGTGATACCGGGCATCACCGCCTTGCAGGCTGCCGGAGCCGCCATGGGGGCTCCCTACTCCAACGGGTTTGCGGTCATCTCACTGTCCGATTACCTGCAGTCGTGGCACGACGTGGTTCGCGCCCTCGAAGGGGCGTGCGAGAGCGGACTTGCTGTAGCGATATATAACCCGGTGGCCAAAGGGCTGTCCGAAAAGCTGGAGGAGGTCAGGAGAATTTTCTCCTCCCGGCGCGCGGTGGTGGTACGCAACGCGGGACGGCAGGGCGAGATCCTCGAAGAAATGCCCGTCGCCGAGATCACGCCCGAGAAGGTGGACATGAGGAGCGTTATCTTCGTCCTCTCTCCTAATGCCGTCGAGCGAGACCTCGGAGGCAAAAAAATATGGATCGAGGTCAGGGGGTACGAATCGGAAAAGACCGCGCTGAGAAAACCCGAGGCACTCGGCCAATTTTTGGTGTTGGGCGGCACGAGCGAGGGCAGAGAAGCCGCCGCGGCGCTTTTGGAGCGCGGTTTTTCGGTCACGGTGTCGGTCACGAGAGAGGCGGGCGCCGCCACAGTTCCCAAGGGAGCCGGCATGATCGTTGGTGCGCGCGACTGGAGAGACTGGTCGGATATGCTGGACGACCCTGTGTCGAAGGGTAGCACGCTCGGCGTCGTGGACGCTACTCATCCGTTTGCCGAGGACGCGTCGCGGGAGATTACTTCCGCGTGCGAGGCCGTTGGGATTCCCCTTTGCAGGTATTTGAGGAAGGAGGAATTTCCGGAGGACGCGGTCACGGCGGCCGATTTGAACGAGGCGGTTGAGCGCGCCATAGAGATGACCTTCATGGGTGATGTGATCTTTCTGGCGATAGGCACGAACGACCTCAAAGCCGTGATGCCGCGGATCCGCGAATTCCAAAGGGGCGTACTCGTCCGCATGCTTCCGATGGTGGAGAGCATACGGCTAGCCGAGCGGGCCGGTCTTCAGCCCAAGGAGATAATCGCTTCGTGGGGCGCGGGCAACGCCGATTTCAACGAGGCGCTGTGCCGCGACAGAGGCGTGCGCGTCATGGTGAGCCGCGATTCCGGAGTGCAGGGAGGCGTGGCGGAGAAGGCCGAAGCCGCTCGCAGGCTAGGGATACCTCTGGTGCTGGTCTCGCGCCCCGAGGAAATCTCCGGTGTCGTGCGCGCGTATAACGCCGGGGATTTGCTGCGCTGGTGTGAAGGATTGTCATCGGCGAAAGGCCGGAAGAATCAAGACCTTGGGGCTCCGCCCCAAACCCCGGCAGGGAGTTTGCTCCCTGCACCCTCCATAGGGGGGGAGGGGGCGGAACCCTGAGGTTTTGACTGTTGGGAGTGATGGGTATTGATTTTTTATGGTGTCGGCGTTGGGCCGGGGGATCCGGACATGGTGACGATAAGCGCCAAGAGGACACTCGATGAGGCGGATGTGGTGTTGGTGCCCGTCTCCTCATCGGGGCGCGTGAGTCTTGCAGGCGAAATTTATTCGAAGCTTAATCCTGAGAAGGCAACGCACCCGTTTTTTTTCCCCATGACCGAGGACGCATCCTTCAGGGACGAGGAGATACTGCGCCAACTGGACGGATATTCCGCGCTCTGGAAGGACGCTTCTTCTGTTGCGTTGCCGGTGATAGGCGATGCGGCGCTTTATTCGACGGTTGCGTATCTTTACGCGGTCTGGCGCTCCATCTGCCCGAAACTGGAACTGAAACTGCTGCCCGGCATTTCGGCGCACTCCATGGCTGGTTGCAGGGCGGGAGAGTTTTTGGTTCTCGGCGAGGAACGGCTGGCGGTGCTGTCGGGGTCGGCGGATTTTTCCAAACTGTCGGAGACCATGGCCGTCTCGGATTGCGTCGCGCTTTACAAACCGTCTGCGCTCAGGGAGGAACTGCAGGAGCTTCTCTCGGTCACGGGCCCGTGGAAACGCGCCGTCCGCGTGCACAGAGTCGGCCTTCCCGAGGAATGCGTGGTGACGGGCGGCGAAGCGTTGCTGCCGACTGACGATTATCTCTCCATACTCCTTCTTTGGAGAGCCGGGTAATCATTGCGCCATGGAAGTTGAACCCATCGCCTCTCCGGGTTTTTGGGCGGCTCTTATGAAGGCTGAGTGCGTTCTCACCTTGAACATTGCGGTCGGTCTGGCGGCGGGAGAGTTGATCTTGGCCCTCGGCATCGTCGACCGGCTCTTTTCGCCGCTCATACCGCGTCTGGAGCGCCTCGGAATTCACGGAAAGATAGCTGCCGCGATGGTCTTGGCGCTCGGGGCTCCGCGCGCCGGGGCGGCGTTGATATCGCGGGCCTATTCGGAGGGGGAACTGACTGACGACCAGGCTACGTTCGGGACTCTGTCGCTGGCTTTCCCGGGTTATTTGAAGCGATGGGTGGGGACTGCCGCCATGGCGGCGGCGATGGCGGGCGTTTCCGGTTTCATTTTCGCCCTGGTGATGGTGCTGCGGAGCGCGTGCCGTTTCGTCTGGATGGCGGCGATGCTCGCGAGACGCGCTCGGGCACATTCCGGCGTCTTCATGGGATTGGAGAAAAAGTATGCCGGGGCACGCGAGAGGGTCGGTCGTGTATGGGCTCAGTTGAGGCGGTCGCTGCCGTGGGCGTGGGCGTTTTTCGCGCTGACCTATGTCCTCGTTCCGTTTGTTGACAGCGCATTTTCGAAATACGCATCCCGCGGGGGGATGCTGTGGTTTTTGCCGGCGGAGGGATGGGCCGTCGCCGCGAGTTCTCTCGCCCATGTTACGGCGGGTCTTTCGTCAGCCGCGGCAGCTCTGTCCGTGGGCAAACTCGGCGTCGCGCAGACGGTTCTGGCCCTTCTGGTGGGAAATATGGCCGGTTCTGTGACGAGAACCATGAGGCAAAACGTGGGTTACTGGGTCGGCGTTTTTCCCAAGAGGCTGGTGAAAAACCTTCTGCGCTGGCATCTCGTGACCACGACCATGCTCGAAGTTTTTTCGATATCGATAGTCTGGTGTATCACGGTGGTGAAGTGAATGGACAGGCTTTGCGCAGTCTCAATGGATCATAATTCCTCCATAGTGGGAACGAGGGCGGCATTCTCCGAACGCATCGCCGCATACATCGGCGGCATCGGACCGGGCGGCGGCGTCGAGTATCTTAAAATCGAGACGTGCAACAGGATAGAGTTGTACCTCGTGTTCGACAACGTTCACGACGAGAGAAAAGCGGTTTCGTCGCTGGCCGTTGGCGCTGCGGTGATGTTCGGCCGCGACGTTGTGAGGCATCTGCTGCGCGTGCTTCTCGGGCTGGAGAGCATGGCGAAGGGCGAGTCGCACATAGTGTCCCAGGTGAAAACCGCTTACGAGACCTCCGATGGATGCGGCAAAGTGTTGCACAGGCTGTTTCAGAGGGCTTTCGGCGTGGCGGCTTCGCTCCGTTCCAGATGTCATCCCGGCAGGGAGCCGTCGATACCGTACATAGCGGTGAAACATTACGTCGAAAATTCGGCCGCAGCCGCGCCCGTTATGGTGGTTGGTCTGGGCGAGGTCGGGATTGAGACGGCGCGCATACTGATCCTCATGGGACGCGGTGTGCTGGTTTCCAACAGGACGGAGCGTCCCCAGCGTTCCATGATATCGAACGCCGAGATCGTGCCGTGGGACGAATGGCGCGAGCGGGCGCGCGAATGCGGGGCGGTCTTTCTCTGCACGTCGTCGCCTGTTCCCATATTGAGCGGCGAGGCGCAGGACGAGATGCCCGACACGTGGACAATGGACCTGGGCGCTCCGCACCAGAGCGAGCCGCGGCACATGGGCGTCCGGGTGACCCTCGACGACATGAAGACGATATCCGAGACCATGACGCGGGAATACAGCAAGTCGCTCTCCGCGCTGGAGGAAGAAGCCGACCGCGCCTCGGAGACGCTTTTGGCCGAGATATCTCTCCTCGCCGACGATACGTGGAAACATCTCGCGCTTGCCCGTGCGCGCGCGATAATCAAAGAACGGGCGTCGCAGCACGCGCGTCGCTCCGGAGGCGTGGAGGAAGAGCTTGAAGCGTTCGCGTCCTCGGTGATGAACGTTTTCCTGCGTCCTCTCGTTGCGGAGCGCGCCGCACACAGTTCGAGGGCGTGGAGAATATTGTCCGGCGAGGGAGAAGCGGAATGAACCGCGGAATAGACGCGCCGAACCCCTACAGACTGCTCGTTTCCCTCAACCTGGAGGAGCATGAGATATTGGTTGTCGGAGGCGGCGGAGTGGCCGAGCGAAAAATTGCCACCCTTCTCGGCTGCCGTTCACGCGTTAGGATGGTGTCTCCCGACGCCACGGATAATTTGGCGGAGCTGGCCCGCGACGGCGCGCTCATCTGGGAGCGGCGCATTGCCTTGGGAGAGGATTTCGCGTCGCACGTGTTTGCGGTGTTGGCCGTGCCGCGCCGTGCCGCCGACGCGCTTGCGTCTCTCGCAAGAGCGAACAACTGCGCGGTGGATATATGCGCTGACGCCGGTGCGGGCGGCGATTTCGCCCTTTGCGCCCAATTCGCGGCCGAGGGGCTTTTCGTCGGCGTCTCCGGGGGCGGCAGGAACCCGGCGGCTGCTGCCGCGGCGAAACGCCGCTTGATGAAGTCGATGAGGGAAACCATGACCCTGCTCACCAGAGGAAGCCGTCTCGCCCTGTGTCAGGCCGGGATGTGGGTCGAAGTCCTGGCGCGTGCCGGCATGAACGCGGCGGTCAAAACAGTGACCAGCCATGGCGACAGAGACAGGAGAGGAGACCTGTCGGCGTTCGGCTTCGGTGCTTTCGTCAAGGCGCTGGAGGATGAACTTCTGTCGGGCAAAGGGGATTTCGCTGTCCACAGCGCCAAGGATATGCCTGCGATTCTTCCGGCTGGCTGTGCTCTTGCGGCGGTTCTGCGGAGGAGTTCCCGCCGCGATGTCATGCTGACTGGGAGTGCGCTGCGAGGCGCGCCGTCAGGAGAAGAGGTTATATTATCGCTGCCCCAAGGAGCCAGGGTGGGCACGTCGAGCGCGCGGCGCAGGGCTCAGGTGTCGTCGTTGCGTCCGGACGTCGCGTGTCTCCCTTGCCGCGGCAATATAGAGACGCGCATCTCCCGCCTTGCGGATGGCGAGTTCGACGCTATCATCCTCGCGGAGGCGGGGTTGGAGAGGCTTGGTTTGAACGCTGAAAACGCGTGTCCCCTGTCTTTCCTCACGTCAGCAGGCCAGGGGGCGATTGCGGCCGAAGCCGTTGCCGGTTCCGAGGCCGAATCGGCGCTGAAGTTGCTGAACCACGTCCCGACCTGGTACGAGGTCGCGGCTGAAAGGGCTTTCCTGTCGCGATTGTCGGCGGGGTGTTCATATCCAGTGGCTGTAAACGCAGTGTACGACTGTGGCGAAATGAACATCAGCGCCGAAATTTATTCCGCGCAGGCCGGGATTGCTCCTGCGGTGTCGTCGGTGCGGGGGAGCGTGCGTTCCGCCGGCGACGCGATCGCGCTTTCCACGGCGCTGTGGGACGAAATGAGCGGATTTCCCGCCGTCCGTCTCCTTAACGAAGGGCGGGCACCTTCGTGAAGGTCTGGCTGGTCGGGGCCGGCTGCGGCTCGCCGGGATTCCTTACGGCGGCCGCAGCCGAATGTATCCGCAGTGCTGATGATATAGTCTACGACCGACTCATTCATCCCGATCTGCTTCAACTTGCCTCTCCCGGCTGCCGTTTTCATCTCGTCGGCAAGAGGGAGAGCGCCCACACATTGACGCAGGATGGGATAAACGCGCTGCTCGTCGAACTTGCGCGCGCGCGCGATAGCGGCGGCGTCGTCAGGCTCAAGGGAGGAGACCCTTTCGTTTTTGGGCGCGGCGGCGAGGAGGCCGAATTTTTGGAGCGAAACGGAGTCTTGTGGGAAGCCGTTCCCGGCGTTACGTCGGCCCTGGGAGGCGCAATAGGCGTCGGAATTCCCGCGACTCACAGAGAAGACGCTTCCTCTCTGATACTCGCGACCGGGCACAGGAGATCGGGGGAGGATGCGTCGGACGACGATCATTGGAAAGAACTCGCTCAAGCGCGGGGAACCGTGGCCCTGTACATGGGGACGTCCAACTTCTCAGCGGTCGCGGAGTGCTTATTGCGCTTCGGCAGGCCGCCGCAGACACCGGTCTCCGTCGTGACCTGGGGGGGCTGGGGACGCGCGGCCCGCATCGACGGGAGACTTGGTGAAATAGCGGCGCGCGCCGCGCGCGGGGAAATACCGTCGCCCTCTGTGATATATATCGGCGTTTCCACATCGAGGGCACTGCACCCAGACAGGGGGATACTCGCGGGGATGCAGGCGGTGATTTGCCGTCCGTATCCCGAGTGTTGGGAGACGGGCAGGGCCCTCGAAAAACTGTCGGCCGACTGTTACGGCCTGCCGCTCCTGTCAGCCGAAGATATCGATCCCGGCCCTGCGGCAGAAGAGATTATGAACGCCGACTGGCTGGTCGTCACGAGTCCTAGGGGTGCGGTACGGCTCCGGGCATTGGCACGCGACGTCAGGCGCATAAGGGGCAGAGTTGTCTCGATAGGCGCGGGCACGACCTCCGCGCTTGCGGCTGCGGGCATAATGCCGGAACTGGAAGCGCGCGGCGACAGCGCCAAGCTGGCGGATTTGCTGCAAGGGCATGTATGCGGCGGCGAAACCGTGGTTTTCGCGCGTAACGAACGCGGCGCCGACGCGCCCGTGAGAGCGTCCGAGGACGTCGGCGCGAGAGTTATAGTGATTCCGACATACAGGATGAAATCCCGCGACGTGCCCGGGCTTGAGGTGATGAAGGAACAGTGGGGGGCGTGCGGCGTGGACGCGGTGGTCTTCGGAAGTTCAGCGTTGGCGGAGGAATACGCGCGCGTGATAGGCGCGCCGCCTGCTTCCGCCGCGCTCGTGGCCTGGGGTCGCGCCTGCGGCAGGACGGTCGGAAAACTTTTCGGCGTTACTCCCGTCGTTATGAATACCCCCGATTTATCCGGTTTGATCGAGGCATTAACATGAGTGCGCAGGGAACAGTCTCCCTGCCGAGTTCCGACAGAGTCCGATGTTTTGCCCCTGCGAATTACGAAAAATCAACTGACAAGAGCTTGAATTTTTTCCAGCGGCAGACCAGCGCTTCGGGCGATAATATCGGGTGGAACGCCGTCAGCCAAAAGGTTCTTCGCCATTTCTTCCATGCCCTCTTCCCTGCCCTCTTTTTTGCCCTCTTTTTTGCCCTCTTCCCTGCCCTCTTTCCTGCCTTTTTCTATCCCTTCTTCTATACCTTCTTCTTTCCAGACCTGCAACGCGTCTTCGAGTCTGAACTCCGCCGCTAACACCTTGATCACCTCCAGCGAATGGTGTCGCAAAAAATCAGCCAATATGCCCTGCTCGATGCACTTCTCCGCAGCCTTTCGTATGGCCTCTTCCGTTTCGTAACCGGCATCCTCATATTTACGTGCCAAATCGACGAAGAAAGCGTAGCCGAAGAGGGTTTCGCTTTTCCCCAGCATCTCCGCGTTGAAACCCTTGTTTATATTATAAACAGGCACGGTCAGTTCCAGAAGCCCGCCAAACAGCTCTTTGGCGCTTTCGGCTTCCGGGATATCGTGAAAAGCGTCCGACAGCCGCAGATATTTCCGCTCGGGGAATTTTGCTCTGCCGTTGTAGAGGACATAAAATTCAGGCTTCGGAATTTTTACCAGTTTCGTCCCGTAAACCGCCCGCTTGAGTTTTTCGTCGGCGTTCAACCACTTTCCGTAGATGTCGCCGACATAAATCAGCAGACGCAGCGGCATGTTTTCGCACACCGTGCTCTGATGCTCAATCAACACCACAAGCCTGCCCTCCATGAAAAAGGCGGCATCGTTGCGCGGTCCCAAAAACAGAACGTCCTCCAGAGTGGTGATTTTCAACACCGCATCGGGCGGATAGTTTTATATATCGATAAGCCGCTGCTTGTCCTCGCAGAGAGCGACGAAAACGCTGTTCTTGTATTCTCTGTTCGCATTGTTTTCCGTCATCCGGTATCCTCCGAAATGTTGGATTTTTTCGATTTAATATACACTAACGAGGCAAACATGCGGGGCGGCCCCTATCGTAAAATGGATTATAATGTAAGATATTTACGAAACATGATTTTCGGGAAAGAGGGTGGTCGTCATGGACGGCTTTATTAAGAGCGAAGAAGCTTATGGACGCGCTT
>JAITRO010000026.1 GCA_031288335.1 Synergistaceae bacterium | reverse complement strand
ATGCCGGTTTCGGTATTGGGGGGCCGGTCGGACTTGAAGTCTCCATAGTTTCCTTCATGTCCCGCGCCGTCCTCAATATCCCGCCTTCATATCACCCTCGTCGAATCCGTCGTCCCTTTGTGGCTGTCGGGGGTTTTCCCTCCTTCCCTCGCCGTCGGGGCTCCTCGGGATCTATGAGCCATCTGCCGCGAAATAAGACACCTGTTTTCGCAATCAGTATTGACCGTTGATATTTCTTCGTTTATTGAGGAAGAATCGCGATGTTTGGGCGATATTTCGCACCGAAGTGACGTCTCGGCGTCTATAAATTTTTCGGGGATTTTGAATGAATAGACGGGGAAAAATGAGAACCGCCTGCAAGTGGCTCTCATTTTCCCCCGTTTCAACTGCCCGGTTTTTTCGCGCGAAAACCGACAGGCACTGCTCCAACAGCACGGTTTCGGATTCCTTCCGCATCCGAGCCTTTACAGGCCTTCGCCAAATTCGAAATGCCTTGACGTTCGGTGGTAACTTGATCTCCGACGGTTCACTTTACGGGGGTGACTGCGCCGGAGACTTTTGCGCTGATTGATCAATCGATGATGGAAGTATAACAAAAAGTTCTTTATTTAAAATCGTTATAATTACGGAGAAAATAGATTTGTGTGCTTTAAAGTAACTCATAAATAGTCTGAAATACCTCTAATTTTTATTAATAAACCTTAATATCTAACACAAACATAGTGTGTGATGGCCTGTTTTTTAGAATCTTTAAGTTAGGCACAAAGTTGGCCTAATATTTTATTAAATTGCGCTAATTGATGAAGCACCAAAAACCTTTTTGTGTTTATTCCGTCAAAGTTATCCTGCCCGAGGGAGACGGAAGGGTTTATAATAAAAATGTGCTCGATGAAAACTGTGCAGGAAGGGAAGAATAACGTAAATGGATAATGAGGACCTCGCGTCACGCGCGTTGCGCGCGCACCGCGAAACAAGAGGAAAGTTTTTCATGGGCAGCAGGATGCCCGTGGAGACGATGGACGACCTGTCGATTGCGTACACCCCCGGCGTGGCTGAACCGTGCCGCGAGATAGTGCGCAATCCCGCCGCGGTCTACGAGGTCACTTCGAAGTGGAACACAGTGGCGGTCGTCACCGACGGCAGCGCTGTGCTGGGCCTCGGGAACATAGGGGCGGAAGCCTCCCTGCCGGTCATGGAGGGAAAGAGCGTCCTCTTCAAGCGCTTTGCCGGCATCGATTCCTTTCCTCTCGCCATCCGCACACATGACGTTGATAAAATAGTGGAGACGGTCGCGCTCTTGACTGCCGGTCTTGGCGGCATCAACCTGGAGGATATATCCGCGCCGAGGTGTTTCGAGATCGAGCGCCGCCTCCAGGAAGCCTGTGACATACCGGTCTTTCATGACGATCAGCACGGCACGGCGGTGATATCGTTCGCGGCCCTGGTCAACGCGCTCAAGATCGTTGACAAAAAACTCTCCGACATAAAGATAGTCCTCAATGGGGCCGGCGCGGCTGGCTCCGCCATTTGCAAATTCCTGCTCTCCGCCGGCGCGTCGAACATCGTCATGTGCGACCTAAACGGGGTCATCTACAAGGGGCGTCCCGGCATGAACCCATCGGAAGAGGAACTGGCCGCCATCTCAAACCTTGAGGGCAAAAAAGGACTGTTGGCGGACGTCATCAGGGGGGCAGACGTCTTCATGGGCGTCTCCGGGCCCGGCACGGTGACGGGCGATATGGTGAGGTCGATGAACAAAAATGCCATAGTTTTCGCGATGGCGAACCCGACGCCCGAGATATTCCCCGATGAGGCGCGCGAAGCGGGCGCTGCCGTCATTGCAACGGGCCGCAGCGATTTTCCGAACCAAGTCAACAACTGCCTCGGCTTCCCCGGCATATTCCGGGGCGCTCTCGACGTGAGGGCGCGATGCGTAAACGAGGAGATGAAACTGGCCGCTGCGCGTGTACTGGCTGACCTCGTGACAAAAGACAAACTGCGCCCGGATTATATAATCCCGCGGGCGCTCGACCCGAGGGTCGTCCCAGCCGTCGCCGCCGGCGTCGCCGAAGCGGCGGAAAAGACCGGAGTGGCGGGAATATGATAACTCGAACCAGGGGGAAAGCCTTTGGGTGTTTCGCTTTATAGAAAATACAGACCGAAGATGTTTCGCGAGATGGTGGGACAGGATTCGGCTGTGGAGGTGCTGCGGGGATCGTACATGGCCGGCAGGCTGGGGCACGCGTATCTTTTTTCCGGGCCGCGAGGCTGCGGGAAGACCACCGCTGCGCGCCTTCTCGCCAAGATGGTGAACTGCCGGAACGTGTCGGACGGCGAACCGTGCTGCGAGTGCGAGTCGTGCAAGGCCGTGGCGGCGGGGAATCACATGGACGTCATGGAGATCGACGGAGCGTCCAACCGAGGCATCGACCAGATACGAGAACTCAAATCGCACGTGGGGCTCTCCCCGTTTACGGGCGGCACCAAGGTGTACATACTCGACGAGGTCCACATGCTCACGCCCGAGGCCTTCAACGCACTCCTGAAAACGCTGGAAGAGCCGCCGCCGTCGGTGATGTTCATCTTCGCGACCACAGAGCCGCACAAGGTGCCGGTGACCATACGCTCGCGTTGCCAGCATATACCCTTTCACAGGATCACCGCCGAAGTGATGGCGGAGCAGCTGGCGCGCATCGCGGCGGAGGAAGGCGTGCCCGCCGCGGGCGCGGCGTTGTGGGAGATAGCCAGGGGTGCGGATGGTGCGCTGCGCGACGCGATATCGCTGTTCGAACAAGCGATGGCGATGGGACAGGGCGAGCTGACGGCGGCCTCCGTGACCGCGCTTTTCGGCGGTGGGGGCAGAGCGGAGATGGAACGCTGGATAGTGCAGGTGAGGGAGCGTCCCGACGAGGCATCGGGCGCACTCAAGGCGGCACTTGACCTCGGAGTCTCCCCCGAACGCTTCCTCGACGCTTTGTTTCCCCTCCTGCGCGATATGTGGACATTCGCCCTGTGGGGCGAGAATTCGTTTGCCGGAGCCTCGCTCTCCGACGAGGAAAAGGATTTTCTGCGGCGCGAAACGCCGAATTGGAACAGGGACGCGCTGAGACGCGCCGCCGCGGCGATGGCGGCCCTATACCCCAGGGTCAGATTGGGCCTCAAAAACGACGTGTTCTCCGGGCTCCTGCTGTTCGAACTGATGGGCGCGCTGGACTCCAAAACAGAATCCCAGCCGCCGATGGAAAAGCAGCCGAAAGCGCCCGTCGTTCCCACTCGCGACGCCGCACCCCAAAAAGCGGCGGTGTTCGAAAAAACACCTGCGCCTGTGACGCTCACATCCGGCACGATCGACGGAAAACAGGCCTTGCTGGAGCTTGCGTCGCGGGATTTGACTCTTGCGGCGGGCATGGTGGGCGTGAGGATTTTGCTCGGCGACGGGCAGTTGACGTTCGATTTTTCCGGGGCGGCAAAAGCAGCGGAGACGGCATTGTCGAGCGCGAGGGCGAGAAGCGTCGTGCTGTCGGCGTTCGGGCTCGCGCCGGCGGAATCCCAAACGGAATCCCCTGCCGAAAGCGCAGGGGCCGGCGCCGCGCTTCCGGGCACGAGCGGCGCGCCGACTATCACGGAGATCATATCCGCCCGTCTTGGCGCGGATATATTAATGTCGAAAAGATTGGATTCCGAAGATGTTGAGACTGGAGAAATAGAAGATGAACAGCTCTGAAAAACCTTTTGTGCACCTTCACGTGCACAGCGAATACAGCCTCCTCGACGGGGCGAGCAGATGCGAGGACTTGGCTCGTCTAGCGTCCGAGATGGGCATGGGCGCGGTCGCCCTCACCGACCATGGGGTCATGTACGGCATCGTGGAATTTTACAAAGCCTGCAAGAGCAGTGGCGTCAAACCGATTCTCGGCTGCGAAGTATATGTCGCCCCGAGCGGGCACGCCAGGCGCGACGAGAATGAAAAATTTCATCTGGTACTGCTCGCCGAAAACGAAGAGGGCTACCGCAACCTCACAAAGCTCGTCTCCATCGCTTGCACCGACGGTTTTTACTATAAACCTAGGATCGATCACGACCTCCTCGCCCGGCACAAGCAGGGCCTCATAGCCATGTCCGCCTGCCTGGGAGGGGAGATACCGTCGCTGATCTCTGCCGGCGACAGGGATGGCGCGTTATTGCGGGCCGTCCTCTACAGGGATATAATGGGGCCCGAAAACTTCTTCCTCGAAATTCAGGGCAACTCCCTGCCGGAACAGGCCATCGTCAACAAGACGCTGATAGACATGTCTCGCGAGCACGGTTTTCCGCTCGTGGCGACGAACGACTCACACTACACCAGGCGCTCCGACGCCGTCTGGCACGACGTGCTGCTCTGCGTGCAGACCAAGAGCACCGTGAACGACGAAAAGAGATACCGCTTCAAGGGTGACGATTACTATTTCCGCTCGCGCGAGGAGATGTGGGACATATTCGGGGCCGAGGTTCCCGAGTCTCTCACCAACACCGCGATGATCGCCGAGCGCTGCGATGTGGAGCTGAAATTCGTCGAGAACGGCGGGCAATACTACCTCCCCAACTTCAGCATACCGGAGGGGGAGACGCTCGAAAGCCATCTGCGCAAAATGGCGCGCGGGGGGCTCGAAAGGCGCCTGCCGGGCGCGGTGACGGACGAATACGCGCAAAGGCTGGAATATGAACTGGGCGTGATAGAACAGATGGGATTCTCGGGTTATTTCTGCATAGTGTCCGACATCATCGGCTACGCCAAGGAACACGGCATACCTATAGGCCCGGGGCGAGGTTCCGCCGCCGGTTCGGTGGCGGCGTGGTCGCTGCGGATAACCGATCTCGATCCGATAAAGCACGGGCTTCTGTTCGAGCGTTTCCTCAATCCCGAGAGGATATCCATGCCAGATATTGACACCGACATATCCGACAAGCAGAGGGACGAGGTGATCGGCTACATAGTGAGGAAATACGGCGCGGATCACGTGTCGCAGATAATCACGTTCGGGCGCATGATGAGCAAACAGGCGGTGAAGGACGTCGGCCGCGCGATGGGAATGCCTTACGCCAAGGTCGACAGCGTGGCGAAGCTCATTCCCGAACAGATAAAATCGGGCATAAAGAGCATCCCTGAGGCGATATTGAAGATGCCGGAGCTGAAGGCCCTTCACGAGTCGGA
>JAITRO010000157.1 GCA_031288335.1 Synergistaceae bacterium | reverse complement strand
TATCCGCCCATTTCGAGGTTTTCCTCGACGGTGAGCAGCTGGAAAATTCGCCTTCCCTCCGGGACGTGGGCTAAACCTCTCCTTGTCAGGTTGTAAGCCTCAACGCCGATTATATCCTCGCCCATGAAGCTGATCTTTCCCGTTTTCGAGCGAAGAAGGCCGGATATGGTCTTGAGGATAGTGCTCTTGCCCGCGCCGTTCGCGCCGATCAGGGTGACTATCTCGCCCTCCGCCACCTCGAACGACACATCCTTGACGGCGTGAATGGACCCGTAATAGACGTTTATATTTTCCACTTTGAGCACAGGGTCACGCCTCCTTCCGGGAGCCCAAATACGCCTCTATCACCAGCGGATTGTTCCGTATCTCGTCAGGCGTTCCCTGCGCTATTATGAGGCCGTAATTCAGGACGAGTATCCTCTCGCATATCCCCATCACGAGGCTCATGTCGTGTTCTATCAATATTATCGAGACGCCGAATTTGTCGCGCACGTCGTGGATGGTGCGCATGAGTTCGGCCGTCTCCGAGGGGTTCATCCCCGCCGCCGGTTCGTCCAAAAGCAGAACTTTCGGGTTGGTGGCGAGAGCCCGCACTATCTCCAGCCTGCGCTGCGCGCCGTAGGGAAGGCTTCCCGCCGGAGCTTCGGCGCTTCCCTCCATATCGAACATCGACAGCAGCTCCAACGCGGTTTTTTCGGCCGCTTTCTCCTGCTTCCAGTAAGAAAACAGCCGCAGACATGCCGCTAATACTGAGTAATTCATGCTGTTATGAAGGGCTATCTTCACGTTGTCGATCACCGAAAGCGACTTGAAGAGCCTTATGTTCTGAAACGTCCTGGCGATCCCATGACGCGTGACCTGATGCGTCGGCTTGCCTCTGGTATCAAGCCCGGTCAGCTTTATGCCGCCGCCTGAGGGATGATAGACGTTGGTGAGCAGATTGAAAACGGTGGTCTTGCCCGCGCCGTTCGGGCCTATGAGCCCCACGATCTCGCGGCCGGCGACCTGAATGTTGAAGTCATCCAGCGCCTGAAGGCCGCCGAACCGTATGCCCAGGTTCGATACGTCAAGAACCGGAGCCATTCACGCCGCCTCCCCTCTTCAAAATACGGCGGCGAATGCCGGCCTGAATGCCGCCCAATGTGTTGCCGAGCGAAAATTCGTACTTTCCGCACAGGCCTGACGGCTTGAATATCATCACACCGATCAAGAGCAGCGAATATATGACCATGCGATATTCGGCAAACCCGCGAAGCATTTCGGGTAAAACGGTGAGCGCCGCGGCCGACACCACCGAACCGAATATCGACCCAAGCCCTCCCAGAACCACTATCACCAATATCTCACAGGAACGCATGAAGCCGAACGCCGACGGGTCGAGTATGCTCAGATAATGAGCGTAAAGGCCGCCGGCCACCCCTGCGAACCCGGCCGATATCGAGAACGCGAGCACTTTGTAATAGGTTGTCGGAATGCCGGAGGCCTCGGCGGCTATTTCGTCCTCTCTTATGGAGAGGATGGCACGCCCGTGACGCGACCGAATGAGCGCGTTTATCGTCCAGAGCGTGATGACGACGAAGATATAGACCCACGTCACGGTTGTCTTTCTGCCTATGCCCTTGAGCCCGTAAGCGCCGCCGGTAAAATCGAGGTTGAGTATTATCACCCTTATGATCTCGCCGAATCCCAAAGTGATGATCGCGAGATAGTCGCCCTTGAGGCGAAGCGCGGGAAGCCCTATCAGGACACCGAACCCGGCGGCGACGAACCCGCCGAACACCAGCGCGATGGGAAGCTCGACATTGGCCGGCATGTTCAGGTTCATGGTCAGCAGAGCCGCCGCATAACCGCCGACCGACATGAAACCCGCGTGGCCTAGTGGCAGTTGGCCAAGAAATCCGGCCGACAGATTGAGGCTGACGGCCAAGATGATGTTGAAGCCTATTGGAATCAGCATCAGCGCCTGATAACGATTCAACACCCTGTACCTGATCAGCGCCATTAACAAAAGATAAAGCCCCGCGACGGAGGCGGCGTTCAAGGCATACCTGAACGGCGTTTTGGCATTCAGCCCCGACACGCCGCTACACCTTCTCCCCGGCGCGCATGCCGAATATGCCCGACGGCTTTATCAGCAGGACGACTATCAGAATCCCGAAGACGACGGCGTCGGTGAGCTTGGAGCTGATAAAGCCCTTGGTAAAACTCTCGGCAATGCCTATGAAAATGCCGCCGGCCATCGCGCCCGGCAGAGAGCCTATCCCGCCCAGGACAGCCGCCACAAACGCCTTGAGCCCCAGCATTCCGCCCATCGTCGGCTGAATCTGCGAGTACGAGCAGCAGTAGAAGACCGCGCCCACGGCGGCGAGTCCCGAGCCGAGGGCGAAGGTGAAGGATATGGTTCTGTTGACGTTGATTCCCATGAGCTGAGCGGCGTCGAAATCCTCCGAGACGGCCCTCATGGCCTTGCCTATTTTAGTGCGCTTGACCAGGAGGGTGAGCGCCGCCATTATCACGAGCGAAACCGCGATGGTCGCGACCGTCGCGGTCGAAAACCGGCGATCGCCGATGATAACCGCGCCGGTGAAGAAATTGCCGAACATCCTCGGATCGGCGGAGAACATCAGTTGAACGACGTTCTGAAGCAGGAAGCTGACTCCAATGGCTGTCACCAAAAGCGACAGACGCCCCGTCTTTCGCAACGGTCTGTACGCCACGCGTTCGATGGTCATGCCGAAGAGCGCGCAGAAAACAACCGAACAGATCACGGCGAGCCATGCGGGAACGGAATGGCGCGACATGAGATACCAGGTGCAATAGGCTCCGACCATTATTATGTCGCCGTGGGCGAAATTTATCAGTTTGACTATCCCATATACCATGCTGTAACCGAGCGCCACCAGAGCATATATGCTTCCGGCCTGAAGCCCGTTGATGATGAAATACGCCAGCGTCATTTAGTCAGCCCCTGAAAAAAACGGCGGCTCACGGCACGGACGCGGCGTCCGTGCTCATGCCGCCGCCTCTATCTTGTCCGGAATCTACTGTCTACCTGTATTTGGTCTCGAACGTATACGCGCCCTTGTCTATCTTTATTACGGACACGTCCTTCACCGGATTGTTGTTCTCGAACGTGATGTGGCCGGTAACGCAGTCGAGAGCCGTGGCGGTCATGGCGTCGATGATCGCCTGGTACGATTTCTCCGAAACGCCTGCCTCGATTCCAGCCGCCGACGCCTTGGCTATCGCGTCGTAGAGGATCATCGCGGCATCGTATCCGAGCGCCGCGAAGGAATTCGGGACGCTTCCGTACTCCGCCTCGTAATTCTTGCGGAAGGACTGAACCAGTTCCGCCGGGTCGTCCGGGAAGTAGTGGCTGGCGAAATACAGCCCGTCGAAAGCCGAGACGTCTGCTCCTTCTATCTCCAATACTCCATCGGCGCCGTCGACTCCGACAAACACGGACTTGATGCCGGCATTGCGCGCCTGCGAACAGATGAGATAAACCGTGTTGTAATAGTCAGGCAGGAAGAGCACGTCAGGCGATTTTTTGGCTATATTGGTTAACTGCGCGTTAAAATCCACGTCGTCCTTGGAATAGCTCTCCACCGCCGTTATTTCGAGCCCCGCCTTCGCGGCGGCAGCCGTGAAGGCGTTATAAAGGCCGGTGGAATAAGCGTCCGTTACGTTATAAAGCACCGCGGCGGTTTTCGCGCCGAGTTTATCGGCTGAGAAACGGGCCATCGCGCCTCCCTGAAATGGGTCCTCGAAACAGGCGCGGAAGAAGTTTTTGCCGTAAGTGGTGACGTCAGGGTGGGTAGCGGTAGCCGTGATGCCCGGAACGTTATCGGCCGCGGAGGCCTCGGCCACTCCAAAGGTTGGGGAACTGGTGACTGGCCCCACTATCGCCGCGACTTCGTCGGCTGTGACGAGCTTGTTGTAAGCATTGAGCGCTTCGGTGGGATCGCCCTTATCATCGTAAACGATCGTCTCCACAGGATGCCCGTTCAGCCCTCCGGCAACGTTAATCACCTTCGTGTAAAGCAGCACCCCATTCGCAGCGGCCGTGCCATATACGGCGACGGGCCCGGTGAGCGGCGCTATGACGCCTATCTTGACAGGAGACGCGTCCGAAGCGAAAGCGGGCCAAGTACAAATACATAAAATCGCGACAATAAGCAGCGCAAATATTTTCTTCATGCCAATATTACCTCCTAATGCAGATGATTGCATCCAAAACAGCCCGGCATTTTTGAGAAAACCAGCAAACTGTCCGGGAAATGTACAGTAGATAAAGCGTTTTGTCAATGAAAATTATCAAAGGTGTTGTTCGTCAGCGATAATGTCCGCTCATAACTCGTCAGCGAAAATGTCCTCATGGGACAGGAGAGATTGACGTTGAGCAGGAATGAATTAAAGCGCGTGAAAGTTCTGGAGCGGGTATTATCGGGAAGCATGACACCTGCGGAAGGTGCGGAAACTTTGGGGGTGAGTTCCCGCCAGTTGAGAAGGTTGAAAACAAAATATATCGA
>JAITRO010000146.1 GCA_031288335.1 Synergistaceae bacterium | reverse complement strand
ACTGGATATATAAAGGCGCGCTATTTTTGCTGCGAAAATTTAGAGGTGTGAAGAAGAACCCAAGTCCGCAGGCAAAATCTGAGGATTCGCCTCAAACTTCGCCGGAAAACTAGTTTCCCCTGGCCTTTTTTATAATTAAAGAGAGTACAGGGAGCTTGCTCTCTGCCGGGTTCTGGCAAAGCCGGAGATTTTGATCCTATGGTTTTAGGAAGAATGAGAGACTTTAACAAATATGATGCCATTATAAAGAAGAAAAGAAAGCGTAAATTTATCATAATGTCTGCTCTGATGCTATTATTAAGTGCTATAAATAGTAGCGGCGGTCGTTTAAGTATCCTATGGGCGGGATCGGTAAATGTATATAGCTGTATATCCGTATGTGTCTTTGCCGTTATGCTGCAAAGCAAGGCTTCGCTGTTCGGAATGATGAATGAAAACCGTAGACTATGGAACAAAGCGATATTTGTTTCTGTCATTGGATTAGTATTTGTGTATCTTTTCTCATACCATAGGACAGGTGGCAATGTTTCGCAAAGTTTTTACTACTATTTGGCATCTCAAGCTGTTTTATTGAGTGAAAGATTGCATGTGATGCTTGATGCCCCGTATATGTTTGGATTCATGTCGTTAAAAGGGTTCGTGCACCTACAGTTTTATTTTATTAACACAATTAAGAGCAACGTCGCTTGTTCTTATCTTGATATGCAAACGTACTACAGCGGGTACGTCTTCGCTTTTGTTTTTGCGGTTCTTTTTGTCCGTCCAGTAAACAAGCATCGTTGGTTGATGCGGTCAACGGAGGGGGGCTTGGGCAATGGCAGCAATGCAAACCGCAGCCCGAAACAGTGGAAACGTATAACCTACGCAAGGCGGTAATATGCTGACAAGTCTTTCCGTTCTTGTCGTTTTGTTCATAGCCATTTTTGGTTTTGCTGCCGCCCGCAAAAACACTTTGAACATGGTGTTCGTGTTGTGTGCCTGTTTCCCATATTTTAAGCTCTTTGGTGTCGGTACTGACACGGATATACAGCTATATACATTTGGTGTGGCCGCTCTTATAGTGTTGGCGAATATGGCCGTCGGAGGGGAAAAGAGAGTGATATTTTGCGGACAAGCAAATAGCTTTTTGCAATACTGCGTTCTGCTCGCTGCTATGATTGTGACGGTTACCATTATCCGCGCTTTTGGCTTGGACTATGTTTTCTTTTATTATTTGAGGGGCTTTATGCCGTATTTTACCATTATTATTTTGCCTCTCGCGACATATATAACGATATCGAAGTGTGGCATCGCGCAAATGGAAAGGTTGCTAAAATTTGCTTATTACGCTTGGATAATTGTCGGGGTTATCCAGATAGTATTTCCAGATTTTATGATGGATATAAAGAGCAGGACTTTTAATGGGGGAGGACGCGGAAGCGTGTCTATGGCACCCGAACCGGCGTACTACGCAATCCAGCTTTTGCTGATAAATTTCATCCTGTACATTGTAGACGCCAAACGCTATAAATGGCTGATTTGCCCCACGGCTTTAACAGTGTTGCTGGTGGCATTGTCGGCGACAGGGACGTTTTACGTCTTGTGCTTCATGTTTGTGTTTTATGCCACAAGGAAGATGATGCTGCCCCTACTTTTGGTTGTGCTTGCTTCGGTAGGTTTGATGTTTTTATTCAGGCATAATTTGGAGCAGACAAGGCTGTACTATTTAGTTACCAAAATAATAGCAGAACCACATCTGATTATCGTAGCCGACGGAAGCCTTAACTCAAGGGTAGTTGAGTGGATATTCTCTGTCAAGGGCTTTATGGAGAATATAGGTATGCCGCGGGGCGTGCTCAACTGGGCGGACTATGTCTATGAGCAAAACCGCCTTTTTCCCGAATGGTTTTTCAGGAGCTTATCCCTCGGCAGTTACTGGAACAAGCTTTCGTCAATGCTTGGGGCGCTGCTGTTTGAAGCCGGTGTTTTCGCTATGCCGCTGCTGCGGTATTTTGCAAGGTTCTCAAAACAGGGTACGGGCAATTATAAACCATTCCTATTCATTATGATTCTAAGCGTGAACGCCTTAAACTATACAAACCCGCTGTTTAATGTGTTGATAGGATTTATGATTTACCAAGCAAATGTCGTATCGATGCTTGGCT
Source organism: Synergistaceae bacterium (assembly GCA_031288335.1). GTDB lineage: Bacteria > Synergistota > Synergistia > Synergistales > Synergistaceae > JAIRKI01. Next base: position 11,654 of record JAITRO010000146.1, on the reverse strand, counting down.
GCAATGAACGGCTGCGGAATGTTGAAGCCGCTATAACCCTGAAAAAAGAAATGTCAACTACTTGAAGGAAGTGTGAGGTCTCTATGGACGATCCTCTTATAAACCTAATCGTCCCTATCTACAATGTGGAGCAATATCTGAGTAAGTGCGTGGACAGCATACTGGCGCAGACGTACAAAAACCTGCGAGTTATCCTCGTGGACGATGGCTCGCCGGATGGCTGCCCCGCAATGTGCGACGAGTATGCCCAAAAGGACGGCCGCGTTATGACAATCCACCGTCCAAACGCCGGACAGTCCGCTGCAAGGAACAGCGGACTGTCCGACCTGTTAAACTGCGGACTGTCCGTCCACAAAGGCGACTATGTCGCCTTTGTGGACGGCGACGATTACGTAGCGCCGGATTATATAGAATTCCTTTATAAACTGCTTCGGGACAGCGACGCGGATATATCTCAGTGCGGGCATTACCTGGTATACTCCGAAAGGCGCATGTTGGATAAAGATCCAAACCACGTCACGATGACGCTTGACAAACATCAGGCGATTGAGAGCCTGTGCTATAACGGCGTATATGATGTGACGGCTTGGAACAAGCTGTATAAACTAAGTATATTCGACGCAATACGATACCCGGAGGGGCGAATTTACGAGGACACGGCGATCTGTTATTTGATTGCTGAAAAAGCGAAGCGTTTCGTCGTCAATATGACGCCAAAATATTATTACATCCAGAGATACAATTCCACCGCCAACAGCGTAGTGTTCAACGAGCGCAAATACCAGTTTATACAAGCTGGCGATGAGATGGCTGACTACATAACAGAGCGTTACCCGGACTTGGCCAAAGCCGCAAATGTCAAGCGGGTATTTGTAAGGCTTTCCACTCTATCACAAATGGTAAATAGCGGGTATAATGACAAACAGCGCGTTTCAGAGATAAAACATGTAGTTGCCAAGTACAGGCGAGACGTGCTGTTGGACAAGAAGGTTTCCAAACGGGATAAACTTGGCATTATCTCTTTGGCTTTAGGATTCCCATTTTATCGTTTTGCGTGGAAACTGTACTATAAATTCAAGCGGAGAAATAAGTAATCACCAAGATAAAAGAGGAACGAACATAAATGCGAGCGGCTGTTATAACCCTGCATCAGGTATATGATTATGGAACTCAACTGAGACAGTATTTTGACGATGTTGTTTTTATTGACTATCGTCGCTTGGATACCTATGACTTAGGACTTATGCGGACATTCAGCAAAGATAATCCGCTTAAAATACCCTTGATATTGCCTATGAAGTATACTCAAAGAACAGCATGGTTACGAAAACTCCATCCGTATAGCAGATCCCACATTATGTATGTCGCCATCATTTTGGCATAGTATTGAACCGCCGAGAAAAATTGAGGACGACTATATCTTGATATATAACCTGAATCGAAGTCGGAAATTTGACAAGTACGCGACGGAGTTGTCAAGGCGAACGAGATTGTCCATATGCCGTTTCTGTACAAGACTTGACTAAGTTGTAAGAAGCGGCAAGAGTCTCATTATGCCCGGAATATTTGACTTTGTGTCGATGATTGACAACGCGCGTTACGTGCTGACGGATTCCTTCCACGCTGCGGCGTTTTCTATGAACATGAACACCGAGCGAATATGCGTGTATCCAAAGAATTATTCGGGCAGGATTACTGAGTTTCTTAGCTTGCTGGGAAATGAGCAAAGACACATAACAAGCTTTGTGGATTTTGGCGTGCAGATTGTTTGCGTAGCTCGAAATAACAAAAAGACAGCGGAGGAAAACGTATAATGACCGCAACCAACACCGTGATTCGAAGAGGTACAACTTCATCTATCGTGCTAAGCGAAAAAGAACAATCAAGCCTTCATGATACTCCTTTAATATCTATGTGCGTAGCTATTTACAACACGGAAAAGTATTTGAGGAAATGCCTTGATACAATAATTAATCAGACATACAAAAACCTGGATATAATCTTGGTTGACGACTGCTCGACCGATGGCAGCGGAAGGATAGCGGATGAATATGCAAAAAAAGACAACCGTGTAAAAGTTATACATCACCCTGAAAACCAGGGTTTTTCCGGTGCGAGGAACACCGGGCTCGAGAACGCCACAGGTGATTATGTGTCATTTGTGGATTCGGATGATTACTGTGAGCCGGATTATATCGCTTATTTGTATGGGATAATAGAGCAAACAGGCAGCGATATAGCCTTATCGAGACACTTTTTTACCAGCCGATTCCATCAACAGGTGGAAACCGACAGAATAACAACAATTACCTCTGAGGATATGCTTTGCGACATTTTCTATAATAGGATTCACGTGGGAGTCTGGAACCTGCTTTATAAAAAGGAGTTGCTGGAGGGGAAAAGATTTCGGCTGCTGTCAAAAACAGGCGAAGACATGCAGTTTAATACGCAGTTGATACCCGGAGTAAAGAGTGTGGGAGTCGGTTTAAGGAGGATATATACATATAACGTTGATAACGAGAACTCCGCCACCAGAAAACCGAATATTGAGAAGCAGGCTCTTGGTTCCATAGAGAATATGGATTATATAAAAGCCAATCTTTCTCCATCGAGTGAACGACTTGACAAGGCCGTTGAGTACCAGTATTTTACGACGGCGCTGTACGCTTTAAATCATCTTGTGATGGCGAACGGCGGAATAAGGGAACACAAAGATTTTTATAGATATCTGGTAAATTATTGCAAAAAAACGGCACCTAAGACTTTTGCTATGAAAATAAGCAAAAAGCAAATGCTGAAATCCATGCTGGTATGGATAAGCCCCGTATTGGCTGTGCGATTGTTCATACTATGGAGAAGAAAATTAGGCATAAAGCAGAGGGGATAGGAATAATTCAATAGATACCAAAGCGGCCTGCGCCCGCAACCCAAATTTTTTGTAACTACTAAGCTCTTGACAAAGCTGTAGTAACGCTGGTAGCAATGGCTCACAAATTGCATTTTTTGTTTTAGGCCATTTTTTGGCCGTTTTTGGGCATAAAAATGCCTGTTTTTCAGAATGCGTTTTTATCACTCCTTGCTACGAGAATGATTGAACTCTTGTCGAGAGCTGAGTAGTTACATTTATGTACTCTTTTTTTGAAGAGAGCGAGAAAATATATGGAGACAAATTTCGACCTGGACTTGCAGGGGAACATTTGCTAAGCATGTGCTTGAATTATCATAAAGAATACTTTGTAGAAAAATTATATACAGTTGCCTCGTTGAGTGAAAAATTGAAAAGGGTTTGGAAACTGATAAAAATCAGAACCCGCAGCTGTAAGAAATATTTTTTGAAATAAAAACCTGCGGCAGGCTTATTAATTGGAGGGACGAGTTTGAAGCAATATGATTTTCTGATTGTCGGCGCGGGGCTTTTTGGGGCTACTTTTGCCTATGAGGCATTAAAGCATGACAAAAAGTGTCTCATAATCGATAAACGTCCGCATATCGGCGGCAATAGCTACACCGAAACCGTAAATGGCATAAATGTGCATAAATACGGGGCACACATATTCCATACAAACAACAAGGCAGTTTGGGAGTATATAAACCAATTCGCCGAGTTCAATAATTACGTGAACTCGCCTATTGCCAACTACAAGGGCGAGATATACAACCTGCCCTTTAATATGAACACCTTTAATAAAATGTGGGGCGTGATCACCCCGCAAGAAGCTATGAAAATCATAGCCTCGCAAAAGCAATGCGTCCACAAGTCTCCACAAAACCTTGAGGAACAGGCCATAAGTTTGGTTGGTCTCGATATTTATGAGAAGCTGATAAAGGGATATACCGAAAAGCAATGGATGAAGAATTGTGCCGCCCTGCCGGCTTTCATCATCAAAAGACTGCCCGTACGCTTCACCTACGACAACAACTATTTCAACGCACGTTATCAAGGCATCCCAATGGGCGGGTATACGCAAATTGCCGAAAAGCTGCTCGAGGGCAGCGAGGTACTGCTTAATACGGATTTCTTTGCTGATCGCGAGAGGTTTGAGGGTTTTGCCGAAAAGATTATTTATACGGGCACGATTGACGGATTCTTTGATTATCGTTTCGGCGAACTTGAGTACCGGAGTGTGTATTTTGAGTCGGAAGAGTTGCAAATATCCAACTATCAAGGCAACGCGGTTGTAAACTATACGGACAGAGAAACGCCTTACACTCGCATTATCGAGCATAAGCACTTTGAGTTTGGCGAACAGGAAACGACGATTATCAGCCGTGAGTATGCCGTGGAATGGAAACGCGGGGACGAGCCGTACTATCCGATAAACGACGAGCGCAACCGGAATGTCCTGCAAAAATATCTGGAGTGCGCCGCAGCTGGTGCGCCAAACGTAGTATTTGGCGGACGGCTGGGTGAGTACAAATATTATGATATGGACGTGACCATAGAATCCGCTCTGCGGTTGGCTGCGAAAATATTGACAGTTGACATGTATGCCAAGTAAGGCCACAATCTTGACGGAACAGAATAGAACATCCTCTTTTGTCGATCAAAAGCTTGAAAGCATACAAGTCTTGCGCGGCGTCGCCGCTCTGGTCGTTTTGCTTCTTCACGGCACATATTCAATCTTGCCGGGTAACTTTGGCGTGGACATCTTCTTTTGCATCAGCGGATTCATTATGGTCTACGTCACACAAAAAAGCGCGAAGGACTTCTTTATCAAACGCGTTATTCGCGTCGTGCCGTTATACTGGTATACCACGCTCCAGCGGTTCGTGCTGCTTCAAATTTGCTTTAGATTGGGTATCGCAAATCCTGACCGGCGTGACCTAAGATGCTTTGTCAGTTCTTTGTTCTTCCTGCCGATAAACGGCGCGCCTATGCAAAGCCTTGCCTGGAGCCTGTATTATGAGATGGCGTTTTATGCGGTGTTTGCAGTCGCTTGCATTATCAGCATAAAATACCGCTCTGTCATAGCATTTATAGGTTTGTTGGCAATTGTCGGCATTGGTGCGGTTTGGGAAGTGGATTATCTGATGTTCTTGGAGCTTGCGGGAGGCATGGGAGCGTTTTATTTGACAAGATGGCTGTACGGCCAAAAAAACACCTATGGTTTTCGCTTGGCTTTCGGCATAGTAGCCGTCGCTTCGTTTGTGGCATTGGCGCTTACAGAGAAATTTATCCTATTTGAAAACACGCCGCGCTTTGTCAGGTACGGGATTCCCGCGTTCGTGTTTGTTGTGTCATTTGTTAAGGCGACACAGCGGCTCGAGATGCCAAGGTCGTTTGTCTTTTTCGGCGACGTCAGCTTTTCCCTGTATCTTATCCAACTGGACGTTTTTGCTGTACTGAAGGGCGCGTTAATATTCTTGGGCATCGTACCTAGCTTTGAACTGTTTATAGGCGAGGGCTTTATAATAGAAAAAATTGCCACAACGACTATCGGCATTGGTCTGATATTTGCCGTTTCGTTGGTCACGTACAACCTTATCGAAAAGCGGTTTACAAATTACTTGAAGGTGAAAATGCTGAGAAAGGCGGTTTAGGGCGAAATTACTTCTTTCAATAATTTCGACCGACAAGGTTGCTGTGGCAGTAGGGCATGCAATGCTGGAAATTAAGCAGTTGATATAGGATATCCAATAAGGATAAGCCTGGCTCTGCTGCTTAATTGATGCAAATCTCTTAGCCGTCAGTATAAGAATTAGAAAGGGCGCAGATAATTCAGCAATGTAGAAATGGAACTTTCGAAATCGCTTATGCCGAAAATCTCCATGGTGACGGTTCGAAGGCATGGTTCGCCGGAAATGCGGCCGAAAAGTTTTTGCAAAAATCCACGCGGCAACTGGGCGAGACTTTCATGATCCCGCTCGGGTGTACAACCATGGATGTGTATGTTGCGGCATCTTGGCAGCCAACGATCGAGAAAACTCCAGACGTCCAAACCAAAGAAAAGCAGATGGCCGATGTCTATGCAAACGGATGTGTCCAACTCCTCTATTATCGGCGGTTCGATCTCGAAGATGGGATAAATATTCTCGATCGCAAGTTCACGCGGCGATCTCAATTCGCCGATGAGCGGGGCCAGAGTCTCTGTCGTTCTGTCCAGATACCTGCGTGTTTCCTCATTGCCGGGCATCGGGATATGCAGCGTCCAGCATATAGGCTCCAGTCTCGACGTCGCCTCGACAACCCGCTTGAACAGCGCGGCGGATGCCCTCCTCACCGAAGGATCAGCGTCGCCGAGCATTATATTGCACGGTAAATGAACGGTGAAAGCCATATCATGGTCCGCCGCTATGCTCGCCAGCAATGCCGCTTCCTCAAGGGACGGTATGTTGGAAATTTCGGGCGTGTCGAAAAGCACGAGCTGCATCTCGCTGATCCGGCAACCGCCGGGCCTGCGCGCAAGCCACAGCAGGTTGTCCGCCAAACCGCTTTCTATGATGTAAGAAGTCGTTCCCAGCCTGAAATGCCCGCGCATTTCATCTCTCTCGGGGTTTGAAAAGGAGCCAGAGGAAGAATGGAGCGCCCATGAAGCATATTATTATCCCGACCGGGATGTCAGCCGGAGCCCAGAGCGTGCGGGCCGCGGTATCGCAGATCACCAGCGCTATGGCGCCTATGGCGGCTGAACATGGCGTGAGCGACCGATGCCTGGCCCCAATGAAACGTCTGGCTACATGCGGTGCTATCAGGCCGAGAAACGATATCGGCCCGCAATTTGCCACCACAAGCGCCACCGACAACGACATGCCGGCGAACAACAGGCGCTTCGTCCTCTCGAGTTCGACGCCCCTGGTCGCGGCGATCTCGTCGCCGAACGTTATGAGATCAAGTTCGGTGGAACAGAAAGAGGACATGGCGAAAGCCAATATCAGCGACGGAAGCGCCCTCAACCCCTCGCTCATTCCCACTACGCTTATACCGCCCATCGTCCATGAAAGCAGCTTGTAGGTTTCGACAGCGCCCCCCGTGTACTGGAAGACCATTATGAGACTCGAAAAAAGCGAACTTACAGCCACACCCGCCAGCAACAGCGACGCGTCGTTCGCGTTCCTCGTCAGGCGCGAAAACACGGATATTATCGAGATTGCGAGAAGGGAACCCGCGAAAGCAAAGACCGGAGTGACCATTTCACCGAACAATCTCTGCCAACCGACCGCTTCGTAAAGATAGGAAACGCCCTGCGAACCCAGGATACCCGCGCTAAACCCAACCCTGATGGCGATCGCAGCGCCCAAGGCGGCTCCCGAAGAAACCCCGAGGAGCGACGGCTCGGCCAAAGGATTGCGAAATAACGCCTGAAAGACCATCCCGCATATGCCGAATGTCGCCCCCGCACACAACGCCATAATTACACGCGGAACGCGAAGCTGCCAAAAAATTTTAGCCTCCGCGGGATCGGGGGTGCTTCCCCGCCAACCGAAAATCTCGTCTGGGGATATCAGCCGAACCCCCATCCACGGAGCGATTGCGGCAACCAGCAACATTACCGCGAAGAGGGCGGCAATCACCCACACGCTTCGCGAAAATCTCATGAAACGGCTCTCTCCGGCGCCAGAATCTGGCGTCCTCCCGGAGCATCGGCTACATATCTTCTGAACGGTACGCCGAATATCCCGTTCAATCGGGTCGCTTCGAACAGCCCAGACGGAGGCCCCACCCACTCCATCCGACCGTCGGACATTGCGGCGACCCTTCCGGCGAGTTCCGTCGCGAGGTTTATGTCATGGGTCACGATTATCATGCTGACGCTGCGGAAACTGTTAACCCTGGACATCATATCCATTGTCTCCATCTGATGCGCGTAATCCAGATACGTCGTCGGCTCATCCATTAGAATCGCGTCCGTCCTCTGTGCTATGGCAGACGCTATCATCACCTTCTGACGCTCGCCTCCGGAAAGGCTCGACAGCCTTCGATCGGAAAACGCGGTGATTCCGGTCATATCCATCGCCTCGGCGATCTCGCGAGCGTCGTCCGCGTCCGACGAAACTCCCCGCCAGGGATATCGGGACATCTCGAGAAAATCGCGCACTGTGTAGGGAATGTCGCTTGGAGAACCCTGAGGCACGTACGCCACGAGGCGCGACCTGCCTCTCGCGGAAAGACCGGCGGCATGTCTGCCGCAGATGTTTATCTCTCCCTCATATCCTCCTATGATGCCGCATATGCACTTTAACAGAGTGCTTTTGCCGGCTCCGTTTCTGCCTATTACGCAAAAAAACTCACCAGGCGCTACATCAAAGGAGATATCGCTCAGTATCCTTTTGCCGTTGAGTTTGAGGGAAAGCCCTGAAATTTTTATCCCGTTGTCCTTCATATAACCAACCGGCAGGACCGTTTATTCCTCGATCTCCCTGAGTCCTTCGTGAATGATCTTCGCGAAGGACTCCAAAATGAGAGGGTATCTCGGGCCCGCCCTGAGCGTGAAATCTCCTCGTATTACGGCCACGCTTCCATTCTGTGCGGCCCGCAGATCGCTCAGATTTTTCCACTGGGCAAGTATCAATTTGGAATCGACGCCAACCATGCCGTGTTCGCCCACCAGTTCGATTACTATGTCGGGATCAAGCCGAAGCAGCCCCTCCAGCGAGAGACCGGCATACGGCAGGTCGCCGGAGAAAGCGTTTTTCGCGCCGGCATCCGAGAGCAATTCTTCATAAAACGAGCGAGGACCGGCGACGTATATCTTCTTGAAAGACGCATCATCGCTATCCCTGCCAACCACGATCAGCACAGACTGATCTTTACCGCGCGGCAAACCCGCCGAAATGACGCGCACGTTTTCTCGAAGCTCCTCTATCCGTTTTTTTGCGATATCCGGTATGCCGCATACCTCACCGACCCGCAGTATCGAATCGCAAATCTGCCCGAAGTTGTCCTGGTAAACCACGATGACCTTGTAACCGAGCGCCTCTATCTGGTTTTTCATGTGCTCGTTCATGTTGGAAACGGCGACGAGATCGGGCTGCATGGAGACGACAACTTCCATGTTCACGTGCATCATATCTCCGACGTTGGTCTTTGATTTTGCCTCCGGCGGCCAATTGCAGTACTCCGTGACCCCAATCACTTTGTCCCCCAGCCCCAAATCAAAGATTATTTCGGTCGCGGCGGGAGCAAGAGACAGTATGCGCACCGGCTCCCCCGAAGCGGCATGTTTTGCGGAACACAACACGGCCGCGGCAGCTAAAACCACAAGACATCTCATAAACAAATTTTTGATGACACTCACCCCAATCGAATATTATCTTTTAAGAACAGCGTTTATTATACACTCATCAGCTGACGCGCACCAGACATTCCACGATTTTTCGCGGCTATGGACAAAATCGGGCGGTGTGCGTATCATAAACGTAAGCATTGTCGAATATTTTTAATCATTATATATACGGAGACGGTCGGGTGACATTTTTGGAGTACATGAACATGAGCGGCGCGATAATGTTGGCGATACCGGCGATGTCGGTCGTGGCAGCGGCATGATTCCAGGGGAAAAGGGCGACAGCAGATGAGGCGGACTGGAGTCTCTTTTCTTCATGAGCGCGGTCATTCATCTCATGTTGATCATCGCACTTTCGCTGACACTTCGCGAGGCGGAGCCGAATGCGTTCGGTTCCGCAATGCGAGTGACGCTCGTCGGTGCAGGGGGAACGCCGGGCACAGGCGCGGCGGATATTGGCAATACATCGGACCAGAGGAACTCGCAAACTCCTTCCGAGCCGGCCGAACCTCCGGATGAACCTTTCGCCGGGCGCGAGGCGCCGGAAGAGCCACTGCTGGAACCCGAAAAAACCGTCACCGCGCTGCCGCAGGAACATTTGCCTGAACCGCAGACGCTGCCCGAACTCCGCACCACGCCTCAGATTGCGCCCAGGCCGGAGCCCAAGCCCAAGCCGGCCTCGGATCCAAAACCTGTTCCGAAACAGCCGAAATCCAAAACCACCCCGGTGAAGCGCGAGACAAAACCCGAACCAGTCAAGCCCTCCGCGAAACCCGCCAAGTCCAAACCGAAATCCGACCCAAAACCTGCGCAGCCATCTCAGGCGGCAACGAAACCCGCCGGCGGCACGGCGGGCAGAGGAGAACCGAACGCGTCTCCACAGCCCGGCGCCGAAGGAAGGGGGCAACCCACAGACTCAGGAGGCGGAGGAGCACCCGGACGCCCCGAACCTGCCGCACACGGAGCCGGCGTTCCGGTGAACATAGAGGACGGTTTTCTGAAGGTCACAAAAAAAGTGCCTCCTGAATATCCGGCGCTAAGCAGAAAACGAAGGGAGCAGGGTGTGGTGGTGCTTTTGGCCGACATCACATCCGGACGGACGGAGTCGGTAAGGGTCGAACAGACCAGCGGCCATCCCCGCCTGGATGAAGCCGCCATGCGCGCCGTCAAAGAGTGGAGGTTTGACACGTCGTCTTACGGCCCGCGCGTCACTGCCAGAATTCCGTTCAAGTTCGAGCTGAAATATGTTGACAGGTGAGTATTTGGGATTATAGTTAAGAATGAATCACGGACTTGAGGTTCTAAAACGGAAAGGCATGGTGTGTGTGAATGAGACTGAAAATACTGGCGTGTAAGGTGTTCTTCAGGGAAATATCGTTGATTGCGGCCACCAGCAAAAACTATCTGGACGTCACATACATCCGCCAGGGGTTGCACAATACGCCGGAACTGCTCCGAAAAGTACTCCAGGAAGAACTGGAGAAGATAGACGCCGGAGACGATATATACACATATAAATCGCGCTACGACTATAAAGAGCGCGATTTCGACGCGATTCTCCTGGGTTATGGGCTCTGCTCCAACGGGTTGGCCGGGCTTTGTTCGAAGAAATATCCTCTCGTCGCCCCCAGGATTCACGACTGCGTAGCGCTTTTCCTCGGCTCGCACGAGGCCTATCAGAATTATTTCAACTCGCACAGCGGCACATATTGGTACAACGCGTCTTGGATAGAGAATTCGTCGTTCATGCCGTCCGAGGAGTCCGAAAAGGCCCTCTGTGCCATCTACACCGAGCGTTACGGCGAGGATGACGCTAAATACCTGCTGGAACAGGAATGGCCGGATAGCTATGATAGGTGTGTCTACATAAAGTGGGACGAGCTTGATTTCCCCGAATATGAGAAATACACCGAGAACGCCGCGGCCTACCTCGGGGCGGATTTCGACGTCGTGCGCGGAGACAGCGGAATGCTGGAGGATTTCATAAACGGCAAATGGGACGATGAGAGATTTCTGATAACGCGGCCAGGACAAAAAATCGCGGCCGACTACTCCGACATGAACCGAATCATAACCGCCGAATAGCTTTTAAAAATCCTGTGATTATTTTATAACTCTCCCCGGCTATTGCGACATGCGGCGGAAAAACCAGCGGCTTTAACCGTCGCATTAAAGCCGCGTCCGCCGAATGCAGATAAGGTTTTGCTTTTTTGCTCTCCATGAGTGTCCTCCTTGTGCTAAAATAGTTTTGTCGACATGGGGTAAAATCCTGCGGCGTTGTACCTTGAAAACTGGATATAGGCGGTTGTCCGGGAAGTCCCGGATGTAAAATATCCAACGCTCAAACGAAAACCATAGTTTTTTGCTCTTTTCCTCTTTTCCTCTTTTCGTAGAGTGGGGGCATCCACTCTTAGGGGAGAAGATGTAAGA
>JAITRO010000162.1 GCA_031288335.1 Synergistaceae bacterium | reverse complement strand
GGCATCTCTCCGGCGAGCAGAGCCTTTTTCTCTTTTCTCGCGTGAGGATCAGGCTTTGGCAGCGCTTCGAGCAAAAATCTGGTGTAAGGGTGCATGGGTCTCTCGAAAATTTCCTCCGTCTTCGCTATCTCGCAGACTTTGCCGAGGAACATCACGCAAACTCTGTCTGATATATATCGTACCACGCTCAGATCATGCGATATGAAAAGATAAGCCAGTTTAAATTCGCGCTGCAGGTCGCACAGCAGGTTCAGAATCTGAGCCTGTATCGAGACATCAAGCGCGGAGACCGGCTCGTCGCAGACGATCAGCTTTGGATTCAGAGCGAGCGCCCGCGCTATCCCTATGCGCTGCCTCTGCCCGCCAGAGAACTGATGAGGATATCTGTTCATCTGTTCGGGACGGAGACCGACGAGCGACATCAGCTCTCTCACGCGGTTTTCCGTCTCCACTCTTGTATTGTACATCTTATGAGCGAGGAGCGGTTCGGATATTATTCTGCAGACGTTCATTCTCGGATTCAGCGACGCGTACGGGTCCTGAAATATTATCTGCATCGCCCTGCGGGCCTCCCGCATTTGCGCTTTGCCGAGCGCGCCGAGGTCGCGGCCCTCAAGGCGCACGGTTCCGCTCGTGGGTTCGGTGAGGCGCAGAATGAGGCGCCCTATGGTGCTTTTGCCGCAGCCGGATTCTCCCACCATCGCCAGCGTCTCGCCCTCGTCGATGTGAAAGCTGACGTCCGAGACGGCGTGGACGATTTGATTTCCCCCGCGAAAACCGCCGCTCAGACTGAATTCCTTGACGACGTGTTCGACCGAGACAAGATGCGCTTCAGCAACCGTCATCGCGCCGCCCCGCTTTCATTCTTATAAAGAAAACATCTCACTGCGTGCCCCCGGCACACGCCGCGGAGTTCCGGCTCTTCCTCGTGACAGCGCGATATTGCCCGCCCGCACCTCGGCGAAAAGCGGCAGCCCTTGGGAAGATCGAGCAGGCTCGGAACCATGCCCTCGATGTTGAAAAGCCTCCGCCGTTCTCCGCCCGGGCGGGGAATGGCTCCGAGAAGCCCTGTCGTATAAGGATGGAGCGCGTTGTCGAACAGTTCGAAAACGTCCGCCTGTTCCATGATTCGTCCGGCGTACATAACATAAACATAGTCGCACATCTCGGCCACCAAGCCCAGGTTGTGGGTTATGAGCATTATCGACGTCCCGAACGCGGTCTCAAGTTCCTTCATCAGGTGAAGAATCTGCGCCTCGGTCGTGACGTCAAGAGCTGTGGTCGGCTCGTCGGCTATCAGTACTTCGGGACGGCACGCCATCGCCATGGCGATCATCACGCGCTGCCTCAGTCCTCCTGAGAGTTGGTGGGGATACGATTTGAAACGTCTCTCGGGCTCGGGAATGCCCACCGCCCTGAACATCTCGACGGTTCTGCCGCGCGCCTCGCCGCGTGCGGCGTTCGTGTGGAGCGTTATCGCCTCGCTTACCTGCCTGCCAACGGTGTAGACGGGGTTGAGGGAGGTCATCGGCTCCTGAAAGATCATCGATATCCTGTCGCCGCGTATGGCGCGCATCGCGGGCCCGCTCTTCGTCAGCAGCTCCTCGCCGTCGAGGCGGATGCTTCCCGAGACTATCCTGCCCGGCGAGGAGACTAGGCGCAGCACCGACAGCGCTGTGACGCTCTTGCCGCAGCCGCTCTCCCCCACCACACCCACAATGCTTTTGGGCGGTATAGTTATCGTTACGTTGTCAACGGCAGGAGCTACCCCACGCGACGTGAAAAAATGCGTGCACAGCCGTTCTATCTCCAGCATTTGCGCCTAGTCTTTCATGTAAGGATCCAGCGCGTCGCGGACGCCGTCTCCCAGAAAATTGAACGCGAGGACGAAGACGAGAATGGCGACACCCGGCGCTATCGCGAGCCAGGGATAACTCAAAAGATATGTCTTGTAGCGGTAGACCATCAATCCCCAGCTCGCCGACGGCGGCGCGGCCCCTACGCCGAGAAAGCTCAGTGCCGACTCGTTCAGGATAGCAGCCGGTATGTTGAGCGTGAAGAGCACTATGAGGTTGGGCAAACAATTCGGCAGTATGTGGCGGAACATGATCACGAGGTCGCCGACGCCGACGGAGCGCGCCGCTTCTACGAACTCATGCTCTTTGAGCGACATCGTCTGCGCGCGTATCACCCTTGCCGTGCCCGCCCAGCTCACGGTGGAGAGCGCGGCGAATATGCTCATTATCCCGCCGCCCAGCGTGTACGAGACCACCATTGCCAGAAGCAGCGACGGAAACGCCAGCACGATATCGGCCGCGCGCATTATCCAGAAATCCGTCCGTCCGCCGAAGTAGCCCGACAACAGGCCGAGGAACGTGCCGATGATCATGGAGAACGAGGTGGGAATGATGCCGATCAATATGGAGATGCGGGCGCCGTAAACGAGGCGCGTGAGCTGGTCGCGCCCCAGATCGTCGCACCCCAGCCAGTGAGCCGCCGACGGAGCGGCGAAACGTTCCTTCAGCGAATGTTTGTTCGGGTTGTATTTGAGATAAAGCGGAGCGGCGGCGGCCGCGATCATTATCAGGACGACGATGACGAGGGAAACCGCCGAGGTCTTGTTCTTCCGCAGCATATCGCGGAGCGATTTCGAGACGCTCTCGTCATAGAGGACTTCGGCGGCGGCGTTCTCGAAATCCGCCATCATCCAGCCTCCACACTGATCCTCGGATCGAGAAAGGCGTACACGATATCGGCGGCGAGGTTGCCTGCGATCACGATCGCGGTAGTGAACAACACCGTGCCCTGGAGCATCGGCATATCCCTGTCGGCTATCGCCTTCACCGCTATCCTGCCGAGACCCGGGATGCCGAACACGCTCTCGGTCATCACCGCGCCGCCCAGGAGGTTCGCCACCTGAAGCGCCATCACCGTCACCACCGGTATCAGCGCGTTTTTGAGCGCATGCCCCACTACCACAGCGCTCTCGGAGAGGCCCTTGGCGCGCGCCGTGCGTATAAAATCGTTCCTCAGCGACTCCAGGAGGTTGGAACGCGTGAGGCGCGCCACAGTGCCGGCGGAACTCCAGCCGAGAACGACGGACGGCATTATATAATATCTGAAACTATAATATCCGGTCGTGGGAAGCCACGCTAATTTATAGGCAAAGACGTACTGGGCAAGCAAGCCGGCCCAAAAGACCGGCAGTGAGACTCCCATGAGGGAAAAACCCATGAACGCACGGTCGATGAAGGTATTCTGTTTGACGGCGGCTGCGATGCCCGACGGAATCCCTATCATCCACGAGACCAGGACGGCGTAGAAGGTCAGTTTGACCGTATGGGGAAAAGCCATGGCGATGAGGTCGCTCACCTCGCGCTGATCCTTGTACGAGACGCCGAAATCCCCGCGCAGGGCGTTCAATATATATCGCCCGAAACGAATCAGCACAGGATCGTCGAGGTGCATCCTCTCGCGGAACATGGCTATGAGATTCGGCTTTATGTGCTCTCCCATCATCAAGGTGACCGGGTCGCCCGGAACGACGTTGAGCAGCACGAAGAGCACGAGGGCAACGCCTATGAGGACGGGCACTGAAATCAAAATCCTCTTGAGGATGAACTTCAACATGGCACAACACCCCTTCAAGCAGAGCGAGGCGGACTGGCCGCCTCGCCTATCTTTCACGAAACCGCGGACGATTATTTAAAGCCGGCGGTCAGTGCCTGATCTTAAGCCCCTCATAGTAGTACCAACCATCGCTCCAGCCGTTCCAGTGAACGCGGAACCCTCCAACGCGCTCGGAGACCACGAATATGTGCTGGGGGGCGAAGAGCGGAATCCATGCCGCCTCGTCCTGGATGATCGCCTTCTCCAGCTCGCGGTACTCTTTTATTCTCGCCTCGGGATCGACTATCGCCCGGGCGGCGGCGACGCGGTTCGACAGCTTCTCGTTCTTGAAGTTGAACGAGCGTTTGACGGTGTTGCCGGGTGCGAAGAACGTGTAGATGAAATTGTCCGGGTCGTTGTAGTCGGCCGACCATATCTGCGTATAGGCCGGCAGCAGTCCGTCAGCGCGCACGGCGTACCACGCCGCCTCGTCCATCTGCTCGATGGTCACATTGACACCTATCTCGGCCATCATAGCCTGAAATAATTCATTCCTGGCCAATATATCGGGATTATCGGCTATCATCGAGAGCTTCATGTCGAAACCATCAGAATAGCCGGCCTCGGCCAGGAGTTTTTTGGCCGCTTCGGGGTCGTATGGTATCTTCGGCAGATCGGGGTTGTAGCCCACGAGCCCGGGCGGGAAAATCCCCTCCACGAGAACCCCTCTGCCGTCGTAAAGGGCGTCCGCCATTCCCTGCCGGTCGACCGCCATCTGAAGCGCCTTACGGACGCGGACATCGCCGAACGGCTCGATGTTCTGGTTGAACGTGAAATAATAAGTGCCCATGCGATTGCCGGTCACGAGTTTATCTTTGTACTTGTCGCTGTTTGTGAAGTA
The DNA here is from genome assembly GCA_031288335.1 of Synergistaceae bacterium. GTDB lineage: Bacteria > Synergistota > Synergistia > Synergistales > Synergistaceae > JAIRKI01. Next base: position 6,693 of record JAITRO010000162.1, on the reverse strand, counting down.
GGATATTTGGCTTTGGGCGAAATCCGTGTCGAACACGTCGAGTTCGCCCGACTCGAACATTAGTCGCATGGTATCGGCGTCCGCCACGATGCGCCAGGAAATGCCGTCGAGTTCGGGAAGTTTACGCCAGTAGTTATCGTTGCGGCGCACTACCAGTTCGTCGTGAAGCGTCCATTTGTCGAATATATAAGCCCCTGTGCCGATGGTCTTCTCGGGCACCAGGCCAAAATCGCTTCCAGCCGCCTCGGCAGCGGCCCTGTTGAGTATCCCGACGCCAGGCGTCGAAAGGGAGGCGAGGAAGGGGCCGAACGGCTCCCTGAGCGTGACCTTGACGGTGTAATCGTCGACGATTTCCAACCCGGCGAGTTCCGCCGCCGTTCCGTCCATCATCGCTGCCGCGCCCTTTATCGGGTCAATGAAGTCCTGGTTCTTGGCCTCAGTCGCCGGGTTCAACATACGCTCGAACGTATACTTGACGTCGTCGGCCCTGAACTCGGCCCCGTTGTGAAATTTGACGCCCTTGCGGAGATGGAACGTGTACACGAGGCCATCGTCCGATATCTCCCAGCTTTCGGCAAGTCCAGGCACGATCGCCGTCTCGTTCTCTCCGGTGACTACCACTTCCACGAGACGGTCAAAAATCTGGAAGTTGATGACATAATACTCAGTGGTCTTTTGAGGATCGTTGGTGTTGGGTTCCTCTCCCGCGCTCAGAGCAAGCCGCAGAACGTTCTCATACCCCGGCGCTATAGCCGCGTCAAGACGCGCGCACGCTCCGAATACGACCGCGCATACCGACAGGATAAGGGCGATAATCGAAATTTTTTTCATCATCCACACTCCTTCCTGAAATTAAGACCCTAAAAGTATATCATAAACGGATTTTACGGCAAAATATCAGCTAAAATTTTGCCACAAACAACAAAGCGGGCGCAAGCGCCCGCCTCGCGCCTTTGCTTTGGTTTGTTACTTGGGCATTTCGCCGGATACTCCTTCGACGTACCATGACAGAGAGAGCATTTCCGCGTCGGACAATTTGGAGCCTTCGGGGACTTTCAACTCTCCGCGCTGATCTTTCAGCGGGCCGTAAAAGACGTCCCACTCGCCCGAGAGGATCTTCTGTTTCTCGCTCTCGACGAGCGCCTTTACGTCGTCGGGAACGTCCCTGCCGAACGGAGCAAGGTCGACCAAGCCCTCTTTGAGACCCCACCAGATGTCCTCCGATTTCCATTTGCCCTCCTGGATGTTCTTCAACGTGTAGTTATAGAATATTTCCCAGTGCCATATCGGGGATGTGAGGAATTTTGTGGGCGCGAAGTTGCTCATGTCGCTGCTGTAGCCCACGACATAGATGCCCAGTTCTTCAGCCGCCTTGGGCGCCGCGCCCGTGTCGGCGTGCATTCCGATCACGTCGGCCTTCATGTCGGCGAGGGCTTTCGTCGCCTCTTTCTCCTTGACGGGATCAAGCCACGAGAAGAGCCACACCACCTTCACTTCGGCATTGGGGTTGACCTTGCGAACGCCGATGGTGAAAGCGTCGAGCCCGCGAATGACCTCAGGGATCGGGTAAGCAGCGACGTAACCGATCACATTACTCTTGGTCATGCTGCCCGCCACAAGCCCCGACAGGTAGCGGGGCTGGTAGATGCGCCCGAAGTAGGTGCCCACGTTATCGGCCTTCTTGTATCCCGAGCAATGCATGAATATCACGTCAGGGTGACGCGCGGCCACATTCTGCACCGGATCCATATACCCGAAGGAGGTGGCGAAAATGACCTTGGAACCATTGCGGATGAACGTCTCGATGACGCGCTCGGCGTCGGGCCCTTCCGGGACAGACTCAACTATGCCGGTTTTGATGCCGGGGAACTCGCTCTCTATTACTTTGCGGGCTGCGTCATGCGTGGTGCTCCACCCCCCGTCGGCGGCGGGACCGACGTAGATGAAACCGGGATTGGCACTCTCCAGATCGATCGGCGGGAAATCCGCGAACGCCGCGGACGCCGCGAAACAAAACAGAAACGATAAAAGCGCCGCAAGGATATACTTTCGAGACACGAAAACCACTCCTTATGGAATTTTTTTCCGCGCGTTGAAGCGGAATGATTAACATATTTTATACTCAAACAAAAATAGTGCAACAATATAGGCGTGCCTTATAATACGCTCAACGATTCCGGCCCAAATCGCGCAATATATTCACCCGGGCCGGAACGATACAATCCTTCAGGGGAGAGTGGCCGCAAATGACGAACACCGCCGAGCGCTATCACAAGACTTTTTCGATTTCGTGGGAACAGCTGCAAAACGACTGCCGCGCGCTGGCGTGGAAGATACTTTCCTTCCGCCGCAACTGGTGCAAAATAATAGCGATAGCGCGGGGAGGCCTAATTCCAGCCGCGATCGTCGCACGCGAGCTGAACATAAGTGTGGTGGACACGGTCTGCATTTCGAGTTACACGCTGAGAAACCGAAACGACGGACTAGACATCCTGAAACGCCCCGATCTGGCCGACATGAACGACTCGTGGCTGATAATCGACGACCTGGTCGACACCGGCCGCACCGCGAAAACCGTGAGACAAATGTTTCCCGGCATCCATTTCGCTGCCGTTTATGCAAAACCCGAAGGGCGCCCGATAGTTAACACGTTCATAACGGAAGTGAGCCAGGACACATGGATACTCTTCCCCTGGGACTCCTTCCCCACCACGTCTTTCATCGCGCCGATAGCCGACACGCTGGAAGAGGCGGCCGGGCAGCCGTGACGGCGGCACGATTGGAAGCGAAGTTTTTTGTCCTGACCTCGAACTACGAGCCGGCCACTTGATAATGACACTGAATTCGCTATTATAGAGATAGAGGAGAAGACCGTGATGAATAAAAATATTTTTTTGCGGCGGCTCTCGCGTTATGTGCGATTCCGCCAGGCATTGATACGGCTGACGCCGCACTCACTCCCTATGAATATTTGAACGCCAATACTAACGGAAAGAAGGGAGCTGAACAGAATGAGCGAAGAACTTATTCAACGGAACCTTATCGCGGCTCCCGAAACAATGGGGGCCTGGAATTATTATAATATAGGCGCGACCACCTTAAACACCCTGAAAAACGAAAAGATTATCCCGAACAAGGATTACGGCGCATTTGGAAGCAAGAAACCCGACGCGTTGATTGTAAAAAAGCCGTTGATCATAGCGGTTGTTGAATATAAACAGCCAAACGAGCTTAGGACAAAGAAACAGATCGATGAGGCGATTTTACAGGAAATAGGTACCGCGAGGGCTTTGGGAGCAAAACTCTATATTGTTACAGATGGCAGGAAAACATTCTGGATCAATCCGTTGACTGGAAACGAGGTTACGACAGAGGACGGTTCGCGCGGCACTCTGAATTTCAGCAAAGACGACTCAGAGTGTATAAAATTTATCACTAAGGCCATTGCTTCGCTTTCAGTCACTAACGATACCGTTTTCTCATCAGCCGTCGTAGATCCGCTCCCTCTGGCGCGGCGCGTGTGGCAGGATTTGTGGTCAGTGTCGGGCGCGACACCGGAAAACTGCCTTTACACGTTCGTTGAAATCTTTATCTTCAAGTATCTCAGTGACCTTGGCGTGTTGACAGGCTTGTACTCTTTTGCAAATCTGCTCAATCAATACAGAACAAACGCGGAAATCGAGGTGATGGAGCACTATGCCTCGACCGTTCGAGTCAAGATAAAAGAGCTTTTCCCATGGAATCCGACAGATAAGACCACAATAATAAACGGGACGATATTCGTATCGAGAGACGATAAAGCGGTTTCCGGGTACGCGATTGTTTTCAAAAAAATTTTAGAACGTTTCGATGAGTTTGGAACGCTTGAAAATATAGACTACGACTTCAAGAGCAAACTGTTTGAAACATTTCTGAAAGAGTCCATCAGCAAGAAAAACTGGGGGCAGTACTTTACCCCCTTGAAAGTAGTGCGCGCAATCGCAGGCATGGCGGACATCAGCGCCGGTATGAAAATATGCGATCCAGCCTGCGGTGTTGGGAAGTTTTTGCTGGAACCTGTTCTGCACGACATATATAAGTATTTCAAAGTTGAAAACGGCGAGTTAAAACCGCAGATCATCCTTTCCGGTTTCGATAAAGGCTTTGACAAAGATGAACAAAAGACCATAATCCTCGCCAAAGCAAATATGCTGATATATTTGTCGTCGTTGATTCGCGAACATTCCGGCATCACAAGGCAATTCGCGGAGCTGTTCAACAAGACATTCCTGCTGCAAACAAACTCAATACTTGGAACGCTTGCGTATCCGGCAAACGACGAATATGATTTGATATTCACCAATCCGCCGTATGTCATGGGCGGAAGCAGTAATTTGAAAGACGAAATATCGAGACAGACCGAGTTGAAGCAATACTTCTCAATAAGCGCGATGGGCATTGAAGGCTTATTTATGGAGTGGATTATCCGCGCTCTCAAACCAGGCGGTAAAGCGTTCGTGATCGTACCGGACGGCATCATGAACAGAGCGAACGACAAACGGCTCCGTGATTTCATACTCGATGAATGCGTCATCGACGCGGTGATTTCACTGCCGTTGAACACATTTTTCACGACGAATAAAAAGACTTACATAGCGGCTCTGACCAAGAAAATACCCGTATCTTCCGGAGGGGTTCCGGCAAAAGAGCGGCAGACCACGCCCGTCTTTACCTACCTTTGCTCCGAGATAGGCGAAACCCGCGATGTTTATCGATTTGACATCGAGCAAAATGACCTTGATACAGCAAAGACAAATTATAATATGTTTAAGGGTGCGCGCGAGCATTTTAAAACCGATGACAAGCGGTGTAAAATCGTAAGTATTGACGAGTTTTATAACGGTTCTCACTGGTCTGTGGAGCGTTGGTGGACCCGAGAAGAAAAGGTGGCGTTGGGGATTGAGGACGAAGCGGAGTCCGTTTCGATTGACGCCTTCGTATCGATGATTGACGATACCGCAAATACTTTAATTGAATCCAGGGAACTTCTGCGGGAATTAATAAAAAAAAAACCTGAACCAACCGGTCAAAGAATCGCAAGATTGAACGATGGTCAGTTGTTCGAGTTGTCCATTGGGAAAAGACTGTTAAAAAAGGACTTCTTCAATTTTGAGAGAACAATTCCAGCATACAGCGCAAACGTATTTGTCCCGTTTGCGCATACAGAACAATCGAACGTAACCGACTTTTCCGTCCCCTACGTCATCTGGGGTATTGACGGAGATTTTAAGTTTAACGTTATGAAAACAGGACAGCCATTTGCCACAACCGATCACTGCGGTTCAATCAAGATAAATAACCCGCGAATCGACCCTTACTATCTCGTATACGCGTTGGAACAGACAAAACACCTCTATGGTTTCGATAGAGGTTTAAGGGCGTCACTGACCAATATGAAACGAGTCGAAATCAGTATACCTATTGACGCTGCAGGTGATTTTGATTTGGAAGCGCAGCGGAAAACAGCTGAACAATTTACTTTTTTGAGCGATATGCGGAATGAATTGCGCCGAAAATATAGTGAAATTAACGAGTGTAATATCCTGATCACAAGCGAGAGCACAATCAGATACCGGACAGTGTCTTTATGTGAGGATTCACTCTTCGACCTCATAACTTCCGGAATCGGACATAACAGGACTGCGCTTTCGGTGATGGACACCAAAGATGCCGCGGATATTCCGGTTTATACCGCCGGCAAAGAACCAGCCGCCCACATAAAACAACTTAAAAACAAAACTCCCATCCAAGCGGACGAGGAACATCCTCTGTTATCTTTTGCGACCAACGGAGATGGTTCCGCCGGACGTAATTTCGTATTTCACAAAAGACCTTTTTATATTAACGTGGACAGACTTGCCGTTAGAGTGAAAGGCAATAGTATTTTTGTGCCTTATCTGCACTACTGCTTGCTTGACATGAAGAGAAAATACGCGTTTGGGCACAGCTATAAAGCAAATCGGTATAATCTCGCATCAGTGGGCATTGATATTCCGATGGATGGCGATGGTAACTTCAATTTGCCGGCTCAACGCGAAATCGCTAAAACTTACGCGATAATCGAACAGTATAAACGCGAGATTCTCGAAAAGCTAAATTCCCTGATTACGCAAAAAGTTAAGTTTTGACCGACGGCCTTTCTCACGTCTTCCTCAACAACGCCTCGTCGCCATTCTTTTTGCCCAGCGCCATGACGAGGGCTCCGAACGAACCGATTACGAACATGACGGCCGGGACGGCTGCCTCGTGGAAGGTCATGGGAACAGAGATGTCGATGGCGGTGCTTCCTCTCAGAAAATGATACGCGGCATATGCGCCCGCCCTTCCCAGCAACTCTCCGGCCAGCGCCCCGATGAACAGAGTAAAAGTTCCCTCCAGCCATGAGATGGCAGCGAGAGCGCTGCGTGAGGCTCCAAGCGCGCCAAGCAATGCTCTTTCACGTCTCTTGTCTCTGTTCGACCAATAGAGAACGAGAAGCGCCGTGAGCATCGAACATGCCGCGACGCTGTAAACAACGACGGACATAAACCGCTCCCCGCTGCCCATGAGAGCAAAGAGCCGCGCTGCCGTCTGAGCGGGGAACACGAGCTGCTTTCCGGCCTCGTGCTGAAACGAGACGGCGAGGCTGTAAGCGTCGGGATATGAGGCGGGGCG
>JAITRO010000034.1 GCA_031288335.1 Synergistaceae bacterium | reverse complement strand
GCGTACTTTTTCGTGCGTTCCTTGAGGTAATAGCGCATGGAACCGAGTATCGTCACGCTCATCGCCGCTCCGTGCGGCGTGTCGTAGAAGTTGGAGAGGGAGTGCCCCAGTATATGAATTATCGAGTTCGGGAGGCCGAAGCCGCAGTCGTAGAACCCGCACCACGCGAAGGCCGCCTGCCACATCATAACGGCGCGTGCGTCGGGATCACGCTGGTTCTCCAGAAGACGATCCATACAGTCCATGATGGAGCGTATGCCGCCCTGACAGAAGTAATCCTGATAGGGCGCGAAATCGAGCTGATGTCCGAGATAATGCTCCAGAAGATGCGACACGATATCCGCCGCCGAGCAGGCGGTCTGGTAGATCGGTATGGAGTAGGTCAGCTCCGGGTCGAGTATCGTCACTTTGGGACGCATGTGAAAGCTGACGAAGCCGTCCTTGCGGCGGAGGGTTTCGTTGGTGATGACCGCCGTTCCGTTGAGTTCGGAACTCGTCGCCGGGATGGTGACCACCATTATCGTCGGCAGCGATCTTTCTATGGCAGCCTTTCCGAGGGGGAAATCCCACGTGTCGCCGTCGTACATCGCACCCACGGCTATGTATTTTGCCGTGTCCATCGCGCTTCCGCCGCCCAGTCCGATGACAACGTCCGGTTTTTCGGCCTTGGCCAACTTGATCCCCTCGGCCGCGTGTTCCGCCGTCGGGTTGCTCTTCACGCCGAAGAACTCGATCAACGACACGCCGGCGCCATCGAGGCTTTTTTTGACCTTGTCGTAAAAACCCACCGACTTGACGAACTGTTCGTCATACGTGACCAACATGGCCTTCCTGCCGAAGGCGAGAGCCTCTTTGCCCACCTTTGACACTTCCCCGGCGCCGAATACTATTTTCGTCGGCAATACAAATTCGAACGGAAACATTCACATAACCTCCTTATTTATTTTTTCAGGATCAAGACCTCGGGCTCCGCCCGAACCCGGCAGGGAACAAGCTCCCTGCACCCTCCTCATAGTTTTATTACTGTGATTTCAGTTTAAAGAAATTGTCGAGCGTCCCGGGGATTTCGCTTCTGCCAAGGAATATGCCGCCCGCGCCCGGATGTTTTTTCACTTCCTCTTCTGTGTAACCGTACTTCGCACTGGCCACATAAAAATCGCGCAGGTCTTCGCCGGCGAACCCTCCGCAGCAGGCATAAGGCACTGGAAACGCGATGTCGCGCACGAGGTTGAACTTTTTATCCCAGACGGTCACGTGTCCCGACCAGTGACAGACGTATATGTTGTCCTCCGAGTCTATCGACAGCCCGTCCGGCGTGGAGAAACCGCCCCTGAAATCCACGGCGACCTCCGGCACTCCGACCGGTCCTTTGTCGAGGTTGTAACGAAACGCGAGAAGTTTTTCCTCCGCGGTGTCGGCGACGAACATCCTTGTGCAGTCCGAGTTCCACACTATTCCGTTGTACTGAACGATGCCGTCGATGACTGTTCTGGAGGAACCGTCAACCTCAATGACGTAAAAAACGCCGCGCATCGTGGGCTTGAAGTCGGGAGTGGCATACGCTTTCGACACGGTGCTCACCAAAATACGCCCGCGCGGGTCGACGCGCATATCGTTGAAACGATTTTCGGGGCGGTTCGGCTCCGGGTCGGCAACGAAAAAGCGCTTGCCGGTGACGAAGTCCAAGACAAACAGCTCGTCTCCAGCCGCAACAAGCACGTGTCCCTCTTCTTCGCACGGGACGGCGGAACCGATCAGACTTTCGCCCGTTTTGAACGATTCGTCGCGCCCCGTCGCGGGGTCGAATCTGTGGACGTCTCCGTCGAACAGAGACGTCCAGTACAGTTTCCCGATACGCGGATCCCATATCGGAGTCTCGGCTATGACTGCGCTCGCGTCCAGAACCGGTTTGAACTCCATACTTCTCACTCCTCCCGTAATAAGCGGGCGTTACCTTTTCGGCGGCAGATGTACGCATCTGCCAAGCGCGTCGGCGCACGCCTCCATGAAAGCCTCGCTGAATGTAGGGTGGGGATGGATTATATCGGCCGCTTCGTGGACCGTTATCTCCATCTCCATGAGGGCGGCCGCCTCGGATATCAGCTCCGCGGCCGACTCGCAGACCATGTGAACGCCCAGTATCTCGCCGTATTTACGATCTATAATTACCTTGATGAAACCGCCCCTCTCGCCCGACGCGAGCGTTCGTCCGTTGGCCGCCATGGGGAATTTCCCAACCGATATGTCGTATTTGGTCCCGGCCTCCTCCTCGGTGAGTCCGACCGACGAAGCCTCCGGGATCGTGTAGAGGCATCCGGGCACGTTTTTCAGGTTGGCCCTTTCGTCGCGCCCCATCGCGTTCGACGCGGCGGCCTCTCCCATTTTGAAGGCTGCGTGCGCGAGCATCGGCATGGCGGCCACGACGTCGCCCGCCGCGAACACGCCCTTTACGTTGGTTCGCATGTGATCGTCGGCAATTATCCTGCCGCGCTCCGTCGCGATCTTGCCGGACATGGCCCCGAGACAGGTTATGTCCGATGAACGCCCCACGGACAGCAGCACGGCGTCGGCCTCGATATCGCCCCCGCCATCGACGGACATGACCGGCGAGCCGTTTTTGTCGGAGACGCTCACAAGTTTGGCGTTCAATAACACTTTTATTCCATTCTTCTTGAATATCTTGAGGATCGAGTCGGAAATCTCGCCGTCCATGGCTGCTACCAATCTGGGGAGTGCTTCGATGACGGTCACATCGCTGCCGAACGCGTTGAAGGCGGTCGCTATTTCACAGCCTATTACGCCTCCGCCTATGATGACCAGGCGGCGGGGTATTTCTCTCGCCGCTAGTATTTCGTCGGAGGCTAGCACTTTGGGGTGGTCGATCCCCGGCACAGGGATTTTGCCGGCCACTGAACCGCCGCACAGGATCACGTTTTTTGCGGCCCATCTTTTATCGCCCGACGAGACGGTATTCTCGTTCTCAAGTTTCGCCTCTCCATGAACCACCTCGACGCCGTTCGACTTCAAGAGAGAGGCCACACCGCCCGTCAGTTTTTTCACCACGACGTCCTTGAAGGCGACGAGACGAGGCATATCGACCTTGGCGGAACTCACGTCCACAGTTATGCCGAACGTCTTGGCATTCCTGATGTGGTGCAGATATTCAGCGGCCTTGATGTAGGTCTTGGTCGGGATACATCCCCGGTTGAGACAGGTGCCGCCGACCGTATCCTTCTCGAAAAGCACGACACGCCCGCCGAGTCGCGCAGCCTTTATGGCCGCCACGTAACCAGCCGGGCCTCCCCCTATCACGGCAACATCATAATCCATGCAAGCCTCTCCCCTATCAAACCAGAATCGAAAGCGGATTTTCGAGGAACCGTTTCACCGTGCCCTGGAATCTCGCCGGAGGCACGCCATCCATCAGACGGTGGTCGAAAGTCATGGGCAGCGTAATCTTCTTGCGCACAACCACATTGCCGCCGACGAGGCGGA
>JAITRO010000242.1 GCA_031288335.1 Synergistaceae bacterium | reverse complement strand
AGCGCACCGAAATTCGCGTATTCCCATTCCTTTGCGTTAAGTTTTTCGACGATTCTTTTCATCCCACGGTTCATGTTTATTCCGTGATCGGCGTCCCCTATGGCCGCGTCGAGGTCGGTAAGAAACTCTTTTTTTTCCTCGATCAGCAAGTTTAATTTTCTGAGCGCCGATATCGCCATCTTTACATCGAACGGCATCTTTCGCTACCTCCCCCACCGCAATGCCGGCGTTTGCACTGGATAATCCCACAGCGTCCGCGACAGTGCGTCGAGCTTCAAAAGAGTGACGGAACAACCTTGCATGTCGAGGCTGGTGACGTAATTCCCCACCAGACTGCGAGCTGTGATTATACCTCGCCCGTCGAGGACTTTCTTGAGATCGCCGCAGGCTATATAGAGTTCGCCCAAAGGGGTTCCGCCCATGCCGTTAACGAATGCCAGAACCTCGTCGCCCTCGTCAAAAGGCAGATCGTCCAATACGGCGTTCGCCAGATATTCGATCGTCTCCCTCGATGTCATTTTTTTCACCCGTTCGCGCCCCGGTTCGCCGTGGATGCCGATTCCGAGTTCCATCTCGTCATCGGAAAGGTCGAAAGTCGGTTTTCCCACAGCCGGGGCCGTGCAGCTCGTGAGCGCCACTCCCATGGTGCGGACGTTCGCGTTGATGCGCTCCGCCAATTCTTTCAGCCCGCCGAGCGAGCCGCCGTCCTCGGCCGCCGCCCCGACTATCTTTTCCACCAGAAACGTTCCGGCCACCCCCCGGCGTCCGGCGGTCCATGTGGAATCTTTCACGGCCACGTCGTCGTTGATGATGACCTGCTCCGTTTCGCGTCCCTCCGCCCTCAGAATATCCGCGGCCATTTGGAAATTTATGACGTCGCCCGTGTAATTTTTGACGATCAGGAGGATGCCCTTTCCTCCATCTGTGGAGCGCGCCGCCTCACAGATCTGCTCCGGCGTCGGGGATGTGAATATCTCTCCGGCGCATGCGGCGTCCAACATTCCAAAACCGACGCAGCCGCAGTGCAGAGGCTCGTGTCCGCTGCCGCCTCCCGAGATCACGGCGACTTTCGCATTAGGGGCGTCGGCGCGGATCACCGTTTTGTACTCCGGCAGAAGCCTTATCAGATCCCTGTGGGCCGCGCACATCCCCGCAAGAGATTCGACCACCGCGTCGTCAACTTTGTTCATCAGTTTTTTCAACGCATATCCTCCTCGCAGCCGATAATTCGGACTTTTCGCCGTTATACGCCCCTCAGGCGCCGCCGATTATGCGATCCGCAGCAAAACTATACTGTTATTGAGGCCGATTTGCAAGTGAGGGCGCGGCGCTTGAAAGCTCCGGCAAAACTTTGGACTCTGCCCCAAATCCCAGCAGGGAGCCGGCTTCCTGTGCCTTCTTATATAATTTTTTTCATCCGCGGTGTTCATTCTCGGATATTCTGCGCGGATCAGCGAAATAGTTCCTGCATTAATTTATTCCACAAACTTTTTTTACACGATCTTAAAAATAACACTCCGAACATCTTGATTTTTTTTAGTATTTCTGATAATTTAAAAAAAATGATTGGCAGTATTTTTTTCATATTATAACGGTTCTGTTTCACTAGCTTCGAAATTTTATGTCCGAAATACTATGTAAAATGAAAGGATATTTCATTTTAGTGTTATTTTTAATACTCGCTTTGCGCCGTTAGCGGTTTTCGAATAAAGGTTTCAGAACGTTAAATTATTTAAAAGTTTTCATAATTATTTGCCAGGAGGAGAAGTAAATGCAGACAGACAAACTGTTGGATGACATAGGGAGACAAATCCTGAAGGCACTGCAGGAAAATGCGAGAATTTCATTCAGTGAACTGGGCCGACGGGTCGGTTTGTCTTCCCCGGCTGTCGCCGAGAGGGTTCATCGAATGGAAGAGGCCGGATATGTAAAAGGATACAGGGCCGTCGTGGATCAGGAAAAAATGGGTTTTCCGATCACCGCCTTCATCCGCGTGGCCCCGATCGTCGGCAAACTCAAGGAAGCGGACGAAATGGCCCGCACCATTTCCGAGGTCATCGAAGGGCACCACCTCACCGGCACTGACGGTTTCATACTGAAAGTCGTCGTGGCGTCCGTTGGACATCTCGAACAGATAATCAACCAGATGAGCAATTATGGGCAGACTACCACGTCCATAGTGTTGTCTTCTCCGGTCGAATCGCGCGTTCTCACCCCATATTTTCCGCTCGTGGAATGATTCGCGTCTATTTCTCAAAAACATGATATAATCGAAAAGTAGTTAATGTAAGCGGCGGTGTTCCGCCGCTTGGTTTTTGAAGGACGCACGGTTTTCGTGGAGGTATGTATTTAGATGGAGAATGATCCCAGACAGCGGAGTATTTTCGGAAAAGTTATTCCGCTGCCGATTGAAGAGGAGATAAAGCACAGCTATCTCGATTACGCAATGAGCGTGATAGTGGGCCGGGCGATACCGGACGCTCGGGACGGTCTCAAGCCGGTTCAGAGAAGAATCCTTTACGCCATGCTCGAACTCGGTCTGAGACACAACCAGCCGTTCAAGAAATCCGCGCGCGTCGTCGGCGAGACGATGGGTAAATATCATCCCCACGGCGACTCAGCCATATACGGAACCATGGCCCGCCTGGCACAGAATTTCAGCATGAGGTATCCTCTGGTTAATGGACAGGGAAACTTCGGCTCCATAGACGGAGACGAACCGGCCGCGATGCGTTACACGGAGGCGAGGCTCGATGCTGTCGGCGAGGAGATGCTGGCGGATATCGACGAGGAAACGGTCAACTGGGCGCCCAATTTCGACGAGTCGCTGCAGGAACCGATGCTTCTCCCCTCGATGATCCCCAATCTGCTGGCGAACGGAAGCTCCGGCATAGCGGTGGGCATGGCCTCGAACATGCCGCCGCACAATATCGGCGAGGTGATCGATGCCTGCCTTGCGACGCTCGAAAATCCAGACATCGAACTGTCCGAACTCATGAGGATAATCCCCGGCCCCGACTTCCCCACCGGCGGCGTGATCCTGGGGCGCGATGGAATAGCTGACGCTTACGCCACCGGCCGCGGCAAAATAATCTGTCGCGGAAAAGCCGAGATCGAGGAACTGAAGCGCGGCAAAACCGCCGTGGTCATCACCGAAATTCCCTACATGGTCAACAAGCTGAATCTCGTTGAGACAATCGCGAAGTGCGCCCAGACCGGACTAATCGACGGCATAACCGAGATGAGAGACGAGTCCGACAGGACGGGTATGCGCGTAGTGATGGAACTGCACCGCGACGCCGACCCGAACCTGGTGATAAGGCAGCTTTACAACCGAACGCAGCTTCAAACCACCTTCGGAGTGATAAACCTGGCCCTCGTGGGCGGCCGCCCGTTGGAACTCGGCCTCAAGCAGCTGATTGAAATTTTTCTGGGACACAGGCGTTCTGTGGTCCGCAGGCGCACGGAATACCGTCTTCGTAAGGCCGAAGAGAGAGCGCACATAGTCGAGGGACTGATGAAGGCCCTCAGCTCCATTGAGGAGGCGATGCGCATAATCCGCGCGGCCCCCGACGCCCCCACCGCGCGCGCTGTGCTCGTGACGGATCTGGGCTTCAGCGAGGCACAGGCCTCCGCCGTACTGGAGATGCGGCTGCAGCGCCTCACGGCACTGGAGCGCCGCAAATTGGAGGAAGAACTCGAGTCCCTCCTCACCGATATCGAAAGATACCGAGCGATCCTCGGCAATCCATCCATCCTCGACGCGGTGGTCGGCAGCGAACTCAAACAGGTGAGAAAAAATTACGCGGACAAGAGGCGCACCGAGATACAGGAGGCCGCGGACGACTTTTCCGCGGAGGACCTCATTCCCGAGGCGGAGATAGTGGTGGTGCTGAGCCGTGACGGTTATATCAGGCGGATGCCGCTCCAGGACTACCGCGTCCAATCGCGCGGGGGCAAGGGCGTCAAGGGCGCTACGCCAAAGCCGGAGGACGAAATATCCCTCATAAAGACCACCACGACGCACAACACACTCTGTCTGTTCACCAGCCGCGGGAGGATATTCGGCGTGAAATGTCACGTGCTGCCGGAGCCCAAGACCGGCAAGGGCAAGTTGATAAGCTCCATGGTATCGCTCGACCAGGGCGAAAAAGTGGTCGCTTTCCGCGACATGAATCACGGCGACGCCAAGTTTGTGTTCCTTGTGACCAAGCAGGGGCAGGCCAAGCGGATGCCTATAGAGGAACTCGATGGCGTGCCGAAGATCGGCAGACGCGTTCTGGGTGTCCGCGACGACGATGAGATAGCGCGGGTGCGCATAACTAACGGCAATGACGAACTCCTTTTCACCACGGCCGACGGCCAGACGCTGCGGGTACACGAAAGCGAATTCCGCCCGCAGGGGCGCTCGGCTCAGGGTGTTCACGGCATCAAACTCTCTGAAGGCGACCGCGTGGTAGGCTGCGACGTGATCATTCCGGGACGGCAGGTACTGTTAGTCAGCGAACACGGCATCGGCAAAAGGACGCCCTACGAGGAATTCACACAGCACCACAGGGCTACCGGCGGCGTGAGGGCCATGCGCCTGACCGGAAAGACCGGGAAACTCATAGGCGCGTGGGGCGTCTCCGAGGACGACGAACTGATGATAATATCGGGACACGGCCGCGTGGTGCGCCTGATGGCTTCCGAGATATCAAGCTTGAGCAGGTCGGCCACGGGGTATACCATTGTGAGGCTGGATGAGGGCGACACTGTGGCGGATGTCAGCATAATAAAGTCGGAGCCGGAGCCGGAAACGTCCAAGGATGCGTAACCCGCTGAAGTTTGCGGCGGCCGGCGCGCCTACGCTTGTCGCGCTCGCCGCTGTCACAGTGTTTGTGTTTTTTCTTTTTCCGTTACTTGCACTGCTTCCCGCGCTCTTATTTGCGCCGGCGCTGTGGTTTTACCGTGATCCCGACAGGACGCCGATGGGGGACGCGGACGCATGGGTGAGCCCGGCCGACGGACATGTCGTGGAGATAATCGAGACGTTCGACGATTTCGTCGGACGTTCGGTGAGGATAGGGATCTTCATGAACGGCTTCGACGTCCATGTCAACAGGTTCCCGCGCGATGGAGTGGTGCAGGACATAATGTATGTCGCGGGGAAAAAATGGTTTGCCTTTGCTCCCAAGGCGTCGGAGGAAAACGAACGTATGTACGTGCGGATACTGACTCCGGAAGGAAGGACGACGCTGGTTCAGATAGCCGGCATAATGGCCCGGAGAATAGTTTGTTACGCGAAAAAAGGAGACGCACTTGCGCGGGGCGAACGATATGGTATGATTAAATTCGGCTCAAAGGTCGACGTATATCTGCCCGCAGGTATTTCCCCGGCAGTTCGCGTCGGCGACAGGGTAAGGGCCGGGGAATCAGTGATAGGAGTGAAAACAGTCAAATGAAATACAGAAAACGGGGCCGTCATGTCCCGTTTAATAAGATAGTTCCTAACATGATAACGAGCGGCAGCGTGCTTTGCGGCATGTTTTCCCTGATACTGACCTACAGGCGGCTGTTTTTGCCCTCCGCGCTGGTGCTGGTGATGGCGGTGTTTTTCGATTACATGGACGGCAAGGTGGCCCGCAGCCTGGGCGGGAGCAGCGCTTTCGGCGAGGAACTCGACAGTTTGGCGGACGCGCTCTCCTTTGGAGCGGCTCCGGCGTTTCTCATCTACGCCAGATATGTTGGCGCGGAGGGTGGCATGCCCGGCGCGCTTGGGGTGGCGTTCTTCGCGCTCTGCGGCGTGCTGAGGCTGGCCCGTTTCAACGTCGCCCACGTCGCGGGTCCATTTCAGGGATTGCCCATACCGGCTGGCGGCATGGCCTTGGCCTCGCTCGTAATCGGCGGCGTGCCCCTCACTCCGGCACTCGCGGTTGCGACAATGGTCGCGCTTGGGGTTCTCATGATATCGTCCGTCCCTTACGGCAACCTCAAACTCCTGCGCAAGGGCAACGTTCACAAGCTCAAGGCGCTGATTCTTGCGCTGATCATCATGTCCTGCCTGGCTCTGCTCCGCGAAAAATCGTTACTCGCCCTGGCAGGCATATACATCACGAGCGGCCTTCTCAGGATCGACTGGGGCATGTGGCTCTCCAAACACAGGGATGCCGCGGACGAAAAACCGGCGCACGGAAAAGAGTGATTGGGGCATCCGAACACCTGTTGAGAGAACACTGGCTGCGTTAGTACCTTACTACCTTATGGACACACTTCACCAATAAAAACAAAAATTTGGGTTGCGGACGCAGCCCGCTTTAGATTCATTCCCGGACGGCAAAATTTCATTCGTCCGAATTAATCAATATTTACCATTAAAGATTAAAGTCCGCTTCATTATTACGACGAAAAACACTTTGCTCACAACTTCATAATTATGCTCGATAAAATTTATCGTTTTTTGTAATCGAATTTCGTCCATTGGCGGTGTTTGGTGGTAAGATTGTTTTGTAATGTCAAATCCAAACAATGATGCATAATGTGACAAAATGACGCCAAAGTTGCCGAGACCGGCTCTTCGGGAGGATATGCGATGGCGGAGTGGTATTACTCGAAAAACGAACAGACGTTCGGACCTTTTACCAGGAAAACCATGGGCAGCCTCATCGCAAAGGGCGAGGTTACATTTGTCACGCTGGTCTGGAAAGAGGAAGCGGGTAAAGAGGGGCGAGGGTGGGTTTACGCCTACGAGACCGACCTGACGAAATATTTTTCCGACGATATGCTCCATCCTTCCCTCCCGCCCGTAAACCAGGCTACGGCTCCGGAATCTCCCGTCATCATGTCAGGGAATCCCCCTCCCAACGAGTCGGCGGATGCTTCTCTTTCCGGTGAACAGGGAGGAAATTCGTGGTATTCATGGTATTTGTGGTACTTACGGTATTTGTGCCACTTGTTGTACCTGTGGTACTCAAAAAAAACGCTGTCCTCCCTCAAGATTCTTCCAGTGATTTTCGTCCTCGGCATGTTGTTGGGAACCGCTGCGGCAGGATACATATTCCGCCTCGACCTGTCCTTTAGCGGAGAATCCGCTCCAATGATCGAGCAAGCCCTTCCCGCTGTGCAGGAGGAGGATTCGATAGTCCTCAAAGTCTCGGACATGGGAACGCTCCGTTCTTTGGTCTTCGGTTTGGAATCGACAATATCCTCTCTGAGCCCCGGAGCCGCGAATAAAAGCCCGATAGGCGAAAACATCCTGCCATACGCCAGATCGTCCATGGGGAGCCTCAAAGACTTTTTAGAGGCGATGGACGAAATGTCGATACTCGTCGTTCCGTCGGACGATCCGGCGGTGTACGTGTCGTTCATAGGAAAAGGCGGCGCGCTTGATATCTTCGTGTCGCGCCTCGGAACCTCTTTCGGCGTCCGGGCGTGGGATCCAAATCCCCACGACAAAATGACCGGATGGGAAATCTCGGTTCCGTTTCTCGAAAATCCGGTTTTATACGTCCTCAAACGTCCATACGGCAAAAGTGATGTCGTCTACGCCGCGCGCACTGAGGAGGACGTGGAGGCAATGTTATCCGCGGCGCGCGACGAAACCCGCCGTTTCATCACAGAACGCACTACATCAAGGAAGGACTTTCTTCAGATAAAATTTCCGAACAGCCTCACTTACGGAGCGATCAAAAAAGCCTTTGAGCCTGCCTGGGAGACGCAAAACATTCAAACGGAGCGGGCCGATAAAGTCCTCTTGACGATGGGCGAGACATCCTGGACTAAAGAGGGCAATATCTTGGAATATGAGACGTACAGCGATTTCCTGACGAAAAATCCGGAATTGGCCGCCAATATGCCCAAAATCACACAGGAGACGAAATTCTTGGGTGACGGAGAGCTGAGCTGTTTTGCCGCTCTCGACGCAGGATTCGTGATGAAGTGCGTCTTTCCAGGTTCCGAAGACCCAGTTGGAGAGACGTTCAAAACTTTCGGACAAAAGCAGGCAGCGCTTGCCGTCGTCAGAAACGGGCTCAAAACCATACTCAAAAACGCCAGGCTGTCGGCGGTGTGTACAGAGAAGGGCGGACGCGCGCAGACGGCGTATCTGCTTCTGGAAACGGACGCCACAGAGTCCCTGAACAAGTTCTGGTGGACATACGCTCCATTCGCGGCGATGCTCGGCGGAGAGCCCATAAAGCTCGATGGCTGGAATTCGGCGATATCCATACATATTCCATTCTACGGCGGAACGAGCGCCAATATCATTTTGGGCCACAAACGCGGGACATTGCTGCTCGGAATAGGAGAAGCGGCCAACTTTTCAAAAAACGTCCCCTTGAAACGCGAATACCAAGATTACATTTCGCCCGAAAATGTCGCGAACATCATCGTGTCTCCGAAATTTTACGACATCCTGCTCGGTCTTATGGACGAATTTTCCTTTGGGGCCGCGATGGACGACGATGCTTATATAGAGGTGAAAAATGCTCTCATAGCGCTCTGCAATTCGTTCCAGCTGTTCTGCGGGAACCTAAAACCCTCCGGACACGCCAACGGCAAGCTCGTACTGACGAAAGGAGGCGACCCGACCGAAGCCGCGTTTAAATTGTTATCGCAAATCGCGCTGGCCATGCCTCAGTATCCTTGGCTAACCGAAAAAATCGCTCAAAGATGACGCGTGCTCAGCCGCGCGTACAAAACGGGGAGGAAAGATAAAATTGAGCAATCTCATACAGGACGCGAAGTACGTTAAAAACAGCACGCACGAAGGAGTATTCATGCGGAGTTTTTTTTCCAAGGAGGACAACGATCAGTTAAATAACAGCGAGGTGTGTATCATGCCGGGATTCCAGATAGCGCCTCACACACACGAGGCGAGTACGGAATTTTTCTACGTCGTGAGCGGCATGGGGGAGTTCCTGGACTCGATCGAATGGAAGCCGATTAAAAAAGGTGACGCCTTCAAGGCCCCGCAAGGCATGATCCACGGCATTAAAAACACGGGAAACGACCTTTTGGTAATATTCGCAACATTCAGCCCGCCAATAAGATAAAAGACCTCGGGCTCCGCCCGAACCCAGGCAGGGAGTAAGCTCCCCGCACCCTATGCATAACGGGGAACCGGTTCCCGGCGGAGCCTTGATGTCTTGATCCTACGTTTTAAGACCGCCCAGCGGCGCTTTCACCGTAAAAACGCTGCCTTCTTTGGGGCGGCTTTTTACTTCTATGCGGCCGCCGTGATTTTCCACGATCGCCTTCGCCACGGAGAGCCCGATTCCGTTGCCTCCCGAGTCTCTGGCTCTCGATTCGTCAGTCCTGTAAAGGTGCTCGAAGATATACGGCATGTCGCGCGCGTCAATGCCGATGCCGTTGTCCTCCACGGACAGGACGGCGTTGTTTTCGTCTTCGCCGGCGACTACTTTCACGCGGCCTCCCGGGTTCGTGTACTTCACGGCGTTCGATATCAGATTCACTATCACCTGGCTGAATTTGTCGGGGTCAACCCCGGCCTCGCATTTGCCGCCCTCGAAACTCAGCTCCACCCCTTTCTCGGCGGCAGATGCCTCGAATCCCTTCAGTATACGCTCCGCCATAGCCGCGATGTCCGCTGACTCTTTTTCTATCGGAGACTCAGCGCTGCCCGCCTGCACTAGTATGTCAATGTCCGACACCATGCGCGATATCCTGAGCGTCTCGGCCAGCAGGCTTTCGAGGCGTTCCCTGCCGGGTTCCCATATGCCGTCTATCATGGCTTCGAGATTGCTCTGGAGAACCGACAGCGGGGTTCTGAACTCGTGCGAATACGCGTCCGCCATCCGCTTTTTGAGCATGAACTGTGTCCTCAGGCTCTCGGCCAGGTGAGCGACGCTTGACGACAGCTCGTCTATCTCTTTCGTGCCGGTGATGATGGCGTCTCCGTAATAGTTGCCGTCCTCTATCTCGCGCGTCCTCTTCGTCATCGTTATTATCGGGCCGACTATCATTCCCGCCATCAGCAGACCTATCGTCACCGCAATCGCGAAGAAGAGCACCGACATTCCGGCAAAAGCGCGGTTGTATGCTGATAAAAAGCTTCTGTCGCTCTCGCTGTAATAAAATGGATGATGATACCCCAGTGTGACGGAACCGACTATCGCGCCGCCACGCTCTATGGGGAAGCTTTCCTTTGCGTAGGCGCCGTCAAACTGAGGGCAGACCTCATCTGAGGCCGAAGAGGAAATCGCCATGTGTCCGCATTCTTGTGCTTCGGCGCTGGGACAGTATATCAAATTGCCGAGAGCGTCGTTCACCATGATGACGATTCCCTGCTCCAGCATGGAATGTCCGAACTCGTCCGCGAAAATCGGGAACTTTGCGTCCGGTTTGCCGCGGCCGTCGGCAAAGTTGGCGGAGATGGCGTCCACGATCTCCATATTTTTCATGTCCTGCTTGTGGGATACGTAAATCTGAAACTGCTTGTCGAGATAATGCGCGGACACCGCGAAAAGGGATATCGCGAGAAATGCCGAGACCGCGACGTAAGAGGCAACCAGTTTTGACTTGATGGTCAGTTTCAACCGGCGTTTCCTCCGAACCTGTAGCCCACTCCTCTCACCGTCAGGACATACAGAGGTCTCGAGGTATCGTCCTCTATTTTGCTCCTGAGGTTTTTGACGTGCGAGTCAACAGTCCTCTCGAACCCGTCAAAATTGTCCCCCAGAGCTGCGCTTATCAGTTCTTCTCTCGAAAACGCCCTGTTGGGCCGGGAGGCGAGACACGCCAGAATCTTAAATTCGTTTGGAGTGAGGGAAACCTCCTCACCGCGTTTCTTCACTATCCGTGCCGCGGCGTCTATCTCAAGGTCGCCGTCGTTCCACGTCATGACGCTGTAAAGAGCAGGTCCCGCCGCGGAAGCGCGCCTCAATATGCTTTCTATTCGAGCTACCAGCTCCCTGGGACTGAACGGTTTCGTGACGTAGTCATCCGCCCCCAGAGCAAACCCTGAGACCTTGTCGTCCTCGGTTCCCTTCGCCGTCAACATCACCACCGGAACTCTCGAAACGCGCCGTATCTCGGTGCACAGGCGTTCCCCGCCAAGTTTGGGCAGCATCAAGTCAAGTACAACCAAGTCCGGCCTCGCCTCGTTGAACGAAGCCAAGCCGGACTCGCCGTCGTAAGCCGCCCGCACCTCGAAACCGGCATTGATCAGATAGGCCCGCAGAGCGTCAACTATCTTGGCCTCGTCCTCCACTATGAGTATAGAAGCCTTCTCAGCCACCGGCCCCGTCCCTCAGATCACGACGTCGTACCCTTGATCTTCTATCGCCGCCTTTATCGCGTCAAGCGATACCTTGGCGGGATCATACCCAACTTCCGCCGTGCCCGCTTCGAGCGACACCTTGACGCCGCCGACACCCGGCAATTCTCCAGCAGCCTCCGTCACCGCCTTCACGCAGTGCTCGCACGACATGCCGTCCACTTTTATAGTAGCTTTTTCCATCGCCATCCCCTCCTTTCAATGTTGAAAAGCATATCAGAAAAATATGAAGAATTGATGAAAAGTCTGGGAAAATCACGCACGTTTTTCGAGAGCGAATGCAAACTATGAAACCACTGGATAACTTCGTTAATTCAGTGAATAACTGTATTGATTTCAATAATAGTACATGCTATATTTTCATTCCAAAAACTAATCACAGCATGGCTGTGTCCGCGCGGTTCCTCGTGCCGAGAGGCGCGAGTTTTTAGCGGGAGGATTTTTATTTTAACAGAAGGAGAAATAGGGCTATGGATCGGTCTAAATTTGACTTTGACATGCGAAAATTAGAATCACTCATTCACTACATCAGTTATAAAGCTGATCGTGAAAAATTGAGTGCGGTTAAGCTCTATAAGATATTGTGGTTCTCAGAAACTACTTATTATCAGTCACACAAGAAACCTATCGTGGGTGAAACTTATGTCAAAGGGGCGCATGGTCCACTGTCCTGCCACGCCAAGAAGGCTATCGAAAATTTAAAAGGGCAGGAGAAGATGGTTGTTTCCCGCGTTAATTACTTCAACGGGCACAAAATGGAATATGTCCCTTTGATCAATCCTGATATATCCTGTTTTAGCGCGGAAGAGATCAGCCACGTCGACGGATGGATAGACGCGATATGCATGGGCACGGCGTCCGGCATAAGTGAGTTTAGTCACAATGATATCTGGGCGGCTGCTGACGATGGGGAAGCTCTCCCCTATTCTGCCGTGTTTTTTGCGCCTCCTGTCCCTCCCTCTGCGGAAAGTATCGCTTGGGCTAGGTCTATTGCATTCAGCGAGAATGCTCAAGAGGAAGTATGTTAAGATATGGTTCAGGCAACTTTTCCCATATACTTCACAGAGGAAGCCAAAAAACAATACGACGATCTGTGTGAAAACATAGAATCGTTTGAAGATTTATGGGAGTCTATTGCTTTATGGCTTAAAAAAACTCCGTATTCTTGCAATGCCTTCAGGCTTGAAAACGGCATTTGGCTAAAATATATGCCGTTGCTTTTTTCGCTGAAATTGGAGATATGGATTGCTTTTACATTTAATAGTGCTTGTGTCCGTATCCATGGCATTCATGTAAAAGAATTATGAATAAAATTCATTCCGGCGTTGTGTTCGGCATCTCTATGGCTCCAGTTTTTACCTCTGGGACAAGGTAAGCGAAGGGCGCGGAGGCTTTTCCTAGACATAATATTCAATCGACAACGACGAATCCTCGAAAAACTCAGTATAAATCTCACGGCGAATTTCCATAAAACGCGGCCCGCTGCGGTCTCTGGGACGCGATGTATCCACGGAAATTACCTTTTTAATCTCTCCGGGGCGGTCGGACAGAACTATAATGCGGTCGCTCAGGAAAATTGCTTCGTCCACGTCGTGCGTCACCAGGATCATGGTGGATCCCTCGGCCTCCCAGATTTGCAGTATCTCGTTCTGCATGTGAATCCTGGTGAGGGCGTCCAATGCTCCAAACGGTTCGTCCAACAAGAGCACGTTGGGCTGATTGATGAGCGTGCGGGCAATGCTGACTCGCTGCTGCATCCCTCCGGAGAGCTGCCGGGGGAACGCCTCCTCGAAACCGCTCAAACCAACAAGCGCAATATGTTGTTCGACGACTTCCCTGCGTTGAGTTTTTTCGATCTTCCGATGCAGCCCAAACTCTATGTTCTTCTCCACTGTAAGCCACGGGAATAACCTGGGTTCCTGAAAGATAAGCCCTGTCAGCACGCTGGGGCGTTCAACCCTGCGTCCGCCTATTTGTACCTCGCCGGTCGTCGCGATCTCGAGACCAGAGATAATCCTGAGCAAGGTGCTTTTTCCGCAGCCGCTCCTCCCTACGATGCTTACAAATTCTCCGCTTTCAATATGGAAATCACTTTTGCCAAGTACGGGCAAGTCCCCTGAATCCAACGAAAATATCTTTGACACCCCAAGTATATCCACGCTTTTATTCATTCCCATTACCTTTAACGCTCGTCGGCTTCGTTCCAACGAAGCGCCCGTTTTTCGATTTGCAGAAGAACGACGTCCAGAAGCAGCCCGACGACGCCAATAGTCAAAACTCCAATCAATAAAACGTCAGGCTGCAGAAGCTCGCGCGCATACATGATGACATAACCGATACCGACAGCCGCGGCAATGACCTCGGCCGTCACAACGCAGGACCAAGCGCTGCTTACGCCAAGGCGTATTCCAGTAAAAATGAAAGGGAAAGCTGCCGGCAGAATGACTTTGGTCAGCATCTGAGATCTGCT
Source organism: Synergistaceae bacterium (assembly GCA_031288335.1). GTDB lineage: Bacteria > Synergistota > Synergistia > Synergistales > Synergistaceae > JAIRKI01. The sequence goes on along the minus strand of JAITRO010000242.1, from coordinate 32,211 downwards.
CTTTTCCAATATAATCCCTACCTCCAGCAATTTTTTATCGGTATTGCGTATTCCCCTGCTCGTATTGAGGAGCACGGGCCAGAAAGTGCCGATTGCGATAAGCGCGATTTTAGAGCCCTCGTCGATGCCTAACAGAAGGATGAGAATGGGAATCCAGGCGATCATTGGGATAGGCCGCAGGATTCCGATCAAAGAACTCAAAACATCATTCCACGTATTTGACAATCCGCACAGAACTCCCAATACCAATCCAACGCCTCCCCCGATCAGGAAACCTTTGACGACCCGGAAAGCGCTCACCAGCAGATGTTTCTTGAGCTGCCCGTTTGCGATCATCTCGGCAAGGCAATCCATGATTACAGAAGGACGCGGAAGAATCGACAGGTTTATGATTCCCCTGCGTCCAAGATATTCCCAGGAAGCCAATATTACAAACGGCGCCAGGCATCCCAGAAACAATTTTCGCGCACGCCGTTTCAGAAGACTATTCCGCATGGTTCTCCGTATTGCGCGTGTGCAGCAGCCTATCCACGTGGCGAAGGAGGGGATGTCTCTCTTCTTCCTCGATCCTTCTTTTTTCGAGGGTGTCTTCTCGCTCAAATGTCGGTTCTATTACCCACGACGTTGAAAGATCCACGTCTCCAAGACGCTTGCGCGCGGTTAAGTAACGCTCTTTAAATTCCCATCCCGCAATGATTGCCCTGTACACGCTGCCCTTGATCAGAAAACTGCGCCGAGCGCCTGTCAAGAGCAATACGGAGACGGTGCGGCCGAACCAGACAGCGTTGACGAAAACCTTGTTCATATCCGAACTCTCAATTATTTCGTCGTATTCAAGATATCCGTCAGGCCTGATACGAAGCGAATCCTTGAAGGCAACATGCGGAAAACCGTTCGCGTCTATACCCGCCAGTACCTTCACCGTATCCGGATCAGCAAGAGCCGTCCGTGAGTCAGTGCTGAGCGTTAAGATCACATTCACCCCCTCGTCTTCATGAAATACACGCTTGAGACACGCTGATTTTATTTATTGATGCCCGCTTTTTCCAGAAAACTCGTGTCTATATAATCCCTCAGATTAAAATGCTTTCGTATGGTTCCCTGTTCGAAAAGAAACTCTTCGATGTCGGCAAGATTATTGATGCGCGTATCGTCAAGGAACAACTCCAGATTTTGGGTCCTGAACGCCGCCTCATAGGCACTTTCGGCCACGCCATTCCTCTTCGAAAGAATTTTGCAGCTCTCGGCTTTATGTTCGTCACTCCATTTGACGGAACGATCCAACACCTTCAGTAACCTGACGACTATTTCAGGATATTTGTCCAAAAATTCCGTTTTACCGATGATGACGCTGGACGCTCTGTTGAAGCCAACCGCGTCTCTCACGAGATGCGTCGTGCCGTTGCCGAGGATCGTCGAAAGCCATGGTTCCCATGTAACAGCCGCGTCAATGTTGCCGGATTCGATCGACGTGCTTATATCTCCTATCTGTAAGTTAACAAGCTGCACGGTTTCACCGTTCAGATTTACGGATTTCAGGAATTTAAGAGCCATCATATGCGCCTCGGTTCCGATGGTATAACCAAGTTTTTTACCCCGCAAATCTTCGAGCGTTTTGATGCCGCTGTCGTTTCTTGCGATGAGGCCGAGGTCCGAGCCGTCGGACGACTGATACGCCCCGATAACTTTGATATTTATTCCGTTTGCGATAGCCTGGACAGTCGGTTGGTTTCCAACTTGAGCGAAGTCCAATTCCCCCGCGGCAAACGCCTCTATCGCCGGAGGACCGGACGGAAACATCCGCAGTTCTACGAAAATACCATCCGATTCAAACTCTTCCTTGAAATACCCCAATTCCTCCGCAATGACCGATTGAGTTTGGCTTGGCATGGTGGCCCAGCGAATCTTGAGGCCGTCGTACTTTTTTGCCTCCGCCGCATATGTCCGCGAATCAAGTGCGCCACAAAATATGACCGCAAGCAATAATATTGCCGCAAGAACGTGAATTTTTCCGGCCTTCGCTATATGTTTTCTCATTGTTTTTCCCCATTCTCCTTTGCGTTACGCGTTTGAACGCTCAAATCCTGCCCATGTCTGTATCTGGATGATTGCCGCAGCGCCGGTAGTTATCCATGTCGACGTTTATGTTATATTTTCTGCGTATTGCATCTAAACCTCTCGCGAGCCGCACGTAGTACTCCAGCGAAGGCGCGGTCTGGCGGAAAAAAACTGTGCCTTTCAAGACGCGCCATACACAACTGACAACCCCCACTCCATGCGATGAAATTTCCTCCGCTTCCGACAACATTGACTCAAGCGCCTCATCCTCGGTTTTAAAACCGTTTGGCGCAGCCAGCTCCACTCCGGCGACGATTCCTGTGTTAACATTGCCGGGGCCGAATATATCCACAGCACGGTACAACCTTTCTTTCCAAGCGTCGTAACCTACAGTTTTGGCTTTACCGGGACATATCCAGTTGAACAGCTCTTTGTTCAACACTTCAATATCCGCGGTATAGGTGGAGAGGCCTGTGCTTTCGTAAATGCGGGCAAGTTGGTTTCGCGAAAAAACCGTGCTGACAAGCTGACTCGGAAATCGTTTTCCTCCGAACAACTCGCTGATGCCGGAGAGTATATCGACATAAAGATCCACTTCATCGTCCAGAAATTCAGCGCCGCCCATAAGAGTCCCCCCGGTGAGAAAGACGCAGACATTGCGTCCGGGTTCCTTCACAGCCTCGCTCACCGTCTCTATAATATCCTTCACGTCCAGCAATGATGGTTTGTTCCCGGCTTTAAAATTTGCGGCCATAACGCAGAATTTGCAGCCGTTCCCGGGCGTCTTCCAATAGTCGCAGAACTGGTTGGGGTGAATGGTGATCCTCTGAGGGCGTGCTGAAACCACATGCCACATGGGCACGCCGCCGGACGTTTTTTTATCGTAATAGTCCGGCTTCTCCCAGTACGATACTTCCTCGATCGGCAACCCATCATCCACCAGGACGATCTTTCCGTCCACCACGTCGACGACGTATGGTTCTCTTACGGATTCGGCCAATATCCCTTCGCAGAAAATGGAAGTGCCATCCCTCATAAGCAGCGAGACCGGAGTGATATCTTCCTTATCATAAAAGTCACTGCGGACATTCGTCATATGTATGGCAGGGTCAACTTGTCTAAGGGCGTCTTCCGTATAGACGACTCCTCTGCGCTGTACGTCGATCTTTATAATGACAAACGGAGCCGCGTCAGGATACTTTTCGCATACCCGGGCAAGGCTGAGTTCATTATCCCGCCAATTACGACCACAACTCAAACAACCTTCCTCCCGCTATTTTTAATATTCGCCCAAGAAATCTTCGCTCTTGGGGCAATGAGGTTCAATAAGAACCGCTGGAAATAAAAAAGAGCCCCCCGCTAAAAAGAGGGCTCCCCGCGGAATGGACAAACAACCTAACCGCCGATGCCCAAAGGCGAAGAGCCGCCGCATTCGCAACAACAAGACGATAATCCCAATCTATGCGCGAATAGAAAAGTCTGTGACATTTGCCTTCCTCCTCTTTATTACCTACTTAAATAATGGGTAATTTAGGAATATATTACAGCGCGCACACGTTCCTGTCAAGCCGTAAAAACACAAAATCAAAACCTTGGGCTCCGTTCGAAGCCGGCAGGGAGCTTGCTCCCTGTATCCTCAAAAGGGGTCCGTCGCGGAATTTAAGGCAGAGCCTCAGGGTTTTAGCGACAGAGCGGTTTTGATATGTTCGATTGTCACCGCAAGGTTTTCGCGGAAAAAGAACAGATTTTCGCGGATGTATTCCATGTCACCTCTGCCGCCAGCCGTCTCCAGCATCGCCGCGGCCTCCGACAGCGCGGCCGCGCCGATGCTCGCCGACGCGCTCTTCAACGCGTGCACCTGAGTTGTGAAAAGCGTTAGATCATCTTTGTCCGGAACATCACGCAAGGTTTTCATCCTGCTCTCAGCATCTTGACAATAGAGATCGAGCACCGTCATGTAGTCCTCCATCGTCCCGCCCGTCATGACAAGTCCGCGGGACGTGTCCAGGCCTTCGATATTCAGGATGGTTTCGGAGGGTGAATCGCTGGGGCGCGTGCATTCGAATTTCGCCCTCTTTTCCCTGGGAACCCACCTTTCCATTAATTCGTACAGCCGGCGGATCTCTATGGGTTTCGTGAGAAAATCGTTGAAACCGTTCTCCAAAAACATCTCCCTCATTCCTGAAATGGCATTTGCAGTGAGCGCCACAATCGGGAGATTATGAAAACGTTTGCCCTCGAGCATACGAATGAGAGAAGCTGCCTCTATCCCATCCATACCTGGCATCATGTGATCCATAAACACCAGATCGTACTCGTTTTCCTGTACCATCGAAAGCGCCTTGCTCCCACTTGAACAGGTATCTATTTCCATCTTGAAAGGGGAGAGCAATCCCTTGGCGATTTTCAGATTTACCTCGACATCATCGACCACAAGCACACGAAAACCTGGCGCGGTAAACTTGACCCCCACTTGCCGCGTCCTGACGGACATTTTTTCGTCGATATTTCCGATGGGCGTGCAGTCGCCGCATGACTGACGCAGGGTAGCTATGAAAACAGACCCCTTCCCGTACTCGCTCGTCACCGAGATATCGCCGCCCATCACGCGGCAAAGGCTGCGCGCTATGGACAGCCCAAGTCCAACTCCCTCGATGCCGGTGTTGTGATTCATGTCAAATCGCTCGAAATCGCCGAACAAACGGTCCAAATCCTTCGGTTTTATCCCGATCCCGCTGTCCTCCACCACAAAACGCAGTATTGCCGTCTCGCCGTCTTTCTCAGATGACGCGCTGAATTTGATAAAACCATCCTCCGTATATTTCACCGCGTTGGAGAGCAAATTCAGCAATATCTGGCGTATGCGCCCAACATCTCCGACCATTACGGACGGAATACCGGGATCTATGCTCGTCATAAAACGGACGGGGCTCTCCGCGAGCCTGACCCGTATGATGGCGATCACATCGTGGAAGAGCGAAACTGTGTCGTAGGAAGACTGGATTATCTGAAAATTGTCGGACTCTATTCTGGAGAAATCGAGTATGTCGTTGATGATCGAGAGCAGGTTCGTTCCCGCCTGCTTGATGTCTCGGATATATCCCAGGCATTCAGGACGCCCGTATTCCCTCTCGGCAAGTTCGCCCATTCCGATTATCGCGTTCATCGGCGTCCGCAGTTCGTGACTCATGCGGGCCAAAAACAGTGTTTTGCTCCTGTTTTCTCTGTCGGATTTAAGCCTTGCGGCGTTCAAATCTTCGACGCTCCCCATGATTTCGTTTATGTCCATGCTCATCCGCGCGACTTCATGTTCGAGGCTGCGGACGCGTTCAAAGACGACCCCGGCGGTTTGTGCCATCTCGCCGGATTTTGCCGCTACGCTGCTCTCTGCCTCGCTGTTTTTGATAAACGCGTTCAGTTCCTCGGCCATAGCCCTTATAGTATTGATGTCGGAAAGAAGTTCCGCTATCGACGCGACGTGGTTTATCGCTTTTGTTACCAATGAAAGCACAACTTCGTCGATATAATCCGCTATGTCTATATCCATCTCAGAATTCTTCGAAACCGGCACAGGTCACCATAAAATATGGAAAGTGCACGAATCAGCCCCATACTTGAGACATTCTTTGGAGTTGTCATGGACGATCCTGGCTGACGGTTCGAACTTCCGCGCCATCGCGGTCAGGATTCCCCTGTTGAAGGAGCATGGACAGGGATTGTTGCAGACGCTTATTATTTCGTTTTTGCCCGGTATCGGGTCGCATCCGTAATGCCCGATGCCTTCCATCATGACGTTGGTCTGTATGTCGAACATCCGTTTGCCGTTTTTGCGATGATTGAGATGGTAGGCCACATCCACAGCATATATGGCGCTCTTCACATCCGTCGTCAAAGACGGAAACTCGGCGTTGCGCGGAATAGACATGCCTATGTTGAATAACACTCTGCTGCCTATCTGTCTCGCGATATTTTCAAACGCCTTGAGCCACGCCTCCTGCGAATACCATCCTTCTTTATCCAGCACAAGTTTTTTGTCCTTCACAGTCCCAATGCCCACCTGACTCAGATATCGCCTGGATATGTTGGTAAAGTAACCCAGTCCGTCGATGATCGAGTACACCGTTTGTCCCTTCACCTCTATGCCCGGTTCAAAAGCTCTGAATTGCACGGCGTTCATCCCCGTCTCGTTTTTATGGCTGAAACGATCATTGAACCAGCTTTTCTGCTATCGCGCATGCTTCTTTGAACTCTCCCACAAGCGTCAGATCGGAAATTTTCGACAGGGAATCTCTTGTGGCCGCGTCGAGTTCTTCCTCGTTCAGGTCGGCCAATATCTTGTCTATGCCGCCTATGTTCTCCTCGGACAGCGCGTTTTTCAGTAATTGCAAGGATTCTCTGTGGTCCGAAACTTGCCGCTTGGACGTGTTTGCGCTTTTTTCGGAAAGGGCGGCTTTGATGCGTCCGGTCGTCGCGATAAGGTTTTGGTAGAAAAAACCCAGATTTTCGCGAATATATTCGATATCACTCCTGCCGCCGGCCGCCTCCAAAAGCGCCGCCGCCTCCGACAACGCGGCCGCTCCGATGCTCGCGGAGGCGCTCTTGATCGAGTGCACCTGCGTGATGAAGGACTTGAGCCCATTTTCATCGGGCGTCCCGCGCAAGACTTCCAGACGCTTGTCGACATCGCTGCAATAGAGTTCGAGCACGCTGATGTAGTCTTTGAGGGTTCCGCCCGTCATGATTATCCCTTGCGATACGTCGAGACCTTCGATATCAAGGCCGATTTCGGACGCCGCGCCGCAAGCGTCAGCGCCGGCGGCGCGCGTGCCTGAGGTGTCAGCGCCGTTTTTGCGCTTCACCCTTTTTTCCTTAGGGATCCATCGCTCTATTATTCCGTTCAGCTTAGGTATCTCCACGGGTTTCGCCAGATAATCGCTGAAGCCGTTTTGCAGAAACATATCGCGCATACCGGATATCGCGCTGGCAGTGAGCGCGATTATCGGGACTTCTTTAAAATATTTGCCGTCCAGCGCGCGGATAGCGTGGGTCGCTTCTATTCCATCCATGCCGGGCATCATGTGATCCATGAAAACGATGTCGAACGATTCTTTCTTGATCAGGTCGATGGCCTCCCTTGCGTCCAGACATGTCGATATGTTCATCTCATACGGTGCCAGCAGTCCCTTTATCACCATTAGGTTCGTGGCAATGTCGTCGATTATGAGCACTCGGGCGTTCGGGGTCGTGAAACGGACGTTCGCGGACATCGGCGCGACATCGAGCTTTTTGTCGATGTCGCCGAGCGGCTGGTCGTCAGAGATGAGCTGGGTGATGGTCGCGCTGAAAACGGATCCCTTGCCGTACTCGCTCTCGACCGTGATGTCCCCGCCCATCGCGTTGCAGAGGCTGCGGGTGATGATGAGCCCCAGGCCGCTTCCCTCGATGCTCATGTTGCGCTTCTGATCCACCCGCACGAAGTTCCCGAACAATTTGGCAATATCCTCATTTTTTATGCCGATCCCGCTGTCGGCCACCTTAAACGTCAGGTTTATCCTGCCGTCACCGGTCCTTTCGCCGGAAACGATGAACTTTACAAACCCCTCCCTGGTATATTTAACGGCGTTGGACAGGAGGTTGAGCAATATCTGCCTGACCCTGATCTGATCGCCTTCCAAAGCCGTCGGCAGAGCCGAGTCTATCTCGGAAATGAACCGGATGGGTTTTCCCTTTATGCGCACCTGGATAATCGCCGTCACATCGTTCAACAAGGAAGCCGTATTATAGAGTGCCTCGCTGATCTGCAAACTCCCCGCCTCGATTTTGGAAAAATCCAGGATGTCGTTTATTATGGAAAGCAGATTTGTCCCGGCCTGCCGTATTTCGGCGATAAAATCGAGCCCCTCCGGTTTTCCGTACTCTCGGACCGCAAGCTCGCTCATGCCGATTATCGCGTTCATCGGGGTGCGTATCTCGTGGCTCATGCGGGCCAGAAAGTCGGATTTGCTCCTGTTTGCCTCGGAAGCCGAATTTGCCGCGAGTTGATATCCCCAAAGACAGACGAGGCCGCTAGCGATCACCAGGCCAATCGCTAAAACCTGCAGGCCCGCGATATTTATCATTTTTTGGCTGGAGGCAATTATCTGAGCGTCATTGATATCGATCCCGACTGCCGACGTGACTACGCCGCCCGCGCTGTAAACCGGAGCGTAAGCCGATATCATCCCTTCCCAGCCCTCAGAATCCCCTTCGACATCGTCACAGGTGATTTGTCCCGCAAACGCGCCCGCGACGGAGTGTTCTATGGAGATGTCGACGAGCGAAGTGTCCAGCCCCACCCTTGTTTTCTCGTCGAAATCGTTGTCGATGATATACTGAATTTTACCGTCAAGTATGCGCATATAGTAAACATATGTGACATTCATATTTTTCGCGAAAACCCGCAGCTTTCTCTTCAACTTTTGATAGCTCGGGAGCTTTGTATCTTCCGCGTCACGGTACGAATCCAATTCCGCGCCGCTCACGAGAGAAGTCGCGGCCACGGCGGTTGCTTTCAGTCTCTCCACTATGTTACGCGCCTCCGAATTCACATATTGGCTTAAGACCACGTTGGTATATACGGACAGACACAGCACTGTGAATGACATGATGATAAACATCAGGCGAACGTTTTTCGTGTTGGAAATTATCCTGGTTATTATTTCCTTGCTCAAAGCCATTTAATTTCACATCCTTCATGGGGTTCGCCCAATAAAAACATCAGCGGCTGCGGTGTCATTGCCGGGTGGGACGCAAATAATTTTTCATGTACGCCGGACAATCATTCGCCGCCATAGGCGAATCGATCCGCGTACCGTTCGAATACGTCGACCAATACGGGATCGAAATGCGAGCCTCTGCCCTCGATGATTATGCGCACGGCTTCCTCATGTGTGAGCGCGTTTTTATACGGTCTGTCAGAGACCAGCGCGTCATAAACGTCGGCAATCGCCATCACGCGCCCTTGCAACGGGATATCCTCGCCCGATATCCCGTTTGGGTAACCGCTTCCGTCCCATTTTTCATGATGCGTCCCCGCAAAGATCTTCGCGTATTTCAAAAATTCGCTTTCGGACGTGTTGGCCTCTATCTTCTCGATTATTTTGACGCCCATGGTGGTATGTTTTTTTATCTCCTCGAACTCTTCGGGCGTGAGACGGCCAGGTTTATTCAAGATGCTGTCCGTTATCGCGATCTTGCCGACGTCGTGGAGCTGAGAGGACTGCAGCATGAGGTCGATGTCCCAATCCCGCGCCTGTTCCCTATAGAGCCCAAGTTCCTGTAATCCGTCGAGGAGCACCCTCAGCCCGTGCTGTGTGCGTTCGATATGTCCTCCGGTGGTCTCGTCGCGGCTTTCCACCAGATCCGCCACGATTTGCAGTATCGCGTTTTGCAGCTCCAGCACTTTTTGGGTCTTTTCCGCAACCATGGACTTCAAGTTCTCGTTGAAGTTTTGAAGCTCGGTCTGCTGCGCTTCGAGCCTTTGCGTCTGTGCCTCCAGTGCGTGCTTTTGCTCTTCAAGCGTAAGGTGCAGTTCAATTCGCTTGCGAAGCAGCATAGGCATGAACGGCTTCGATATATAATCGATCGCCCCGAGGGACAGCCCTTCCACCTCGCTGTACGAATCGCTCTTGCCTGTGAGGAAGACAACGGGGATATCGCGCGTCTGGAGGTTGTTTTTCAGAATTTTGATTGCCTCATAGCCGCTCATCTCCGGCATGTTGATGTCGAGAAGTATAAGTTCAGGTTTATTGCGTTCGAGCAGATCGAACATCTTAACGGCGGATGGAACCGTAAACACGTCATAAATTTCGGAGAGGGCGTTTTTCGCTATTTTTAGATTGGCGATATTGTCGTCCACAATCATTATCACCTTTCGGTCTTGCTCCATTGAATTGAACCTCCTGTCCATCGATCCATGACGTTCGTAAAACCACAAGTTCGCGTTGGTATTAATATAATACAATAAACGTCAAACCCAAAATATGTACACCAAAGACCTCGCATCAAGTTTAACGTATCGTGCGAATATTTTACCGTATTACTAAGCGTCCGAGCGGTCTTCCGACAATATTTCGGTGCTTATAAATGTCTTCGTCGTGCAAGCACCGCGCGAATGATCCATATGTTATTGTAACTATTCAATCCTGGATGTAAAGACTGGAATTTTAGCCGCAAATAAACGCCGCCGGCGTTTCGCGTTTCATTGACACGAAAACGTCCGCGATGATAATATCTTTCCGCTTAAACGTTTATTTCGGATATTTGGGGAAGCGGGCTGCTATGGATAAACGCACGACTCTGAAGGATATCGCCAAACGCGCCGGGGTTTCGGCCGTTACCGTCCACAAGGTACTTTACTCCAAAGAGGGCGTCAGCGACGACACGAGGAAAAAAATCCTCGGCATCGCGGACGATATGGAATATTCGGTCAACATGGCGGCTTCGTCGCTCAAACGCAAGGCGATCCGCATAGCGGCCGTCTTTCGCGGAAAATGCGAGCCGCGCAATTTCTTTTTCCACAAGATGTGGGAGGGCGTCGACAGAGCCGAGCGTTACCTGAGCGATTATCGCGTCAGGATAACACGGATAGAGTGCGAGGACAACTGGGAGAGCCAGGATGCCATACTCCGCGAGTTGGCGCGAAAGGACGACGCCGACGGAGTGATTCTCCATTGTTGGGACGAGACGAAACTCGAAGAGGCCATAGACAATCTCTTCGAGGCGGGCATACCGGTAATGACAGTGAACTCGGATGCCCCTGCGTCCAAGCGCGTCGCTTGCGTGAGCGCCCCGAACGAAAGGGTCGGCAGGCTCGCCGCCGAGGTGTTGGGTTATATAATGCCGGCAGGGCGCGCGCTGCTGGCAGGAGGTATCAAGCCTGCCGAGAATCTCGCCGCCAACAGGAGAGGTTTTTCCTCGTACATGCGAAGCGTTCATCCTTCCACCGAAATCACCGAAATATACAATTACCACACGATCCCCCATCAATTTACGGACAGCCTGCGAAAAGCTCTCACGGACGCGGACGATATAACCGGAATTTACGCCATCACCGCCCGCGACACGTACAACGCCTGCGGGACGGTCGCGGAACTTGGCCTGTCGGCCCGCGTCAGGATAGTGGGGAGCGACGTTTTCGAGGAGATGAAGCCGTTTTTCGACGACGGAACGCTCGACGCGTCCATCTGGAAGGATCAGCGGTCGCAGGCGGAACGTGCGGTGATAGCCATGCATCAATATCTCTCGGGACGTCCGATAGAAGTCGAACCGATCAGGCTCGGCGTCATAATGAAAAACAATTTCGGTGATTATCTGTAAATTTCGATACGGGCCTTGTGAGAGAGGAACTGCATGTTCACGGCATTGCTTTTGATTATTATTTATATTTCATTTATCAGCCTCGGTTTACCGGATTCTCTACTTGGTTCCGCATGGCCTTCAATGTATAACTCATTGAATGTCCCTTTGCATTACGCCGGATTTATTTCCATGATTGTTGCCGGCGGGACGGTTGTTTCAAGCGTATTCAGTGAAAAAATCATAAGACGTTTGGGCACAGGTATCGTTACGGCGGTGAGCGTTTTAATGACCGCCGTTGCTCTTATCGGAGTTTCTCTCTCCCACGTTTTTACAGCGTTATGCCTTTTCGCAATTCCGTTGGGCTTGGGAGCCGGTTCTGTCGATGCCGCGTTAAACAATTATGTGGCGTTGCATTATAAGGCAAGACATATGAACTGGCTTCATTGTTTTTGGGGTGTAGGAGCCTCAATCGGCCCTATTATTATGTCGGCCTTTTTGATACGGAAGAATTCATGGAATTTGGGTTATAGGACTATTGGCATAATACAAATTTGTCTCGTCGTACTTTTGTTTATTTCCCTGCCCTTATGGGGAAACAAAAAAGAAAACGAAACGGCAATAAAAAATGAATCTGTGAAATTTATCCGATTATTGCGTATTACTGGGGTTAAAGAGGTTCTTACGGCATTTTTCTGTTATTGTTCAATTGAAACGGTAACGGGATTATGGGGGAGCAGTTATTTGGTACTGGCAAAAAATATATCACCGGAAATTGCCGCTCAATGGATAGCGTTATATTATACCGGAATAATGTCAGGACGTTTTGTATCAGGATTTATAACCATGAAATTAAGCAGCAGGCAAATGATCCGCCTGGGACAGGGAATAATTGCCGGAGGGATTATTGTTTTGGTATTGCCGTTTGGGAATTATACATTATTAGCTGGATTTTTTATGATAGGCCTGGGTTGTGCCCCTATATATCCAAGTCTTATATATGAAACGCCAAAAAATTTCGGGAAAGAATACTCACAGGGCGTAATAGGAATACAAATGGCAAGTGCCTATATTGGCACCACTTTAATGCCTCCAGTATTTGGACGGATTGCCTCGCAAACAAATTTTGACTTATTCCCGATATTTATTGGAATAATATTGATCTTGAAAATAATAACGGTTGAAATATTATATAAAAAAATAGACAGTGCGAAATTGAAAAGATAAAAATAATAAAACCGTTAAAACTTGATTTATCAAGGTTTCGGCGGCTTTTTATTTCCGATCTCGAAAAAAGTCATGGTTCAGCGCCGCCTCGCTATCCCGCAAACGTGTCCTGACGCATTATAATAATGTGGCCGGCCATTGAAGCATTCCATACAAAATTTTTTTGCGCGGCAAAAGAGGAGAGAAGAATATGTCCAAAAAATACGTTACGTTCGGCGAACTGATGCTGCGTCTATCGCCGCCCGAACACGAAATTTTGTTTCAGACGCCGCGGCTGGAGGCCACTTTCGGGGGAGCGGAGGCCAATGCGGCGGTATCGCTCGCGAACTACGGGGAGAGCGTGGAATTCGTGACGGCGCTCCCGCAAAACGCCGTCGCCGACGCCGCCATAAGGGAGCTGAGGGCGTTCGGCGTCGGGACATCGCACATACTGCGAAAGGGCGGGCGCATGGGGATATACTACGCGGAAACGGGCGCGTCGATGCGGCAGTCGAAGGTCGTCTACGACCGCGCACATTCGTCGATATCCGAGATATCGCCCGGCGAACTCAAATGGGACAACATCTTCAAGGGCGTTCACTGGTTTCACACGACCGGCATCACGCCGGCGCTGTCGCGAAGCGCCGCGGAGACCGCGCTTGAAGCGGTGAAAGCTGCCCGCGCGAACGGGGTAAAAATATCGTGCGACCTCAACTACAGAAAAAAACTGTGGAAATGGGGACGTTCGCCCGAAGAAGTCATGACGGAGTTGGCGTCGCAAGTCGACGTGCTGATAGCCAACGAGGAGGACTGCCAGAAGTGTCTCGGGATAGAACTTGACGTCGACGTCGCCAAGGGTTCGCTCGACGCGTCTAAATACCGTGAGCTGGCCCGGCTCGTTACGGCGCGTTTCCCCAACGTCGCGCATTTCGCCGTGAGCTTGAGAGAGAGCCTCAGCGCCGACTGGAACAACTGGTCGGTCGTGATGGCCACGAAGGACGGCTTCTACACGAGCAAAAAATACGAGATACGCGACATCGTCGACCGCATAGGCGGAGGCGACGCGTTCGGTGCGGGATTGATATGGGGCCTAGGCAATCTCGGCGGCCCGCAGGAGATTGTCGAGTTCGCCGCTGCCGCGTCTGCTCTGAAACACACGATATACGGCGATTATAACAGGATATCGCTGGAAGACGTAAAAAACCTTGCCGCCGGAGACGCTTCGGGCAGGGTGCAAAGATAGGGAGTGCGAAGATGGAAGATGTGCTGAAAAAACTGGGCAGCATAGGTCTCATACCGGTTATCAAGCTCGAATCACCCGACCGGGCTCTGCCTCTGGGTAAAGCGCTTTTGGCCGGCAATCTGCCCGTCGCGGAGGTGACGTTCCGCACCGACGCCGCCAAAGAATCGATCAGGATCCTGTCGAAGGAACTGCCGGAACTCACAGTCGGCGCGGGCACCGTCCTCACTCCGGGTCAGGTCGACACGGCCGTCGCAGCCGGCGCGCGCTACATCGTGTCGCCCGGGTTCAATCCTAAAGTGGTGGAATACTGCGTCAAAAAGGGCGTGCCCGTGACACCGGGCGTCACCACGCCGTCGCAGATAGAACAGGCCCTCGAATACGGGCTCAAAGTGCTGAAATTCTTCCCCGCCGAAAACGCCGGGGGAACCGGCATGTTGAAGGCTTTCGCCGGACCTTACGGAGACAAGGTCTCCTTCATCCCAACCGGAGGAATAAACGAGAAAAACGTGACGGAGTATCTGGCTCTCCCGAACGTCCACGCCGTCGGCGGAAGCTGGATGGTACCCGCCGGGCTGATTGAGTCCGGGGACTACGCAGGCGTGGAGCGTCTCTGCCGCGAAGCCCGCATCCTGTCGCTGGGCTTTTCGCTGCTGCACATAGGAATCAACCCCGACGGATCGGATGTGCTCGAAAACGCGAAATTTCTGTCCGCACTGCTGGGAATGCCGCTGAAGGACGGCGATAATTCCGCGTTCGTAGGCCGTGCGTTTGAGATGATGAAAAAACCGGGCCGCGGCGACCACGGACACATAGCCATCGAGACGATTTCTGTCGAGAGGGCCCTCGAATGGCTCTCGGGATTCGGCGTCAAACCCGTCGAGGAAACCGTCAGGATCAAGGGCGGCCGCATTCAGTTCGCGTACCTGAACAGAACGTTCATGGGTTTCGCCCTGCACCTGAACCGCAAATAGCGGTGCCGGTACAGGACAAACGCATCGGGAATTTAAAGGATCAATTTCTGAAGCTGTGTATCGGGGCCGGTATGCGTCCTCCCCTTCTCACGAACGTAGAACAGCCGAAGCCGTTCACGGCCATCACCGGGGCTTCGCCGAGCAATCCGCCGAAATACGCAGTGTCGCCGACACTTTTGCCGGCGACCGGGATTATACGCACGGCTGTCGTCTTGCCGTTGATCATGCCTATCGCCATCTCGTCGAGGATTATGCCGGATATCGTGTCAACCGGCGTATCGCCCGGAATCGCGGCCATATCTATGCCAACCGAGCAAACGCAGGTCATGGCCTCTAGTTTTTCCATGGTGAGCGCGCCGGCTCTGACCGCCTCTATCATGCCGTGGTCCTCGCTCACCGGAATGAACGCGCCGGACAGACCTCCTACATATGAACTGGCCATGACTCCGCCCTTTTTCACGTTGTCGTTCAATATGGCGATCGCCGCTGTGGAACCTGGCGCGCCTGGCTGCTCCAGTCCCATCTCCCGCAGTATCTCGGCGATGCTGTCGCCTATGGCTGGGGTCGGCGCGAGAGAGAGGTCAATGACGCCGAAGGGAACTCCCAATCGCCGCGAGGCCTCCTGAGCGACCAGTTGGCCTACGCGCGTTATCTTGAACGCCGTACGCTTCACGGTCTCGCAGAGTGTCTCGAAATCGGCGCCGCGCGCCGCCTCTATGGCGCGTTTCACCACGCCGGGGCCGCTGACGCCGACGTTTATGGCAGATTCTCCCTCTCCCACGCCGTGAAACGCGCCGGCCATAAACGGATTGTCCTCCACTGCGTTGCAGAACACTACGAACTTCGCGCACCCTACCGAATCGCGGTCGCCCGTCATGGAGGCGATGTCCTTTATCGCGCGCGCCGAGATGTTCACGGCGTCGACGTTTATCCCAGAGCGCGTGGAACCGAGGTTCAGCGACGAACACACCCGCTCTGTGCCCGCGAGCGCCGGAGGTATGGAATCCAGCAGTGCGAGGTCTTCCGGCGTTATCCCCTTTTGGAGCAGAGCGGAGAAACCGCCGATGAAATTGACCCCTACCGCATCCGCCGCCCTGTCCAGGGCACGGGCTATCTCCGCGTAATCACATTTACGGCAGCCGGCAGCGGCTATCGCGATCGGCGTCACGGAAATACGCTTGTTTATCACCGGCACGCCGTATTCTTTCGCTATATCCTCCCCCACGCGGGACAAGCGTTCAGCCCTGCGCGTTATCTTGTCGTAAATTTTCCGGCAGAAGGCTTCGCAATCACTGTCGGCGCAGTCGAGCAGGTTTATCCCCATCGTTATGGTTCGCACGTCGAGATTGGCTTCGGATATCATACGGATGGTCTCGTTCGCCTCATTTATGGTGATCATGCGCTATATCCTGTGCATGGCATTGAAGATATCCTCATGCTGGAGGCGGACGACGACTCCGATATCCCGCCCCAGGGTTTCCAGTTCCGACGCCATGGACGCGAGCGGCGCCGCGGAGCCGTTCAAGTCGACAATCATCATCATGTTGAAATAACCGTCGATTATCGTTTGCGCTATATCTAGCACGTTTACATTCTTGTCGGACATGTACGAACATATCTTGGCGATTATTCCGACGGAGTCCTTCCCCAAAACCGTTACGATTCCCTTCATTATTCAACCCCTCCGGATTCACATGCCCAAGTACGCCTTGCCGCTTTGTCGGATACCGGCAGTTCCTATGCGGCAATTTAATTTTTGATACGCCGCAGCATCAATCATAACTCCCAAAATCTGCGCCTGTTAACAAAAAACTGTTCTTCCTTCACATGCGCGAATACTAATACACAGCCGGCTAAAAACGATCGGAATTTCGCAATGACATGATCGATTCGAGGCTCGTACCGCGATACTGAACCGACGGTTTGCCTGGAACGTAAATGGCTTGGCTCGGACAAAAAGCGATGCACCGTTGGCACGACTCGCATCTATCGCCAAAAACGGCCAGTCCGTCTTCGAGCGCTATGTTGTTTTCCGGGCACAGTTTTGCGCACAACGCGCACGCTGTGCATTTTTCCGCGGCGACCGTCAGAGGAAACATTCTGCGGAATAAATTCCACGGTTTGCGCCCGTGAGCCAGCGAGGCAAAAAAATTCGAAACGAGCGGGACGCCACCGGGCCATTTCGCGGTACCTTCATCGAGTTCGCGGGCGTATTTCCTGATACGCGAGACAGCCGAATCTTTCAGCGATTTGTTTTTCGCCTCGTCCAAGACTTTGTTCCCATAATTGCCTGGCATTGTCACGATAAGAGAACCGACCGGCCTGTACCCTTTAGCGGCAAGCGTATGCCCAATGGGTCCCTGCATGCCTCCGCCGAAGCCGCCCATTGTGGCCAGGAAAAAGGCCTCGCGCCCTTCGCCGGGAGGCAGCGAATCTATGAATCTCCAGGCGGTGGGATAAGTCGAAAAACAGGCGACGGTCGCCACAATGCCGAGCGCGCCGCCGTCAGGGCAAATATGATTCACGCTCCGTTCCATGGAATGCAGCGTGACGTCGTGCCCCAATTCCGCGAGAACCTCGGCCAAAACCCGTGCGGCTTCCAGGGAATTTCCCGTGCCGCTGAATACGGCCATGGCGATATTTTTTCCTTTCATCGACGATATTCCTCCTCAAAAATTTTCATGCTATCTCAGCATTATTTTATAATAAAAAATATAGAAAACGAATGGCCTGGCGTTTTTTGTCTTCTGCCAGGTCATCGTCCGCCCGAAGGGCACTGAAAGGAAGATGAAGGGATGTATGAGTTGGCTGTTTTAAGGTTCTTCGCGTTCCCGGACGGCGATATACACCGTCTGTATCCGCATAAATTATCCGCACTTGACGCGTGAATAATTTATGCGGATATTTTTATCATCGATTCCCGTAATTGTCAATAGATAAACGTTAAATATCCGAAAGAATTTTATATTTGTAAACTGAATTGCCATTCTCGAACAGTTCAAAGGAGATGATGGAGTTATGCAAAAAAAGTTATACGAAATGTTTTTCGCAATATGTCTCATATTTCGTCTTCGGTCTGGCCTTGCCGGGCCCGGCGGCGGAATAAACCTAAGATTTTCGCGTTTATAATATTGAATGGCTGATTCCGCACAGTTCAGTTTAAGAATTCATGCAGACATCCACGATGCAATCGCGATTTTTTATCTCAGGCGTTATAATATATAAATAAGTCTTGCGAAACGAAAGGATGTTTGTATTGTCATTGACCAACAACAAAGCGGTAAATGAATGGGTCGGCGAAATGGCCGCCATGACGAAACCCGACGCCGTCGTCTGGATAGACGGCTCGGAGGAACAGTTGAACCGGCTGCGCGAGGAAAGCCTCTCCGCGGGCGAAATAATCGCACTGAACCCGGAAAAACTGCCCGGATGTTTCCTGCACCGCACGGCGGTGAACGACGTGGCGCGCGTCGAAAACCGCACGTTCATATGTTCGCGCGAGGCTGAGAACGCAGGCCCCACGAACAACTGGACGGATCCCGCCGAGATGTACGCCAAACTGCGAAAACTCTACGACGGCGCCATTAGGGGCCGCACGATGTACGTGATTCCGTTTTCCATGAGCGTTCCCGAGTCGCCGTTCGCCAAATTCGGCATCGAGCTGACCGATTCGATATACGTCGTGCTAAACATGGCGATAATGACCCGCATTGGTGTCCGCGTCCTGAAATGTCTCGACGCCAGCGAAAACCCGGCTGATTTCACCAAGGGCCTTCACGCCAAAGCCGGCATCGACGAAGAGAATCGCTATATCGTCCAGTTCCCGGAGGACAATACGATATGGTCGATAAATTCCGGTTACGGCGGCAACGTCCTGCTGGGCAAAAAGTGCTTCGCCCTCCGCATCGCGTCGTATCTCGGATGGCAAGAGGGCTGGATGGCCGAACACATGCTGATACTCGGCATAGAAAACCCGCAGGGGGAGATACGGTATTTGGCGGCGGCTTTCCCGTCGGCGTGCGGCAAAACTAATCTCGCGATGCTGATCCCGCCGGAGGTCTACAGCAAAAAGGGTTACAAGGTCTGGTGCGTCGGCGACGATATAGCGTGGCTGCGCATAAAACCGGATGGTCGTCTGTGGGCCGTCAATCCCGAGTCGGGATTCTTCGGAGTCGCCCCCGGGACGAACATGAAATCGAATCCCAACGCCCTTCTTTCGTGTCAGAAAAACACCATATTCACGAACGTCGTTCACAATCTCGACGACAACACGGTCTGGTGGGAGGGCCTCGACAAGAACCCGCCGAAGAACGCCCTCAACTGGAAGGGCGAACGCTGGGACTGCGCCGGCGGCTCGAAAGGCGCACATCCGAACAGCCGCTTCACCGCTCCCGCCAAACAGTGCCCGTGCATTTCGAGTGAGTTCGAATCCCCTGAGGGCGTGCCGATATCCGCGCTGGTCTTTGGCGGTCGCCGGGCGAAGACCGCCCCTCTGGTGTATCAGTCGAGGGACTGGGATCACGGCGTGTTCGTGGGTTCGATAATGGCAAGCGAGACAACGGCGGCCGCGGCTGGAGCGGTCGGTGTTGTCCGCCGCGACCCGATGGCCATGCTTCCGTTCTGCGGCTATCACATGGGGGATTATTTCGCCCACTGGCTCGAAATGGGCAGGCGCATACCCAAGCCGCCCAAGATTTTCAACGTGAACTGGTTCCGCACCGACGAGAACGGCAGCTTCATCTGGCCTGGCTATGGCGAGAACATGCGCGTGCTTGAATGGATAATCAAACGCGCCTTCGACGAGACGGACGCGGTCGAGAGCCCGATCGGATATCTGCCCAGGCCCGAGGAAATAAACCTCGAAGGCCTCGATATATCGCTCGACATCCTGAAAGGCCTGCTGAATGTGGATCGCGAACTGTGGCGCGAGGAAGCGAAGGGCATCCGCGAATTCTATGCCAAATTCGGCGACAAACTGCCTCAAAAACTGAAGGAAGAACTCGACCGGCTGGAAAAAAACCTCGGGTGATTCACATGAGTTTCAACCGATAAAACGCACCACCGCCCGTATCATGCACATGGTGCGGGCGGCGGAATTTCTGATGTTCCTGGCTGGCAGGCATTCAGGGATGAACGGCACGGATACTTCAGCCTCAAGAAAACGCTTGTGATGATTTCAGCAGGTCCAAGTAAAGTTTTTGGACGTCGTCCGGCAGAGTTTCTCCTTCGGAATGTGAGGACAGCGCCGATGCTGGCGCGCTCCAGAAAGAGGCGATGTTGTTTCGCAGCGTCTCCAGATCAATGGGACGCCCGAACCAGTTCAGCAGTTCGGCGAACGTGTCGAGCGGCTCGCGGCAGAAACGGTTGTAGTCGAAGATGAATACATTTATCCTTTCGGAGTTTTCGAAAAAGCTGAGGCTGTATTCGCGCCAGATGCGCAAACCCTCATCAAAATTCGTCCCGTAACGCTTGCGCATAGAAACCGCGACCTCAGCGGGATGCCGCAGGCAGAAAACCGCCCGGCTAAGTTCCGGCCACACGTCCAGCCACGCTGACAGAGTCAGGCAGAAGAGCGGGTCTTTACAAAGTTCGCCGTCGAATTCCTTCAAAAAAATCCGGAAATAATTTTGTCTTTTGGCGGCGAGCGCCATCAGTTCGTCACGCGGAGGCGGCGCAAATATCCCCCAAAAAGGTGCGATTTCGATTAAGAGCCGTTCATTGACCGCGAAGAGCAGGTCGTGTTCGAAATGTCCCCTCGGGTTCATCGGCGTCTCGTTCCGCAGAACGCGGATATTGCGCCCCAGGTCGAAACCGCAAAGCTCCAGCAACCCAGTGACGCAGCTTGTGCCGCTTCGCATCGGGCCAGTGACTATCGACGCTTCTCTAAGCATATATCTAACCTACCTTAGCTATCACAGTTTCAACTCACGCGCCCGTGAGGGCGCGACATAGCGCCGGTGTATGCCGCTATCGCCGCCGAGGTTTCAACTCACGCGCCCGTGAGGGCGCGACGATTGCTTTCGTGGTATTCTGGCTCACCCTTCGTAGTTTCAACTCACGCGCCCGTGAGGGCGCGACGTAGCTAGTGCGAACCCTTGGTAAAACTGGTTCCGTCAGCATTATATCGCGTACCTGCTGTTTTATTAAACAAACACAGGGAGGTTTCACGACGAAAATATGTTTCAGTTGCCAAGCTGCAAGGAGCGCGGGTATCTCGGTTCGCAAAATAACCGTAAATACAGTGTTCACAGGTTATCACCCTACATGCGGATATAACCGCCACAACGTCTGCTTCAGGTTCGCGCTTACTATTATAACATCAAGAAGCCTCTCTGGATCATAAGAATTCTTTGCGCCTGCGCCAAATATGTTCCACGCGTCTCTTTCAATTTGTCCCGAGGAAGTAATAGCGAATGCTGTCATTGCCGACACAAAAATCTTAATGTTTTGGGACGCGATTTCCGACACGTTGTGGGAAGAAAGTAATTTTTCAGGATGTTATGCAACGACGATGCCAATACTGCTATGTTCCAATATGCCGCATTCGCTCCGAACTTTTTCGATACCACATGACCTCCTGCCAGATCGTCCTTCAGTATCCTGTGTATTTCCTCCGATTTTCCGCAGCGCTTGTGATGCAGCAATACCAACTCGCTCGCTTCCATCTTCAGCATATTTGTGACGATTCCGAATACCTTGTACACACGCTCATTCATATAGGTCATATGCGGCTTCTTCTATCTCAAATCCCAATTCTCTCTGAAGTGTATCCTGTACGATTTCTCTCGACGTTTTATCTGAAATATTGCACTCTTCCCGGGTCGCTATGAAACGATATTCCGGGGAAGTCTTGCTGGTGCATAACGATTGAGTAACATACACTACCTCGGCGCACTCAAGCTTCGTCTCTAAAAGCCCGCCTTGCTCGGTACGTTTGTATATCCGTTTCCATTCTTTTTTGGATATGGATTTCGTAGGGACGGATAACATCCGCCCCTACTATTTATGAAATTATTTCGGGGCCTCTCCGTCACACCAGTTTTGTTCCGTTTGGTGATGATTTATCATCGTGGATGGTTGTACTGTGACCGTAGAGGATGTACTTGAATTTTTTTACTTCGAGAACAGCTCGACCACCATTATCTCATTGGCGTCGATCGGAATCTTTTCGCGCGGGGGCTCCTTCGTCAAGGTGCCGCTGAACTGATCGAAATTTTTTTCTATGTATTCCACGTCATACTGCCGCAACTCCTGAAAACACGAACGAACGCTCTCGATCTCGCGGGATTTTTCGCGGACGGAGATGACATCGCCGGG
This sequence comes from Synergistaceae bacterium, assembly GCA_031288335.1. Taxonomy (GTDB): domain Bacteria; phylum Synergistota; class Synergistia; order Synergistales; family Synergistaceae; genus JAIRKI01. The sequence goes on along the minus strand of JAITRO010000242.1, from coordinate 10,080 downwards.
CTTACAGGCGTACGATGGGATATCGACTTTCTTTCCGTTGACCTGAATGTGTCCGTGATTTACGAGTTGGCGGGAATGCCTGATCGAACGGCCGAAACCGATGCGGTAGACCATATTGTCAAGCCTGCACTCCAGCGCTTTCAGCATAGCGACACCGGTTGCCTCGGAGCTTTTCTGTCCCATTTGATAATAACGGACGAACTGACGTTCGAGAACTCCGTAATAGGCCTTTATCTTCTGTTTCTCCATCAACTGCTGCCCGTACTCGGATGTTTTCTTTCCGGCGCGGCCGCTCTTCTGCGCCTGGCCGCTCACCCTCTTTAACGCCTTGTGATGGTTGCATATATCGACCCCAAGACGGCGGCAGAGCTTGAACCGAGGCTCTCTTCTGGTTGCCATGACAACACTCCCTTGCGGATAATTTTTTATAAATCAAGGAATCCGTCTCATACGTTTCATTCGCCGGATTCCTTTCATTCAGCCGATAAATTCTATCATTTTTAAGCGGCGATGTCCAGCTTCGGGAGATTTTCGGGGGATATCTCCTCCGCTGCTTCCGCCTCGTCTTGCGTTACCTCCGCCTTGTCTTGCGACAAAGTGTTTTCATCCGCGGCGGAGATTTTTTCGAATCCATTCGTCGACCATAAACCTTTGGGGGATGCGTTTTTCGAGTAGGCGCGCGCTATTTCGCGGGCCGAATTTACCGCGTGTTCCGAGTTTCCGCCCTCATCCTCGCGCTCGCGGGCCAGATTAGCGAGCGCATCCGACGCCATGGCCGCGGCAGAGGCGGCGACCGCGATGTCCTGGCCGGAGGGATCAGCGGGGGCTGTCGCGGCGCGCATCACCTGTTTCGCGTTGCTCAACGCCTCTTCGGGATCGTTCGTGGCTGGAGTGTGTATCGGTACCTCGCCGCCGGTAATATAGCGCTTGCCGTCCGGCCCGGTCGTATAAGTGTAACTGACAGGGCCGCCGAAACGTCCAGCCGAGGCTTTGTGGGCATTCTCATGCGCTATCACTTCACGCTCCGTCCGTTCGAGACGCGCGATTTCCCCGTCGGGTTTGGCATTTTTCGAGGATTCGGACTTGGGCGATTTTTCGTTGTCCACGACATCGCCGGCGGCCGCTTGCTTTTTTATGCCCGGAGTCGAGGTCAATTCGTCCTCGGGAGCTATCATTGAAACTTCCGCGCCGACTATGTAACGTTTGCCGTCGGGGCCTATCTCATACCGGTAAGCGGTGTGCGATGAAGCTCCTGGGACAGAGGCCGCAAGCGCCTTCTCGCGCATGAGGATATCCCTTTCGGCAACCGCCATCCCGCTCGATGCCCTAACCGCGTCAATACTTCCCGCTCCTGATGTCAACTGTACACCGGCTGTCATACGTCACCTCCGTCAATCTGCCTGTTGTGTCAGCAGATGTGATAATAACATATCATACTTTCCATAACTGTCAATGCCCGTAATAAAGGCTTACTATTATATTTCTTGTGAGAAAAGAGTTCTCAGCTATAATAACAGGAGACTCTACTACTCAACAAAAAGTCATAAATTAAGAGGAGGTATTATTGTTATGAATTGGCTGAAGAGCATGAGTATCGGGGCGAAGTTAGGTATGCTGGCCGCGGTTCCAGTGATCATATTAATAGCCGTATTAGCACTCAGTTACCGCACCAGCAGTGTAGTTTCGGACAATTTCGTCAGATCTTTCAACGAGCAAACCATTCCAGCCATTGATATCGGCATCGCGAGAGCCAACCTTCAGCGCACGCAGAAGGACGTTCTTAAAATAATCCTCCAAGATGACCAGGAAAAAGTGAGAGGATACAGGGCGGATTTGGAAGAGGCGCGCGCTTCCCAGGTGGAGATAATTCAAACACTGAGCGATCTTGCCCACACCAGCGAGAAAAAAAAGAATTTCGCCGATTTAAATGAAGCGGCCCTGAAATTGAGGCGGCTCCAGAACGAAGTGATAGAACTCCAGGCTACGGACAAGGACGCGGCGTGGGAAAAATTTTTAACCGAAATTGAATTGGCATCCGAGACATACACCACGCTTCTGCGCGGCATGTCAGCCCGCTTGGTGCAAGAGGCCCAGGAGACGCAGGATGCTAACGTTCGGTATTCCGTACGCGCCTCCACTATAAATCTCATAATCGCGGCAGCCGCTATCCTCATAACGGTCATATTGGGCGTCATGATGGCGGGAAATATCACGGGGCCCCTTGCTGAAATGGAAGAAAACATCAAGAAGTTCGCCGGGGGCGATCTCACCATCGACTACGAGATCAGCGGAGATGACGCTCTCTCGCGCATGGGACGGGCTATCCTCGAAATGGCCGCGAACCTGCGCGATGTGGTGAACAAGGTGAAGGAAGCCGGCGGCGAGATATCGGAGTCGGCGCAGGACTTCTCGGCCATGGCCGAGGAGGCTAACGCTTCTGTCGAGGAATTCCGCGCGAACATCGACGAGATGAGCACAAACCTGCGCAATTTGTCAGCCATCGGCGAAGAGGTCAACTCGTCCGTGGAGGAAGTGGCAGCTGGAGCGCAGACCACTGCCGATAAGGGAACGGACATAGCCCGCAAGGTGGAAACGGCGATAAGCGCCGGCGAGGTCGGAGGCAGCGCGGTACGCAGCGTGGTGCAGGACACCACAAGGGTCGCGGCGAGCGCGACGGCGGCCAATGGGGCGCTTACGGAATTGGGCGGCAGGGCCAAGCAGATACAGAACTTTGTCATTCAGATAGGCGGCATAGCCGGACAGACGAACCTGCTTGCGCTGAACGCCGCCATAGAGGCTGCGCGCGCGGGAGACGCGGGCAGAGGATTTGCGGTTGTCGCGGAAGAAGTCCGCAAACTCGCTGAAGAGAGCAATCTTGCGGCAAAGAGCATCGCCGACATTGCCTCGCGGATATCCGGCGAACTCAGCGTGATAGTGGGCTACGCCGTGGAGAACGCGCGGGACGCCGGCAAGGCGAGGGATCTGTCGATACAGACCGAGGAGGCCATATCGAACATGATAATCAACCTGCACGAAATAGCGGCCTCCACGCAGGATTTGGCGGCCGTCTCGGAGGAACAGGCGGCTTCGAGCGAGGAGATCGCCGAGGCTGTTCAGAGTATGTCGACGAAGATAAACGACTCTTCGAACGCCGGCGGAAACATCAAAAGCAGCTCTCAGGATGTGGCGTCCGCGTCCGAGAGGGTCGCGGAGCGTTCGGAGGGATTGGCGAACCTCGCCGGAATGCTGCAGAAGGAACTCGCTTTCTTCCATACAGGCGACGAAACGGCGCATCCGAAGAAAAAAGTGCTGAAGGCGCTGCCCGCAAGAAAAGAAATTAAGAAGAAGTAAGAAGTAAAAATTAAGAACTTTTATTAATCGTCTTTCGGGTGGGCGGTGGGAAAAGGCGTAGGGCAGGTAAAGTTTAAGCGGTTTAAAGCCGATAAAACATATACGGAATGAATAGTTATGCACTTTATTTATAAATGGGGATATCTGCGTGAAATGGCTCGAAAGTATAAAAAAAATAGGTAAAATTCCTGTCCTCGTCTCAATATTGGCCGGACTTATGCTGCTAGTCGGCTATACCGATTATTTCACGAGTATGACGATAGCCGATAACGTCGAGAGCGCATACGAACATTACATCAAGACCACCATCAACATGCTCAAGGCACGAAGCCTCGCCGTCGAGAACAGAAGAATAGTCATAAGTATGATGGACATCAAAGTCGACTCGGAATTAAAGAGATATCACTTCCTCATCTTGAGCAACAGGGACGAGATAGCCAAGATGGTGAAAACGGTTGATGAGAACTATCTCTCGCCGAAGGCGAGGGAGATTCATTTGCGTCTCCTGAAGATAGGGCCGATCTACAGAAAGCTGCAGGACGAGGCGATTGACGCGGCGATGAGGGGAGTTCTCCGGTTTATGATCATGCCGCGTCTTACAAAGAGCGGGGATATCGCCTTGTTGGAGAATGAGTACATTACCGGTCTGGCCGATCTTACAGAGTCCCTGATCGAAAGCGGAGACAGTGAAATATCGATGGTGTACTCGTACGCGGTGCGCGCTGGGATCAAGATGACGGTCATGTCCGCCGTGGTCATCTTCTTAGGGATAATTTTGAGCCTCATCGTATCGAAAGCAATAGCAGTGCGCGCCAAGGCCGCGGAGGCAGCCAACAGAGCGAAAAGCGAGTTTCTGGCCAGCATGAGCCACGAGATCCGCACGCCTCTCAACGTCATCAACGGCCTTGCCGAACTGGAGCTGCGAAAACAGCTGCCACAGGACACGCTTCTCAACCTCGAAAAAATATACGGTTCCGGCGTCACGCTTCTCAACATAATCAACGACATTCTGGATATATCCAAAATAGAATCCGGCCGCTTCGAACTGATCCCCATAGAGTACGAAACGGCAAGCGTCATAAGCGATATCGTCGGCATGAACGTCGTGCGCATAGGCTCCAAGCCGCTTACGTTCAAACTGGAGATCGACGAGAACCTGCCGAACATGCTTTTCGGCGACGAGCTTCGCATCAAGCAGATATTGAGCAACCTGCTTTCCAACGCCATAAAATACACGCCGCAGGGGATGGTGGAACTCGGCTTTTCGTGCGTCAGGGAGGACGATGAAGTCTGGCTCGATTGTTATGTCAAGGATTCGGGAATAGGTATTTCGGAGGAAAATATCCGGAAGCTGTTCTCCGACTATCAACAGGTCGACATGCTGACCCACCGCACAATAGAGGGCACCGGCCTCGGGCTCGCCATCTGCAAGCGTCTGGTCACGATGATGGGCGGTTCCATAAATGTTGAGAGCGAATACGGGCATGGCAGCAAATTTTCCGTGCGCATCAGACAGGGCATAATTGATCCCCGTCCTATAGGGAGGGAGTCCGCAGACAACCTCAAGGGTTTCCGTTTCCTGGAGAGGGCGAGCCGAAAGATAAAAAACGTCGATTACGTCCCGATGCCGTACGGCAAGGTATTGGTCGTGGACGACGTGAGCATGAACCTCGACGTGGCAAGGGGCATGTTGATGTCCTACGAGGGGTTGCTGATTCACTGCGTTACCAGCGGCATGGACGCCATCAACCTGATTCGCAAGGAGGAAATTCACTATGACGCGATTTTCATGGATCACATGATGCCCGGGCTGGATGGTATCGAGACGGTCAGAGTAATCCGCAATGATATTAACAGTGAGTACGCTAAGACGATCCCGATAATCGCGCTGACAGCAAACGCGATAGTCGGCAACGACAAAATGTTTCTGGAAAACGGCTTTCAGGCGTTCCTGACAAAGCCCATCGACGTTGTGAAGCTGGACGCTGCTCTCCGCCGGTTCGTGAGGGACAAACAGAGCCCCGAGACGATACGAGCGGCGGAGGAAAGCGTGCATGATCCCGATGCCCAAAACAACTACGAGACAATCCTAAAGAACCTGCTCGAAAAAACCCGCATAAGCGGCATTGATATATTCGCCGGAATGAGGCGGTTCAACGATGCAGCGTCGGTCTACATCGGCGTCATCAGGTCGTTCACACAAAACATGCCGAAATTGCTGGATACATTGAGAAACGTGACGGAGGCCACGCTGTCGGAGTATGCCGTCACTGTGCACGGAGCCAAGGGAAGCTGCTACGGAATCAGCGCTGACGAGGTTGGACGGATGGCCGAGGCGCTCGAAATATCGGCCAAAAGCGGCGATTTCGCCCGTGTGATGGCCGGCAGCGAGACGTTCATCGGCAATGTCGAGACGTTGATCATACAGCTCGAAGGCCTGCTGAAGAGCGCGGACGAGATAGGAGCGGATGCGGACAGCGCCAAAAACACGCTTCCGGCGCCCGATCGCTCATTGTTCGAAAAAATGCTTGAGGCGAGCCGCGATTACGACATCGACACGATGCAGAGCGTCATGAACGAACTCGATCAATACAGCTATGAGGCGGAAGGCGAGCTGATATCGTGGATGAAGGAACAGCTGGTCAACTTCGGCTACGACGCGATTTCAGAGAGGTTGGAGAATGTGTTGACGGATATTAAACAAGATTGATAATATAATTAAACTATGAAAATATATTCCGTGGAAAAATTCATTCGAACAGAAGGAGAGCTGAGATGGACAACCTGGTGATAAAAGCTGTCAATTACGGTTTTTCGCACGCCGCTCTGCTTGACGCGTCGACGCTCAGGGCTCGGAGCGAGGTGCGCGATATGTGCGGCGCGGACAGATGCAATCGATACGGAAAAAACTGGAGATGCCCGCCGGCATGCGGCTCGATCGAGGAAAACGCACAGGCCATGAGCGCCTATAGGACGGGCCTGATAGTACAGACCACTGGAGAGCTGGAAGATGATTTCGATTACGAATCCATGGCAGCGGCGGGGCGGCGCCAGAAGGAGCTTTTCATCTCGTTCAGGGACGAACTGACGGGCGAGTATCCCGGTATGCTCGCGCTCGGCAATGGCGCGTGCACCGAATGCGCCAAATGCGCCTATCCCGACGCCCCGTGCGTTGCCCCCGAACGATCGGTCTCGTCGATGGAGGCCTTCGGGTTGGTGGTGAGCGATGTGTGCGAGAAAAACGGCCTCGGGTATTACTACGGCCCCAGGACGATCACCTACACCGGCTGTTATCTGCTGCAGTGAGCGAATTTCAGGGAGATTAATTCCATGACATGCTCCAACGGCTTTAGCCGCGGGAGCATGTCATATATCAATACTTACAGGCCGCCGAGTAATCCGCCAGCGCGTTCCTGACGCAGTCTTTGAGCAGCGCTTTCGGCAGCGCGCCGAGCAGTCCGCGCCGCACCTTGTCGTAGGAACGCGGTAGATATTGGCTCAGCAACGGCAGGCTGATGCCTGTTTTTTCCAGGTTGCGGACGAGCGTCGCGGCGCTGTGCTCGATTTCGGGCGTCGGCAGGTAGTACCTCGCACGGTCGAAAAAGCTGTAACGGCGTTGCCGTCTCAGGCTTTCAGCATTCCCGTGATAGTGATTCTTCCAATTTGAATCGTCGCGTTTCATGACGTTTTCAAGCGTATCCGCGAAGGCGCTCAATTCGACGCCGCTGTTGCTCAATAGTTCGCGTTCGATATGCTCCAGCGCGAAAAATCCCTCACGCAGGGCGAACGTCAGTCCGGGGCCGACTTTCAGTATGCCGATTCCGTCCTCAACCATTTGTTCGAGCGATTCCGGCAGTTGGTAATCGGTCGAGTGGCCCTCGAACATCAACGGACGTCCGACTTTGGCCGGCGACGCGCACAACGCCGACGCGGCTTTCCGGTCGTAGTCGAAGATCGTGTCGCCGTTGAACTCCACGCCCGGCTGCACCACGAACGCCACAATGCGCGAGCACGCCTCAGCCAGTCCAGCTTTCTCGAAAGCTTTTACGAACGCGCCGCAGGAGGCCAGAAACGCCTCGGGGGACGTCGGTTTGAGCGTATCGCCCCCGCTCTCGCCTGCCGCGCCGCCCGGTGCAGGGACTTCGCTCCCTATCACGTATACCGGCGGCGAGACATTGGGCGTCATGGCCGATACCGCGGCGAAGGCTTTCTCAGCCGCCGCGCACAATCTCGCTCCGCGCGAGGCTATCACGGTATCGGAGAGTCCCTGCCCTCTGTCGTCGCCGAGGCGCATGCTCGTGTCGAGATGTATCTTGGTGAATCCGGCCTCCACGAACGCCGCGACCTGTTCCTCGGCACGCGGCATGGCTTCGGCCTCCGGCATGGATTTCCAGACGAGGGGGCCCAGGTGATCGCCGCCCAATATCAGTTTTGCCCGGTCGAAACAGGCATGTTCGGCTATGTGGTGGATGAACGCCACGAAATCGGCCGGTTTCATGCCGGTGTAACCGCCGTATTGGTTGACCTGGTTCGAGGTCGCCTCTATCAGCAGAGGGCTGCCTTCATCCCTGGCGTGATCCATGGCGGCCTCGAGCACTATGGGGTTCGCGCTGCAGACGGAATAAATCCCGTCGGTCCGGCCTTCACTCCTGCGCCGCAGCATATCCGCGAAGAAATCGCGCGTATTCATGTCAAATTCTCCCTTCCGACATGCAAACTCTCATCTTGTGTTTCACAAGTTCCTTCACAGCCGTCCTGGCATGTGAGCCGTATTTTTTGGGGTCGAATACGCCTGGATCGGAAGCGATATATTCCCTCATTGCCTTGGTGTAAACGTCGCGCAGTTCCGTGGCGAAGTTGATTTTCGACATCCCAAGCCGCGCCGCCCTGCCGAGCGTTTCGTCGGACAGGCCGGAGCCTCCGTGCATGACAAGGGGAACGTTGGTGTGGTTTTTCGTCTCGGAGATGCGGTTCAGGTCGAGCACAGGGGGTGTCTTATAGAAACCGTGCGCGGTTCCTATCGAGATCGCGAGCGACGAGACCCCGGTGATGTAAGCGAACGCTGCGGCCTGTACGGGATCGGTGTAGATGCCGGAATTCGCCTGCGTCGTCTCCTCCTTGCCGCCGATGACCCCTATCTCGCCCTCGACTGGAATGCCGTGTTCGCGCGCAAAATCGCACACGCGTTTCGTGAGCGCTGCGTTTTCCTCGTAAGACAACTTCGAGCCGTCTATCATCACCGACGAATACCCTGTTTCGACGCAACTCTTCGCCAGTTCGAACGACGAGCCGTGATCGAGGTGCAGCGCCACGGGAACCGATGCGGCTTGGCCCGCGTTTCTCACCATGCCCGCGAAATAGCTTTCGGGCAGATATTTGAGCGTGCTTGGCGTTGTCTGTATAATAACAGGCGAACGCATTTCCTCGGCGGCGGTTATTATCGCCCATACCATTTCCGCGTTTTCAGCGTTGAAAGCGCCGACCGCGTAACCGCCCGCGGCAGCATCGAGAAGCAATTTTTCCGATGTTACATACATTATATCATCGCGCTCGCTCTCGCTAAAGATCAGGATTTTTTTCTTCCGCGACATATCGCGGGATGACTACGGGAAATATTATAGTGCCTATGACCGCCTTCTGCCAGTACGTCCGCGCTGATGCCCACGATACGCCGCTGAAGCTAACGGCTGATAAGGTTTTGCTTTTTGCTCTCCATGAGCGGCCCTCCTTGTGCTAAAATAACTTTGTCGGCATGGGGTAAAATCCCGCGGCGCTCCAGGCGGCCGAAAAACTGGTATTTTCCCGCGAACGGGAGGGTGATTATTTTTGGATGTCTTACGGGCCCCCTGGCGTATGAATTATATCGACTCTTACGAAGATACCAGACAAAAAAACGAGTCGAGCGGGTTTTGTATTTTCTGCGCGTATCCGAAAGAGAACAATGACGAGGAAAATTTGATTATTCACAGAGGACGTCTTTCTTTCGTAATTCTGAACCGTTTCCCTTACGCGAGCGGACATTTGATGATCGTCCCTTATCGTCATACCTCGATATTCCAGTCGCTCTCGGACGAGGAAAGCAACGAATTGTTTTTTTACGCCAAAAAATGCGTTCCTATCCTGGAGCAAACTTACAACGCGAACGGTTTCAATTTGGGCATGAACATCGGACGCGTCGCGGGAGCCGGCATCGACGCTCACCTTCATCTTCACATTGTGCCGCGTTGGAAGGGCGATACAAATTTCATGTCGGTAACCGCCGAGACAAAGGTATTGCCGGAATCCCTGTCGATCAGCCGCGAAAAAATTTTGAGAGCTTGGGATGTCTGATTTCTTCGAAAATACTCGTCCCTGCATGAAATCCACACACAACACATCCAATACATTCAAAGACACTCTGGGAAAAGATCAATATTTTTCGGTTCGCGAATTGATTTGTTTCGAGAGGACAATCAAGCACTCCAGATTTATCGCCTGCGTTCAACCCGCGTCGACTCGCGCCGAAGCGGAGCATTTCCTGAAAGATATCGCGTCGAAGTACCCTAAGGCAACTCATTATTGCTGGGCTTACAGATTCTTCGGCCCTTCCGGAACGGAATACGCCACGGATGCCGGAGAACCCTCGGGAACGGCGGGGCGTCCCATTCTCGGCGCGTTAAAAAGATTTTCCCTGTTCAACGTCGCCGCAGTCGTGACCCGTTATTATGGCGGCGTTAAACTGGGGGTCAG
>JAITRO010000051.1 GCA_031288335.1 Synergistaceae bacterium | reverse complement strand
ATCTCGGCGACGCAGGGAGGGCACCAAGTTGCCCACATATTCACCATCGTGAGTTTTTTATCGCTGAAAATGCTTTGCGTGATGGATTTACCGTCGAGAGTTCGGGAATGAAAATCCGGGAACGTATTGGCGAAACCAGCCGAAACAAGCAGCAACGGAAAAGACGTCATCACAACCACAAGCAACATTTTCGAACATATTTTGTACTTCATGAAACACAACCCTTTCTTTTGATACGAAATGCCATCGATAATTTTATATTGTTCGGACATGTGAATTATATCACCTCCTCCATTGCGGAATTAAATCCACGGATATCACAAAAACCTCCTTCTTAACTGTGTTTCTTTTCGTCCGCTATCCCCTCGCCCTCGCCCGCGCTCAAATCTTTTCTACTATCGATTTGCCGAAAAGACCGCCCGGCCTGATTATCAGCGTGCCTATCAGCAGCGTGAAGACTATCAGGTCGCGGAATTGGCTTGACACAAATCCCGTCGTCAGCATCTCAGCCAGGCCGAGGATGACGCTTCCCGCCACAGCGCCGGGCAGCGAGCCCAACCCTCCTATTACCGCGGCTACGAAGGCCTTTGTCGTTATATTGCCTCCAAGCTGCGGATAGAGGGTGTAGCGCGCCGAGAGGAAAATGCCTCCCACGGCCGCCAGCATCCCAGCCACGAAAAACACTATCGCTATGAGCCTGTTGACGTTGACACCCATCATGCCGGTCACTTTGAGATTGCACGAGGCGGCTCTTATGGCGAGACCCCATTTTGTCTTCACGAGAAAACTCTGAAGGGCTGCCAGAAATATTACCGACGTCGCCAGGGAGAGCAGGTCGAAAGCGCTCGTCGTGGCTCCAGCGAAGAGTTCCACCGTCTGCATGGGTATGACGGGCGGAATGGCCTTATATCTGCCTCCGATGGTGACGACGAACAGGTTTTCGATGACGATGCTCATGCCCATGGAGGCGATCAGAATATACAGAGTCGTAGGTGTGCGTTCGCGGATCGGTTTATAAGCCATTTTTTCGACGATTACCGCTGCTATCCCCGCGCCTATCAGAGAGACCGCACTCGCGAACCAAATATTCGAGATGAGCCCTGGCGACCAGATTTTAGCAAAAACGCGCGCTAAGGCGCTCTCCGAGTTTATGAAAGATGTCCAAAACTGCGTATTTTCGAGGGCCAGCATATAATAACAGATATATCCGCCTATGACCAAAAAGCCGCCGTGAGAGAAGTTGGAGAACAAAAGGATCGAATAAACGAGCGAATATCCCACCGCAATGAGAGCGTAAACGGAACCCAGAGATAAACCGTTCACTATCTGCTGTATCAGTATCTGAAACTGCATCGACCTAACCGCCTCCTCCGCCGGGAACTTCAACGTTTTGCGGGGACGTTCGCCCGTCCCCGCAAATATTATAAGCCAAAATATGAGTTTTTACTTGGGTGCGACCTCTTTAAAAAACGCCGATTTCAGGTCTTCCCCAATGGTGAGGATGATTCCCGGTTTGTTGAGGGGGTTGTGATCTGTCGGGTCGATTGTCAGAGTGAAGTGCATCAGTTTCAACCCCTTAGTTTCTTCGAGGGCCTTCGCTATTGCCGGGCCTTCGGCCGTTCCGGCGCGTTCGATCGCATCGGTAACCCACTTCGCGAGGTCGTAGGCGAGCGTCACGTTTCCGAATTCCTTGGCTTCTTCTTTATAGACTTCCTGATACTCCTTGAAGATCGGCTGCATATTCGGGTCGTAATAGTTAACATGTGTTATCCAGTAAGTCCCAACGAGCGCGTTTCCCGCGATATCGATCATGAATTCGCCGTAGCCGTCGCCGCCCACGACTTTGAGTTGCTCGTTATCAAGGCCCATTTCGCGCGCCTGTTTGATTATGAGCCCCATGTCTCTGCCCAAGCCGGGCAGGAAGAGGAAATCAACCCCGCTCTGTTTGACGAGCGCGAGCTGAGCGCGGAAGTCCACATCGCTGTCGCGGTAACCCTCATCGATGACTATTTCGCCGCCAAGCTTTTTATAATGCGCGATAAAGAATTCGCGAAGTCCCTGAGCGTAGTCCGAACCCACGTTCCATAGAATGGCGGCTCTTTTCTTGCCCAGATCATTGTAAGCGAATTCGGCGGCTATCGTACCCTGATACGGATCGGTGAAACATATGCGGAAGGAGTAGGGATACACTTTGCCATTCTCGTCCACGGTGACGGCCGGGTTTGTCGTCGCCGTCCCTATCTGCGGCACTTTCGCCGCATTTACCAGCGGGCCGGTCGCGAGGTTGATGCTGCTCGTGTTGGAACCTAATACCGCCACTACCTTGTCGCTCTCTATCATGCGGCGCACGGCGTTGACCGCGTCTTCCGGACGGGATTTCGTGTCATAGGAAATGAGTTCAACGGGATGCCCCAGCACACCTCCGGCATTGTTCAGTTTGTCGAAAAACATCTTGGCGCTGTTGACTTCGGCTATGCCGTAGGGCGCGTATTCGCCGGTGAGGGCGGCGAGATAACCGAGCTTTATCGGCTCGGCCGCGGAAGCGAGCGCGGCGGTCATAACGACTGAAACGAGTGAAATCAAAAATACCAGCTTTTTCATAATTCCTCCAACACCTCCCAATAGTGTGGAACCAAAAATGTTTCCCCCTGAGGCTTTAACCCCAACAGACACGCTTAACGCTATGGTAGTCACCTCCTATGTGATATTTCGAACCATATATGCGCTGGTCCGAGAAAAATAATGGGATAATTCTAATCTCCAAACGGTTAAAAGTAAATACATACCCTGCGCGATGTTTGAAAAAGCACCGGGCCCAAGCATAGGCATATTGGCATATTTGCCTCGCTGAAAATAAATGGGAACGCTATGAAATGGCCGGAGAGTTGGTATAATATTTTACAGGAGAGGGATGATGCCGCACAATGAACGAACAAGACGAACACCGATATGATTCTAACTGGAAAGAAATAATTGCGAAGAATATCGACGACGTAATATCTTTTTTCATGCCGGAGCTTGCTGCGAAACGGGATTATTCTAAAGAACCGGAACTTTCCGGAATCGAACATCAGGTTATCGGCGGCAAGTCGGACAAAGGCAAAGTAATTTCGGATTTATGCTTTAAGATACCATTGATAGATGGAAATACGCCCCGCGCATTATTTATAATCGAACAGCAGCATAACCCAAAAAAAGAATTGGCGGAGCACGTTTTCGAGTCATGGTATCGTGCGAAAGACGAGCATCGGATTCCCGTCACGTGTTTTGTCGTTTACACGGGATATGTGAGGCCGATAGACAATTTTCACTGCGAGTACGCGGGCACGTCGGTGGATTTTAAGTTCAACGTTTACAGTGTAGCCAAAGCGAATGCGGAAGAACTGAAGCGTGGCGACCGGGATTTCGCCATTTCGGTGCTGGCGGCCAAAAGGATGTTGGAAGCCGACGGTGACCCGTTGAAACGCGGCGAGTATTCTCTCGAAATTCTCGGAATGATAAAAGAACGTGTGAAGGACGAAAGAAAAGCGAGACCGTTCCGAAATTTTGCGCATAATATACTGGAAATAGACAAACCTGATATTGACCCGAAGGTGAAGGAGACGTGGAAAATGCAGTTCAGACCGGTGAGTGAAGTAGTGAGGGAACTTGATATACGCGACGCGAGACAAGAAGGCAGACAAGAAGGCAGACAAGAAGGCAGACAAGAAGGCAGACAAGAAGGCAGACAAGAAGGCAGACAAGAAGGCAGACAAGAAGGCATGTTTGAAGCTGTGCAGATTCTTCTGAAAAATGGACTCCCCGCCGAGCAGCTAGCGCAGGGAATGGGCCTTTCGATTGAGAAACTCAGTGATTTTTGGCAATACGCAAACATTAAATTGCCCGATTTCGATCCATATATCGGAGACGCGGACAAGGCAGATTCGAGATCGTCTGATACCGCATAAATGGAGCATACTACTCGGACTGCTATATAAAGAGGGAGATAAACTCTCACGAAAACTATAATTTTCCTCAGACGGAAGGAAAGTGGAAAACAGATGGATGATGTCATATCGCGCCGCATAGAACATCTGCTGTTCGATTTTGTGGGGAAGTACACTGCGAGCGGCACAAAGAACGAGAGACTGGCGGATGAATTTTATCGCGATTGGTTCGATTCCGTCGGATACTTGAGGAAACATCCAGGGCAGTGCGGATTTTTCCAGATTCCCGGAGACCATCTCGACAGGTCGGTTCCGTGGTGCCTGATTCGCGGAAAAAGGAGCCGCACGGCGGTGTTGCTGCATCATTATGACGTCGTCGATACCGATGATTACGCCGCCCTTGCCGGCATTGCGACCTTGCCGGACGAGCTTGCCGAGGCTTTTGGGGAAGGCAGGATGAAACTCGACGCCGACGCGGAACGCGACCTTGCCGGCGGCGAGTGGATATTTGGGCGAGGAACGGCGGACATGAAAGGCGGAGCCTGCGTGCAGATGGCTCTGTGCGAGCGTTACGCGCGGGCGGCGGATGCCGGTGAATTGGCGGGCAACGTGGTTATGGTCGGTCTTCCCGACGAGGAAAACCTTTCGGCTGGAGGACGCGCGGCTCCGCTCGTGTTGAAAAAACTCAAGGACAAATGGGGCCTCAAATACCTCATGGCGATCAATTCGGAGCCCACCGACCGGACGCTCGGTTTGGACAAGCCCAAGTTATACGTCAGCTCCATAGGAAAAATTCTGCCGCTCATATACGCCAAGGGGGTACTTTCCCACGCGGGACGGGTGTATGAAGGTCTGAACCCAATAAAGATAATGGCTTCTGTCGTCCGAAAACTTGATTTGAATGAGTATTTCATAGATTCGGCCGAGGGCGTGACCTCCGCTCCGGCGACTTTTCTATATCTGAAGGACGTCAAGGAAACATACGATGTGTCCCTGCCCGTTGGCGCGGCGGGATGTCTCAACGTGATGTACCTTGGCAAATCCGTGGTGCAGCTCATGGAAAAGATAAAGGATATATGCGGGGCGGCGTTTGCGGAAGCCATAGAGGACGCCCGGAGAAGTTTCGACGCCTTTATGGATGCTTCCGGCGGGGAAAGGACGGTTTTGCCCTGGAGACCGCTGGTAAAGACATACTCGGAGGTTTACAGGGAAGCCGTCCGCGACGGCGGGGAGGCGTTCATCTCGGAACTGGCCCGCCTCGTCTCGAATTTGAAGGAACGCCTTGTTTCCGGCGATATTAACCAGGTGGAAGCGTCGCGCGCGGTGGTCGAGACAACGCTGAAATATGCCGCCGACCGGTCTCCCGTTATAGTGACGGCCCTCGCGCCGCCATATTATCCGGTGGTGTCCAATGCTACGCTGCCTGATCCTACGTACGCCGAGGGCATAGCCGACGCCCCGATCGAGGAATCACGCGTCCGTTTCGGAGATACGCCCGTGAGACATTGCCTGGTGGGCATGTCGGATTTCAGCTTTTTCCTGCGAAACCCGAACAGTTCCGACGCCGATTACGTGAGAGACAATATGCTCCTGTGGGGCGATTTCTATTCGATACCGTTCGAGGAAATAAATGAGATTTCCATGCCCATAATGAACGTGGGACCATGGGGGAAAGGGATTCACACATATTTGGAGAGGGTATGGAAGAAGGACTTGCTGGAACGCACACCACATTTGCTCGACTTTGCCGTGCGAAAAATATTGGGCCGGTAAAAAAACGCCGGCCCGATAACATCAAGCGTATTTTAAACCGGCGTCAGTTATTCATGACGCTGCCGGCGAGACGCCGAAAGGGGATAGTTTCGGACAGTATGACATTTTGAGCGTTTTCCCTCGCCTCATCCCTTATCCAGCGGTTCACCACTTCGTTAAGGCCGGCCAAGTCGAGCGGTTTAGGGAGAAACGCCTGAAATCCTTTTTTGAGGAAAAATTTGGTGTTTTTCGGGCTATGGTTTGCCGATAAAGCTATTATTGGAAGAGAGCCGGCATACGGTGTGCGGATCATGCGGATCAGGCGAAGGGCCTCGGCGCTGTCCATGTCTGTCATGGCATCATCTATGAATACCGCGTCGTACTTTACGTCCTCCTCCATGACCAGTTCCACAGCCGCCTGTCCGCTGTCCACGCAGTCTATTCTCATGCCGTAAGGTTTCAGCATTCTTCTCACGAGGTCGAGGTCATCCGTTTTGTCATCGACGAGCAGAACGTTTGCGTAAGGGATGAATGCTCTGGTAATGCAGCTCCCTGAGTTGAGTTTGTTGTTTTCACGCCGAAAGGTGCTGAGCGATTTGGCGGCATTGAGTCCGATCGGTGCACCGTCGTCGGCGACGCGCTGTTTAACGCGGACAGTGAACGAGTTGCCGGCACCGTATTCGCTTTCCACAGAGATATCGCCTCCCATCATATCGAGTATTCGCCTCGTCACCGATAATCCAAGTCCATTGCAGTCCGGGCCGGTATATTTCCTGTTTTTCGTCTTGCCGGGGGGCGCGAAAATCGCGTTTAATTCGTTTTCCCCGATTCCCGTACCTGTATTCATAATTTTGGATACCAACCATATATCCTCATCGTTACAACCGTTTTTTTCGCAAAAAATACTCCATCTGACGGAGCCCTTTTCGGTGCATCGGAAGGCATTCGACAGCAGGTTGTCGAGCACGCGTTTGACCTTGAATTCATCTCCGTAAAGTTTGCGGGGCAGGGCGTCGTCGACGGAGAGGATGAATTCGATCGGTTTATCGGCGGCCCGGATGACGTTGAGGGCTATTTCGTCCTCTATCATCTTTTGCGTGTCATAGACGGACATATCCAGTCCTATTGTCGAGGATTCCATTTTTGTGATGTCCATGAGGTCTTTCACGAATTCGGACAACATAACCCCAGAGTTGCATATTTTTTCGAGGTTTTCGTAATTTTCCTCGCTGACGATCCTTCCCGAGCAGAGGGTGAGTTCGCTCAAGCCTATTATCGTGTTTATCTGCGTTTTTATTTCCCGCCCCACGTTCACCAGTAAATCATGTTTGATCTCGGTTTTCACGGACGGCGAGAGAGGGTGGTCATCGTGTGCCGTTTCCGGCATGGAATGCAATATGGCGCGCGAAGCAAGGCCGGCGATTATCATGGCGAAAAGCGATAAAGCGGCGATCGAGGCCAATTCTCCGATATGGAGCACGTGCAGGAAACGCTCGAGCGTCTCAGGAATATCATCGGTTGTCCTTTCGTGCCACAATATCTCGGCGATTCCGTCATGCATGAGATATGTGCCAATGCCCAGGCTCGTAAAGGAGACGAAGAGGAACGAAGCGGCTATCGCGAGAAATATCTTTGTCCTGAAACACATGTTTGAACCTCCGGTTCTCTCAGCAACGCCCAACCGCTCTTAAAACTAAGCGGCGAAGACCGTCGAAATACGCAGGTATATCGAAGCAGACCTCTGGGTTAATGAGTTCTTGTACTTTCAAATCTATACATATCATCACGCTGTTAGCGAAAACAGCGGAGACGGTTTTTGTGTCAAAGGGAGGCGTCAGTTCGCGTTCGACAGCGTTGTCGAACCATTTTTTCGCAAAGTCCCTGCTGAACCCGATCAAAACCTCGCGGAACAATTTCCCCGCGCGGGCGTCCCTGAACTGCTCCTTCATGATGAGTCCGAAGCCGAAACAGGTGAACGCGTTTTTCATTTTGGAGGGCTCATCGAAAAGGGTGGCGAGAATTTCCTCGAAGGATGCCGCTTTTTTGAGTTCTTCGTCCAGCTGTTCATGGTACAGATGGAACAGCCTGATGGAGTGAGCCATCACTTCCTCCCAAAGGTCGTCTTTGCTCTTGAAATGGTTGTAAAGCGCGGCGGGAGTGAGGCCAACTTTTTGGGCGATATCTTTCATGCTGACGGCGGAATATCCTTTTAGGGCGAAAAGCACGGTCGACTCTATGAGGATGAGTTCTTTAGTCCGATTATTACCTTCGATATAGGGAAGTTCGTAACGTTTTCCCAAAACATCGAAGCTCGCCAAATCATTTTTATCCACTGTCAAGGCTCCTTCTTCCGGCATATTTATGATTACGTCACTTTTTTTATACACCCCCTCTACGTAGTTTGCTATCCGTAATATCGCTTAATTAATGAACGTTTATTAATTTCTTATTGATTGACATGCTTCGATAGTTTGCGCTGCGATACCTTATAAGTGATGTCAACTATATGATAGAAGACATGAACAATAGGCATACAAAAATATAAAATCGACGGGGCGGAGATTTCCCCGCCCCGTCGTTAACACCGCAACGAAAACGATAATTTTGTAGGAACCATAAGATCAGGATTTCATAATCCTATATAATTTTTGTAACCCTCATAAATTATAAGGCTAAAAATTTTTTGTGCGTTGTAGTGTTAACTGCCGTCACAGTTTAGCGACGGCATCGAAGCGGTTCACGAGATCCCTGTAAAGCTCCCTGAATTGTTCGTAGATCGCGTCATACCGCTCGTAATCTTTCTCGTCCGGTTCGGTCGCTGTTTCGGTTTTCGCCCACGACGCAATTTCCTCCAGGGGGATGCCGCCGCCAAGCGCCGCCAGCATGGCGGCGCCGTAAGCGCCTCCCTCGTCGATGACCGGCGCGTTGATCGCCGATTTCATGTTGGCGGCCAGTATTTTGCGCCAGACCGGGCTTTTCGCTCCGCCTCCGACCACGATCACGCGTTTTATCTCAGTCATGCCCTTCAACAGTTCGTAGGAGTCGCGAAGCCCGAACGTAATACCCTCCATGACGGCCCTGAACACCCGCATCTCGTCGGTCATCGTCGACAGGCCGAACAATACTCCGCGGGCGTTGGGATTTCTGTGAGGCGTGCGCTCTCCCTGCAGATAAGGGAGCCATAAAAGACCGTCCGCCCCTATCGCGGTATTTTCTATCCCATCCTCGATCCGCGCCCATGAGAGATTAGGGCCCATCCTGTCCTTGAACCAGTTCTGCGAGGCCGCCGCCGCCAGCATCACGCCCATATAGTAGGACGTGTCCGGCACAGCGTGGTTGAAGAAGTGCAGTTTGCCCGTTTTGTCGGGGGTTTTGTTCTCGGTGACCGCGAGCACCGTTCCGGATGTGCCTATAGAAATCATGCAGTCGCCCGGTTTATATATCCCAAGCCCCAAAGCGGCCACGGCATTATCCGCGCCGCCCGAGACCACTTCGGTATCCTTGAGCGAATCGGAGAATACGAGTTCGCGCCGCAGTTTTCCCCGAACTTCGGACGAACCGCGGACGGGTGGCAGGAAATTCTTATCGATATCCAGTATTTCGAGCAGTTTCTCGTTCCATCGTACATTCGACACGTCGAACATCGCGCTTCCGGCCGCGTCGGAGGGTTCCGCGCCGAATTCGCCGGTGAGTTTCCATGCGATGAAGTCCTTCGCTATCAGGCACGTGTTTATTTTCTTGTAGTTTTCGGGTTCGTTGTTCCTTATCCAGAGTATTTTGGGCATGGTAAAACCGGGATATATCGGGTTGCCTGTGCAACCGATGACGGCTTCCTCGCCGCCCAGCACGCGGGTGGCATATTCGCACTCGGCCGGTGTTCGCTGGTCGCACCAGAGTATCGCGTTTCTTATGACGCGTCCCGATTTGTCAAGCGGCACAAGCGTGTGCATCTGTCCCGACAGGCCGATGCGTTCCACCTTGAAATTGCCCGGTATTTCGCGCAAGACAGCGACGACTCCTTCCCACCACATCTCGGGATCCTGTTCAGCCCAGGCAGGATGAGGCGTCATCATCGAGAGCGGCTTTGTCGCGCTCCATTCCACTCTTCCGGCCTCGTTCACGGCGAGCGCCTTGATCCCAGTGGTGCCTATGTCCATGCCCAAAAATACGTTCATTTTTATACCTCCTCCATCACGCGGCAGTCTTTCGTTTTTTGGAAAGGATATCCCAAATGACGGCCGCCAGAAGCACGGAGCCTTTTATGACCTCCTGCCAGTTCTGATCTACGCCCAGTATCGACATTCCATTATTCAGTACTCCCATGAAGATTGTCCCCACGAGCGCTCCCCCGACGGTCCCGACGCCGCCGTATGCTGAAGCGCCGCCTATGAAGCAGGCCCCTATGGCGTCCATCTCATAACTGCGCCCTAGGTCGGGAAACGACGAATTGAATCGCGCGAGGCAGACCAGGGCGGCGATCGAGGCCAAAAATCCCATGTTGGTGTAAGCGAAGAACATCACTCCGTTAGTGTTCACGCCGGAGAGCCTGGCGGCCTTTTCATTGCCGCCCAGCGCGTAGAGATAGCGGCCCGGCACCGTTTTAGACGTGTAATAATAATAAGCCAAGACCACAATCGAAAGAAGGATCAAGACGACCGGCACGCCTCTGTCTTTGCCGAAACTGTAGAATACGAACATCAAGACGGCGCAGGTCACGGCATATTTGATACCCATCCAGAGCGCCGGCTCGACCTGGTATTTTTTTCTCACTTTGACGATTCTCGAATGTACCACAAAAACTATCAGCATGACCACGACGGCCGCTCCAAGGATGAGCGAGAACCTGAGTTTTGCCTGCAGGTCGTTGCCGCCTCCCAGAAATGAGCCGAAATATCGGGTGAATTCGGCCGGCACCGGCGAAATGGTGAGACCTTTCAGGATGACGCGCGCGAGCCCGCGGTACGCCAACATCCCGGAGAGCGTCACTATGAACGGCGGAATCCTCATATACGCTATCCAGAAGGCCTGCCATGCGCCAAGCAATATCCCGCTTCCAAGGCAGACCGCTATGCCGATATATATGTTAACGCCGTTTTTTACGATCAAAGTGGCGCCTATCGCGGCGATGAGACAAACTTGGGATCCGACGGAGAGGTCGATATTACCGCCGGTAAGTATACAAAGAAGCATACCAGTGGCTAGTATAATAACATAACCGTTTTGCGCGATGAGGTTGGTGATATTTCGGGACGCGAACAGCGATCCTTTATTATTGTAGACTATGAGCATCTGAAATATCAGCATTACCAGAACCAGCACCAGCAACATGGCGTTTTTCTTAATGATTTCCATGGTTCTTGACATTTTTTCCGTTACTCTCCCTTATCCTTTTTAAAAACGTGTGAAACAATTGGCGTCAAGCCGTTTTTTTGATTGGGTCGCCGGTGCCGAGGATGCTCGACATAATTGCCTCCTGCGTGGCCTCTTCGCGCGAAAGTTCGGACACGATGCGCCCTTCGCTCATGACGTAAATTCTGTCGCACATGCCGAGAAGTTCCGGCATCTCGCTGGATATGAAAAGTACCGATTTCCCGTTTGACACCAGGTCGTTGATTATCTTGTATATCTCGTACTTTGCGCCTACATCTATACCCCTGGTCGGTTCGTCGAGGATCAGTATCTCAGGTTCCGCGAACATCCATTTCGACAGCAGGACTTTTTGCTGGTTGCCGCCGGAGAGATTGTCTGCATTCTGTTCTATCGACGAACACTTTACCTGAAGCATTTTCCTGTATTCCTCAGCGACCATCCGTTCGAGGTCGGTATCTATCCGTTTGTGGGTGCTCACTTTCGACATGTTGGAAAGAGTTATGTTCACGCGCAGGCTGTTCGAGAGGATGAGTCCGTTTCCCTTGCGATCCTCGGTGACGTACGCGATCCCATTTTTTATCGCGTCACGCGTATTTTTCAGGTGGATCTCGCGGCCGTTTATGAAAATGGAACCTTTTATGCCGTGTCCGTAGCTGCGGCCGAAGATGCTCATGGCGAGTTCCGTGCGCCCCGCACCCATCAGCCCGCTGATCCCAACCACCTCGCCCTTCCTGACATTTAAGGATACGTCCTCGCAGACCAGCCGTTCCTCGTACAGTTGGTGGCGCACGGTCCAGTTTTTGACTTCGAGTGTTATTTCTTCGATCTTCGGGGTCCTCGCCGGGAAACGGCTGTTCATCTCCCGTCCGACCATGCCTTTGATGATGCGTCCCTCGCCGATATCGTCCTTATCCTTTATCAGGGTTTCAATTGTGCGGCCGTCGCGAATTATCGTTATCCTGTCCGCCACTTGGGAGACTTCCGAGAGTTTATGGGATATCAGGATGGACGTCATTCCCTGTTTCTTAAAATCCAAGAGGAGCCCCAGAAGTTTCTGGCTCTCGTTTTCGTTCAGCGACGCCGTTGGTTCGTCCAGGATCAGCAGTCTGACGTTTTTCGCGAGGGCTTTCGCTATTTCCACGAGCTGCTGCTTGCCGACGCCTATATCTTTTACCAGCGTCTGCGACGACTCGTGCAGGCCCACCATGCGGAGAAACTCGTCGGACTTTCTTCGCGTCTCATCCCAGTCGATGTTGAAGGCCGATCCGCGTTCGTTGCCCAAAAACATGTTTTCGGCAATCGTCATATAGGGCACAAGCGCCAATTCCTGGTGGATTATCACAATCCCCAGTTTTTCACTGTCCCTCATGGTGGAGAACGCGCAGGTTTTTCCGTCGAATATTATCTCGCCCTTGTAGCTTCCATGCGGGTAAATGCCGGAAAGTACGTTCATCAGCGTCGATTTTCCGGCGCCGTTTTCTCCGACCAGGGCGTGAATTTCTCCCTCCGCCACGTCCATATCCACATTGTCGAGGGCCCTTACACCCGGGAACTCCTTAATTATTCCCTTAAGCTGGAGCAGCATGCCGCCCAATCTTCATCCCTCCTGTACGACAAAGCGGGCGGGAATTTGTCCACCCGCCCGCTTTGAGTCCCGCCATTAATTCTCTCTGTGTTTATGCCAAAGTAAACAAAATTACTGGGACAGCTGAGCTTCGGTGTAGTAGCCGCTCTCTATCAGAAGCGACTTGTAATTGTCCTTCGTACAGGATACCGGATCGCAGAGATACGACGGGATGATTCCCGTGCCGTTGTCATAAGTCTTGGTGTCGTTTATCTCGGGAGCCGTACCCTTCATTATCGCGTCGACCATCTTGACCACGCGGTCGGCGAGCGTGCGGGTATCCTTGAATACCGACATGCTCTGTGTGCCGGCCAGGATGTTCTTCATAGCCGTGACGTCGCAGTCCTGCCCCGTGAGAATCGGGAAGTTGTCCTTCGTGAATCCCGCGCCGGCCAGCGCGTTCGTGATGCCGTTCGCCACAGAGTCGTTGGAGGAAAGGACGGCGTGGAGCTTGACGCCGTTCGGGCCGTAACCATTGGATGTGATGAGGTTTTCCATGCGAGCCTGCGCTCGTTCGGTGCTCCAGCTCGGAATCGCGCACTGGGCCCGCTCCACCTGTCCGGATTTGACGACGAGCTTGCCGCTGTCGATGTAGGGTTTCAGTACCGACATAGCGCCGTCGAAGAAGAAGATGATATTGTTGTCGCCAGGGTCGCCGGTAAAGAGTTCGATGTTGTACGGACCTTTCGCGGAGTCGAGCTTGAGCTGATCGCGGATGAACGAACCCTGAAGCGCGCCGACCTTGAAGTTATCGAACGTGGCGTAGTAGGAAACCGCGTTCGTGTTCATGATGAGCCGGTCGTACGCTATAACCTTGATTCCCTGAGCTTTTGCGTCGTTCAGGACGGTCGTGAGGGAGCTTCCGTCGATCGCGGATATCACGAGTACCTTGCATCCGCCGGAGATCATGTTTTCCAACTGCGAAACCTGCACCGGAACTTCATTGTCGCCGCCGAACTGAAGGTCGACCACATACCCCGCCGCCTCAAGCAGAGCTTTCATATTAGCCCCATCCTGATTCCAGCGCTGCAAGCTCTGAGTCGGCAGCGACACGCCTATCTTTTCGCCGGCGCCCGCTCCCGCAATGAGACACAAAACGAACGCCAAACACAACACCAATGAAAACAACTTCTTCATCTTGCACACTCCCTACTTTTATTAAATTTTTAGGAAATAATTATTACATGCTGCAGGAGAAAGTGTATTCTAATTCCAGAGATTTGTCAATAACATAATGCGTTTGGTCAACAACGCTGCCCGCCCACCGTATTGTACGCCGCCTCATGTGCTTGTTTGCGAAATTCACAGCGCGGCAGCGAATACGCGCTCTATCGCCTCTTTGGATGGGACGCCCTCGTGCAGTTTTTCCGTTCCCGCATAAAATGTAGGGACGTAATAATAGTCGAACTTGGCAGCGTAATCGGGATCTTTATTCTCGTCTATTTTTTCGAGTTTTATTTTTTTATACTCCGGATGTTCCGCGCAAATCTCCTCCATTAGCTCCAAAGCCCTTCGGCAATGCGGGCAGGTTGCCATCATGAACATTTTTATATCCTTCATA
>JAITRO010000014.1 GCA_031288335.1 Synergistaceae bacterium | reverse complement strand
AGAAACTGCGCGAGGCCGGTGTACTCCTGAAAGCGGCGTTTGAGCCTGAAAAGGTAACCAACAACACAACTATCACAAATGCGCTTGAAAAGATGGGTCTGAATGAGAACGAAGCTATGAGGTTGGTGAAAAACGAAATCGTGAAAGCAACCGATGATGGCAACATAGTTTCGAACCCCGAAGCTGTGTTGAGTAAAATGCCCCCGGCGGAGAGTTCCAAGTTCAGCAAAGTGGAGGGATTTGGACCGTTGCGTACCAATTGGGATGCTAGTGAAGTATCACCAGATAAAAAAGCAATCGTCTCTTTTCCGATAGCCAATGCGTTTGCGGGATTCGCCAATTTACTGCTGAGCGACATAGACATTTTCAAACTCGATGATGACGGAGATGTCTATCATTTCACGCGAGCAGAGTCTCTTGATGGATTGAAAGCAGGGCACTACATCATCACCCAAAAAGATGACTCCACTGTCACGATAGCGCCCACGGCGCTGCTCAAAGGCGATGAACTGCTTTACATTGCGATAGAGGACGACAGCGAGTTAGATTATGATAAGACAAAGGGTAAGATATTCGACCCATTCAACGTAGGCGCGAGAAATAGGGTAAACGACGATGGCGGTGGCAGTGGCAGTGGCGGCGGCTGCGACACGGGCGTCGGAGCGTTCGCGCTGCTGCTCGCTGCGTCGGCTGCGCTGTTTAAATCCCGCAAAAAATGACGGCTTTTGAAGGCGAGGGGGGGCGCGCCCCCTCGCTTATGAATAAGACGTTTGCGGTTTTTTTGCTGATCGCCGCAGCCGCTTTTCCGGCATATGCCGCAGTCGATCTGCCGGAAGAAGTCGTAACGGGTTCGGCGGTATACGAGCCGGACAATGACAAATATCTGTCCCCCGGCTCAGTTACGGTGATACGCCCAGAAGAGCGAGGCGGCGAGCAGCGCTCACTCCCTGATTTATTGGATGAGGTCCCCGGGCTTCGCGTGATTCGCCTTCAGGGACGCCACGGGTATTCGGTCGCGTCAGTGCGCGGCAGTACGTCATCTCAGGTGGCGATTTACGTCGATGGGATACTTATGAACCTTCAAAGCGAAGCGGCGGTCGACCTATCCGCCATTCCAACAGACGACGTGGAGCGCGTAGAAGTTTACAAAGGCTACATCCCCGCACAGTTTGGCGCTCAGGCCATGGGAGGCGTCATCAACATCGTCACGAAGTCGCCGGGCAAGCCGGAGGCGCGCGTATCCTTGGGTGTTGGCTCATTTGGAAGGCACAAAG
The DNA here is from genome assembly GCA_031288335.1 of Synergistaceae bacterium. Lineage (GTDB taxonomy): Bacteria > Synergistota > Synergistia > Synergistales > Synergistaceae > JAIRKI01. The sequence goes on along the minus strand of JAITRO010000014.1, from coordinate 18,287 downwards.
GAAACCTGTCGTATGCGGCGCGGCTCGGCGGCGGCAAATTCTTCGGGTCGTTCGGATACGAGACGTACGACGGCGACTTCGAGTATTTTAACGACAACGGCACGGGGTACGTCAATACGGACGATTACGAAGGCAAAAGGCGTGATAACGGATTTGAAAACGTCGACGTTCTTCTGAAATGGAACGACGAGCACTGGAAAGCGCGCGCTTCCTGGATACGAAGAGACCGAGAGCTGCCCATCGAAGCTCAGAAGCTTGATAAACTTAGCGTCGCACAAGCTCCCGGCGCAGTCCTCGACACGACGAGATGGGATGTATCCTTAGGGCGCGGGCAGATATCCGGCAGCGTAAACTGGGGATGGGAGATATCGTACACCGGTCAGAACAAGGAATACGACAGCAGGCGTTTAAGAGGACAGCCGACCTCGATAGGCTCCATCAACGTGAGAAAGAGCGAATACGACGCCGGCAGGTTTGGGATATCGCTCAACGCGAACACGCCAATCGGCGAACGTCATTTTCTCGAGTTTTTGGCGGAATACTCCGACGAAATATTAAAAGTCGAAGGCGATATGATGTTCTACGAATTGGGCGGCATAGACCGATATGACAGAACCGACTGGAATTTCAATTTGCAGGACACGATAACGTTGGACAACGCCGGAACTTTCCTGCTCACTCCCTCCATTCGCTGGCACAAGCTGGACGAAGATGATCATTTCACATGGCAGGTCGCCGCGACAAAGGAATTTTCCCCGCACTGGATGCTGAAAACCGCGTTCGGCACTTACGCACGCTCTCCGAACTTGTACGAGCAATACGGCGACGGGGCTTTTATACTTCCGGCGCAAGTTGATCTTGCCTGGGAGACCGGCACGCAATTCGATGTCGGGATCATCTGGAACGGAAATATCGTTCCTCTCTCAAACGCGAGGGCCAATGTCTCACTGTCGGGGTTCCAGCGCGAAACCGATGATCTCATCGAGTTTCAAATGACGAGCCCGAAGTTTGGCAGGTATTTCAACATAGCGGAATCAGAAGTGAAGGGTATTGAGTTCGAGGCCGGCTTGGATTGGGAGAAGTGGGGGATAGCGCTTTCCGCCACTTGGATGGATGGGATAAACAAGACCCCTGACGATCCCGCGTCAGGCCGTTATTACGGCATGACGCTGCCCAATCGCCCCGAATGGAGCGGCTCCGCCAGAGTTTCGCGCGGATTTCACAGAGGGTTAGCTTTCTTAGAATATCAATATGTCGGAGAGAACTACTTGGATCCGTCTGAAAATATCGTTCTTGACGCGCGCAATGTATTCAACATAGGCCTGAAATACGACATCAGCCCGTCTTCGCGTTTGACGGCCGGGATAAACGACATTTTCGATGACGCGGACGAATGGCGGATGCGTCCGGAAGGCGGCTTGAATGGGCCGACACGTATGCTCTGGTATCCAGTCGAAGGGCGCTCGTACTACATGACGCTCGACATTGAATTATAAAATCTCGTGCTCCGCCCGAACCCGGCAGGGAGCAAACTCCCTGCGCCCTCTTTATTATAAAAGAGGTCCGGGGAATTTGGTTCCCCGGCGGAATTTGAGGCGGAGCCTCAAGGTTTTGTATTTACTTGACAAGCGTTTTACGTAAACTATAATGGATCTTGCTCAGGTGTTCCGATTCGCGTCGGAAATAATAGGGAATCCCGTCAAAAGCGGGGGCGAACCCATCACTGTGAGTCTCTCTCAATTTGTTGGGCAAATTGTTTCGCATCCTGTAGCCGCTGTCTTTTTTGAGGATGAGAAAACCGTGAAAAGAGGGGACGAGCCAGAAGACCTGCCTGTGTATGTTGGTTGTAGTTCTTGGGGATCAAAGGAACGCCGACAGTAAATAGTAATAATATATAAGATGCCTCGCATAAATGGGATGCCTGGGTCACGAACAGAGTGATCCGGGCATTTTTTTATTCTTATATTTTTTGATATTGAAATATTACAACTACAACTGGAGGTTTCGGATGTGGAACTGAAGACGCTCGTAACAGGCATCTTCATCTCGATGGCCGCCTTTTCGGTGAAAGCTGGCGTTGGATGGGCGTATATGCCGAGATCCGGCAGGTTCCGCGCGAGGGTTGGTGCTTATTTGGCCGTGGCGGCGATGTACGCGGCGCTTTTCGCCGCCGTGTACATCGCCGCGAGGCGCGTGAATCTCCTGTCAAACTACGAGACTCTCCTGCCGTTGCTGCAGGGCGGAGTGACGATGCACTGGATCGCCGCGGTTTTGACGTTTGGATGGGGTTTGATCCTGTTCGGGATGCACAGCACGAACGGGCCTCGTCGCGAGGTTTGCGGCGGTGACAAGCGCGGATATGCGTGGCTTGCGCTTGTGATCCCGTGTCCGGTATGTCTGTCGGCCGTTTTGATGTCGGTATCATGTCTCGTGCTTTACTTTCCCGACGATGCGGCGTCCGTCACGGCACTCCTTTATGCGGCGTTCATGGCGCTTGCGACGGCGAGCGGGATACTTTCCCTGGTTTTTAAAAAACGGTGCGAGGACGCGGAGCGGGCGCTGGGAGAGGCGATGATGCTGATATCGGCCTATTTCATCCTCTCAGCGCTGGTTATGCCGCAGTTTGCGGAGATTGAGAGGATATATCGCATGTCGGAATACTCGCGCGGCACAGGAGCGGAAGATCCGTTCATGGGCCGCGCCGCGGCCGCCGCCATATCGGGGCTTTTCGCGTCCGGTTTCGTTTGGGCAAGGCTGAGGATGAAAACGCTCGAAAAACGCGCCGCGCCGCGAGCGTGCGGTCATGGAGGCGAGATCGGATGAGTCTGGGGGCTATGCTCCAATCGGTGATTTATCTAGTATCGGCTTCTATGCTGTATCCAGCCATGTTTCTGCTGGTGGCGGGTTTCCTCATCGCCGTGGCAAGCTGCGGGGCGGCTGTTGCTGAATGGGCGGAGCGCCGCCGCGAAAAAACCGGAGAGTTTCGAGGACGCGGAAGCGCGGCGCTTATGGAGGAACTGGAGGGTATACTGAAGGAGCCAGGCACCGGTTGGGACGACATTGAGAGTTACTGGCGCGCCGCGAGGCTTGCCGGATGGAAAAAACTGGATTACCTTCGCATACTGGCGAGGCTTGGTCCGGCGATGGGACTCGTGGGCACGCTGATTCCGATGAGCACCGGCCTCGCCTCGCTGAGCCAGGGCGATACGAGCAGGCTTTCGAGCGACCTCGTGGTCGCGTTCTCGACCACGGTCGTCGGACTCTCATCCGGCGTGGCGGCGTACATTCTCTATATAATACGCGCCCGGTGGCTGGAGAGCGATCTTGAAGGACTGCGAAGCGCGATAGAATCGGCGGCCGCCAAAATTCCGGGCGATAACGCCGGGGAGCGGGAACCATGAGACGCTGGCGACACAGACTTAGCGATAGTGACACGTTTCTCTCAGGCGGAGCGGACGACCCGATGACTTCCGTCGCCAATCTGACCGATATTTTCCTCGTGTTTATCGTGGCTCTGCTCGTTAGTTTCCTTTCCGCATACCATCTGGAGGATCTGTTGGCGCAGGATTCGAAAGTTACCGTGATGAAAGAGACGACAGACGGCGAGATAACCGTCATCACGAAACAGGCGGAAAAAATCGAGGCCGTCAAGATAACGCGCACGGAGGCCGAGGGCAGGGGAGTACGCCTGGGCGTGGCCTACAGGCTAGAGGATGGCGGCATGGTCTACCTGCCCGACGAATAGGATTGAAGGGAAGCGGTAATTTTGAAAAAAACAGCGGCGCGGTTTTTGATGGTAATTTTCATTCTTCTGTCGGCGGGGCGGCTTTGGGCGGCAATTATAACCGACGACGCGGAACAGGAATTGTTTTTCGCGCGTCCGCCGGAACGCGTCGTGTCGCTTGTCCCCTCCGTCACGGAGATAATCTGTTTTCTCGGGAACGCGGACGCTTTGTCCGGCGTCACGTATAGCGATACGGTTTTCGAGGGACTCGCCGGGAAAAAAATCGTCGGCGGCCCCTTCACGCCGCGTTTTGAAATGATAAACGAGATTTCCCTGGATTTGCTGATAGTAGCGCCGCGTGATTTCGAACGAGCCAAAAGAGCGCGGGGACGGGCGAAATATCCGATTCTGACGATAGACGACGAGGTATCGCTCGCCCAAGCCGAGGAACGGGCCAGGATGATCGGAACGATTTTCGGCAGGCAGGACGAGGCCGAGGGGATAATTCGCGGAAATCGCAAATTCATCGAGACCGTCCGCAAAAAAACAGAACGCATACCACCCGAAAAAAGACAGCGCGCCATGTTGCTGTACATCGGCGAGGACGGCCTGCTGACGCCGGGAGCGGATTCATTTCAGAGCGAGATACTCCGCACGGCAGGAGCGCGTACGGGCGATTTCGGAAACGGCGTTGCCGTGTCCTTATCCCTGGAGCAGTGGAAGGCGTTCGACCCCGATTACGTTTTTACGGTGTCGTCGGAACACGCCGCAGTGATGAAATTTTTGGAGAGCGACGGGTGGCGCGACGTTCCAGCCGTGCGAAACGAGAGGGTCTTCGCTTTTCCCGAGGCTCTCGTCCGCCGGGCGGCGGCACACGTGGGATATTTCGCGGCCTGGCTGTCGTCCGATATATATCAGGATGAGTTTGCCGACCCCTCCAACCTGATTTATCCGATGGAGATAATTTCGGAGCGGGCGATTTCCGTCAATATTCCCTATGTCGAAAGTGCCCGCGTGATCGACAGCAGGATAAGGGATTTCACTCAGAGGACACTCGTGGTAGACTTCGCGCGCCCCCAGCGCATAGTTTCGACCATGGCGGGCGAACGGGACGGGATAACGGTCGTCGGAAACTCGTATTCGCCGCCGCCGACGTGGAGCGTTTACCATAAGCTCGGTTTCGGCAAGTGGGAAAGCGACCTGTTCGGCGTTCTCGACCTGGACAAGGACACGGCCGACATAATGATGACTGGCGCTGACATAAATAACACTGCCGTGACCGCCGCGTCATACAGGGATATGTCCGTGACCGCGATAGTGACCGGCGGCGTCGAGAGCAACGCGGTTCGCACGTCGAAAGATGCGGGCTCCTGGTACGAACCCGGCACCATCAACATCCTCATAATGACCAATCACAGGCTGTCCGAGCAGGGAGCGACGCGGGCGATCGTCACGGTCACCGAGGCTAAAACCGCGGCGCTGCTCGACATGGACATACGAAGCGCCCAGAGCCGCGCCTTGTACCCAGCGACCGGGACGGGAACCGATACGGTCATCATAGTCGCGGGAGAGGGAGAGACGATACACTGGACTGGCGGGCATGCTAAGATGGGCGAGCTGATCGCGGACGCTGTATACAGAGGCGTGCAGGAGGCGATACTGAAACAGAACGGCATATCTCCCCGCAGGAACGCGCTCAAAAGGCTGGAGGAGCGGGGCATATCGCTTGGCAAGATTTTGCCGGGCCGTCAGGATGAGTTGGAAGAACTGTTGTTGTCGCCCGAACATCGCTTTGTGCAGTCGTTTTTGGAGGCGGCTTTCAGCCTGAGCGATGCTCAAGTGGCCGGACAGTTTATGACCATCGAACCTTTTGAAGAAATGGCGCTTGCCGTGGCGTCGGAGATTGCCGGCGAGCCGGTGACAAAAATCGAAAATACCGCCTCGCGCTCCGACCTTCCGGCGGTGCTGGCGACAGCGCTTGACGCGCTCGGGACGGGATTGAAATATCGCGGCGGAGGCGGCGGGAGGTGATGCCAAACCGCAATCAAAAGCACGCTGATAATATTATTTTTGCCCGCGTGCTCCAGTTTTTTTTGCCGCTGTTGTTTTTCATTCTCTCCGCGCCTTTTGCCGCCGAAGGAGCCGCTAACGTCTCCCTGCTCGTCATAGATTCGGACAGTTATGTCGCGGACGCGGCGATATCCGGGCTGGGACTGCCCGAAGACTTCGCGGTGAGGTCGTTCTGTCTTTCGGATTTGAAGGAGAACGCGGGAGCGCTCGATTTCATCCGTGGCAGTTCTGTTTTGATAGTCGACGTGATGGACGATGAACTTTCGCGATACGTCATAGAAAACGGACTGACAGGCGGGAGGAAAATATACGCGATTCGCGGTTCGAAGGACGATTCGGCACTGGTGCGGCAAGGTTTTGTCTTCGAGCCCAAAATAGACGATTATTACAGCCACCTGAACGCTGAGAACGTCAGAAACATGATAAAAATGGCCCTCTCGCTGGAGGGAGAAAATATCGCCTTCGAGCCGGTCAGGATAACTCCTGATGACGGGCTGTACCATCCCGACGCGGGTGGCGAAGCGGAAGTGAAGGTGTTCGAGGCGGCGAGGGAGTATCTCGAATGGTACGAGTCGCGGGACGGTTACGATCCGGCTCGCCCCTGGCTCGGGATGATGTACTTTTCGACAACGCTCCTTGATGGACAGAGAGGAGCGTGGGACATCCTGATACGCAAGTTCGAAAGCGAGGGTTTCAACGTCCTGCCCGCTTTTGGAAGAGACCGAGTCATTCTGGATTCGTTTTTCCTGGACGAGGCCCGACGCCCGAGAGTCGACGCCGTGCTGTCGTTTTCCCTCAAATTCTATCTTTCGCTTGACGAGAAAATCGCGCGAAACATAGAATACTTGGATGCGCCCATATTTAACGCGATAGAGTTGTACACCCAGACCATCGGAGAATGGGCGGCGAGCGAAGCGGGGATTCCCCCTCTCGACGTGGTTTGGACTCTTGCGACGCCCGAAATCAGCGGAGTAATCGAGCCGACGCCGATGACGGGCAAGATCGAAGAACGCTCTCCGTCCGGAGGGAAAAGATTTCATGGCGAAGTGATTCCTGACATGGCGGAACGCATAATCCCCCGCATCCGCAACTGGATAAAACTCAGAAAAATGGCGAACACCGGTAAAAAGGCCGCGATTCTGTACTACAACAACAGTCAGGGAAAACAGAACATCGGAGCGAGTTACCTCAACGTATTCCGAAGCATTGAGACGGTTTTGGACATGATGAAAGAATCGGGCTTTGCCATATCATCGGACGTGCCGCTCGACGAGGATACTATAAAAGGACTGATCCTGCGCGGGGGAAGAAACATCGGCGCATGGGCGCCCGGCGAACTCGACTCGCTCATCGAGTCGGGAATGACGATTCAACTGCCTATGTCGGAATATAAAGAATGGTTTGCGGAGCTGCCCAAGGATTTCAGGGACAAAGTCATCAAACAGTGGGGCGAGCCCGAGGAGGGCGCCATCATGACTAAGGACGGCAAGATAATTATCCCGATGGTGCAAGCGGGAAACGTGGTGCTGCTGCCGGAGCCGTCGCGAGGGAGCGGAGACGATCCGATGAAACTGTATCATGACCCGACACTCTATCCTCATCATCAGTATATTGCGGCGTATTTGTGGCTCGCTAAATCGTTCAAGGCAGACGTCATGATTCACCTCGGCACTCACGCGACTTATGAGTGGCTTCCGGGAAAGGGCGCGGGGCTGTCGGCCTCCTGTCCTCCCGAAGTGATGCTCACCGACATTCCGAACATTTACCCGTATATAATGGACAATGTCGGGGAAGGAACCCAGGCCAAACGAAGAGGGCGCGGAGTCATGCTCGACCACCTGACGCCCGCTTTGGTCGAAGCCGAAGAGTATCACGAATACGCCGATTTGGCATACGCCTGCGCGCAATATGAAAACGCGGCGTCGCTCGCCTCCGGAACGGAGGAAGCGTATCTGAACAGCGTCCGGGAGATCGCGTTGCGCCTGGGGATCGACAAAGACCTGGGACTGGACGGAATCGAGGATAAGGACGACGTCACGGCGATCTCGCAATATCTGGAATATCTGGAGACCAGCCATGTCCCCTATGGGCTCCACACGTTCGGAATATCGCCGACAGGCGATGCGCTCAATGGGACGATCGAGGCCATTTTGAGACAAAACCCATCATTGCCACGCGCGGAAGCCGAGCGCAAGCTCGCCGAGTCGGGACCGAGCGAGGCTGAGAATTTCATCCGCGCGCTTGATGGACATTACGTTCCGCCGGCGGAAGGCAACGACCCCGTGCGCAACCCCGCCGCCATTCCGACGGGTAAAAATTTTTACGGGATTTCGCCGTCGCGCCTTCCCACTCCCGCCGCCTGGGCCTTGGGGCAATCGGCCGCGGACGGGATAATCGAAAAATACATCGCGGACAGGGGAATTTTCCCCGACAAGGTGGCCGTGGTGCTGTGGGCCACTGAATCCTTACGCAACGAGGGACTGAACGAGGCCGCGATACTGTCGCTGATCGGCGTCGAACCTGTCTGGAACGCGGTGGGGCAGGTCGCCGGAACGCGCCCGATCCCGGGCTCTCGGCTGGGCAGGCCGAGAGTGGACGTCGCCATAGACATATCCGGCCTGTACAGGGACCTCTTCCCCGACAAGGTCTTGCTAATCGACGCGGCTATCAGGCAGGCCGCGGCGCAGGACGACATCGAAAATTTCATCAGCCGAAACGACGCTAGGATAAAGGAATCACTGATAAAATCAGGCATGAGCGAGGAGGACGCCGGGCGGTTCTCGCGCGCCAGGATTTTTTCCGAGATGCCGGGCGCTTACGGAAACAGGGTCTCCGAACTCACCTCCGCCTCCGGTTTGTGGGAGAAAGATTCCCAGATAGCTGACACATTTTTGAGACACACCGGATACGCTTACGGCGCTGACGTATGGGGCGCTCCGGCGGAGACCGCACTGCGCGAAAATCTGAGAGACGCGAAAGCCGCCTGGCACTCTGTCTCCTCGAATATTTACGGCGCGTTGGACAACGACGACGTGTTCATGTATCTGGGCGGCATGTCGCTAGCCATACGCAATCTCTCCGGAATCGCTCCGACGACGCTGATAGCGGATCAGCGCACTTTGGGATCGGTCAGGATGGAAGGGCTGCAAAAATTCATAGGCGCTGAAATGCGCTCCCGCTATCTCAACCCCAAGTGGATAGAGGGGATGAAGGCGGAAAAATACGCCGGAGCCGGCGAGATGTCGCATTACGTCGAATACCTGTGGGGATGGCAGGTCACGACCCCGGAAGCAGTGGATAAAACGGCGTGGGAGCAGACGTACGAGGTCTACGTGGAGGATAAATACGGGCTCGATATGACGAAATTCCTCGACGAGAACAACCCCTGGGCGTTCCAATCGATGACGGGGCGAATGCTCGAAGCCATCCGCAAAAATTACTGGGACGCGCCGGAGGAGGTAAAGCGCCGTCTCGCCGCCGATTACGCGGCAAGCGTGATAAACCGGGGGTTGGCCTGCTGCGATCATACCTGCAATAATCCGCTGTTTCATCAGATGGTGATGAACGTGATATCCATTCCCGGCCTGATGTCGCCTGAATTGGCCGCCGAATTCAAATTGGCCGTCGAAAAAACCGGAGGCGATTCGATTGAAAACATGACGAAGGCCAGGGAAAATCTGCTGCAAAACCTGGGAGAGCAGCGTCCCGAGGCGGAACGAAGCGCCGCGGATACGCAATACGAAACCGAAGATGTAAAGGGGTTCAAGATGGAGCCCATTCAAAACGAAGAACAGGAGACGTTGATCTCGTCGTCAGGCGTCGAGTGGTTCGCGGCGCTGTTTGTGCTCGTCATCCTCGCCTTATTCGGCGTGGGATTGAGACGGGGAAGACGGGAGAAAAAACGCGGATAAATTATCCCAAACCTCAGGATCAAAACCTCGGGCGCTGCCAGAACCCAGCAAGGAGCAAGCTCCCCGCACCCTATAATAGGGGCCCGGGGAACTAGTTCCCCGGCTGGGTTTGGGGCAGAGCCCCAAGGTTTTACCTGATTTATAACGTGGAGGCGTGAAAATGGCATTTATGGAGTATATGCGCGCAGGCGGCGCGATTATGTGGATAATTCTCGGAATTTCCGTCCTATCTGCGGCACTCGTGATAGAGAGGCTGATATTTTTCGCCGCCGCTTCGGCGAACCTTGTAAAACTGAAAGATTCGTTCGGAGCCGCCATGTCGGAAGGCGGGACGGATGCGGCCCGTTCAGCGTGCGCGGGTTACAGTTCCCTGCGAAGACTGTTTTCCGACGCTCTGTCCAACTGGCATATCGACGACGAAGAGATGAGCACACTGTTGGAGCGACGGGTGGATATGGAGCTTTACAGGTGGGAGAAAAACATGTCGCTGCTTGAGACGGCGGCTAAAATCTCTCCGCTGTTGGGTTTGCTCGGCACAGTATTGGGCATGGTCGAGATGTTCAGGACGCTCAACATGGGAGGCGCCATAAATACGGCAGCCGTGACGGGCGGAATATGGAAAGCCCTTTTCACGACGGTCGCCGGCCTCACCGTCGCCATTCCGGTGTTGGTGGCGCACGGTTTTCTGTCCGGCTGGATAAACGCCCAGGAAGAAACTTTGCGGCGCGGCGCCGATTTTCTAATGCGCGAACGGGCCACGCGCAAAGCGGCATGACGCCGTGACGCGTATGCGCGGGAGACGCGGAGCGGACATCGACATCACTCCGCTGATAGACGTTCTTTTCATGCTGATTATTTTCTTCGTCCTGACCGCCGTCTTCGTCCAGGGGGCGATAGAATTGGATTTGCCTCGCGGCGGCGGCGAAAATACGGAAAAACAAAAACCCGTCATCGTATCCATCACAAAAGAAGCGCGCGTGTACTGGGCGGGAGAGCCAGTCGAACCGAGCGATCTGGCTCGTTTGGTATCCGAGGCGTCCATCGCGAGCGACGATATTTTGATAGCAGGCGACAGGGAGGCCCCTTACGGCGCGGTAGCGGAACTGCTCGACACACTGCGCGGTTTGGGCGTCGAAAGCGTGAACCTGATATTTGAGGAAAACCGGGAGAAATGAAACGTACCTGCGTTTCATTTCTTTTGAGCGTAATTCTTCACGCCGCGATGTTAGTATTGTTTGCATACCCTTCGGCGAGTGGAGAAGCGATAAACGAAGGCAGGATGCGCGTTGCTTTGGGCGCTTTCGGCGGCGCCGCCGAAGAACCCGCCGCGGCGTCAGGGAATGCCGCGGATGCGGGCGAACAAACATCGCGGGAAGAAGATAGCCCCGAAATGCCGGAAACCCTTGCCGAAGCGCCTGAATCCACAATCGAAACCGCCGAGGAACTGAAGCCTGTCGCGGAAGAAGCAGAACCTGACATCGAAAAGGCGAAGGCTATTTTTGGAGAACCGAAGCGCGTCATTGAAGATCTGAAGCCGGTTGTTGAGAAGGCGAAGCGTGCTGTCGAGGACCTGAAGCGCGTCGTCAACGAGACGAAACTTGTTGCAGAGGAACAGGAACTCGTCCCCGAGGAGCCGAAGCCGGTAATAGAGAAACCAAAACTTGCCGTCGAGGAGCCGAAGCGCGTCATCGAAAACCTGGAGCCGGTTGTTGAGAGGGCGAAGCGTGCCGTCGAGGATCTGAAACGCGTCGTCAATGAGGCGAAGCTTATCGCAGAAGAACAGGAACTCGTTATCGAAAAGCCAAAGCCGATTATCGAGGAACCGACGCCCATTATCGAAGAACCGAAGCCGGCAGCCGAAGAACCAAAACCCGTCATCGAGGAACCTAAACAGGTTGTCGAAGAGGCGAAGCCTGTAATCGAAAAGCCGAAGCCTGTTGTCAAGCCGCCTTCAAAAACGGCTCCCCCTAAATCTGTCTCCACTCCCAAAGTGGAAAATAAAAAACCGGACAAACGCGTGCAGCCTCCTAAAAAAACGGCCCCTCAGAAGGCAAAAGAGGATAAAACGAAGGGCGTGCCGGAGGCTCCGCAAGCAAAAACCGGCGGCGAGGCGGTATCTCAATCGCAAGTCCAAGGTGTTGCGGACGGCAAAAAGGACGAAACCCCCGGCGTTCTTGGTAAGTCCGGCGGCAGGAGCGGCGGTCGTGCGGATAAACCCGATCCGGCCCCAGCTATATTTGAAATAAGCTCTCTCAAGGTAAGCAAAAAAGTCTCCGCCGATTATCCCATGATAAGCAGAAAACGGCGAGAGCAGGGAACAGTGGTGCTGTTGGCCGAAATCTCGTCGGGCGCGGCCGTGTCGGTCAAGGTTGAACGCAGCAGCGGACATACTCCTCTCGACGAAGCCGCGATCAGTGCCGTAAAAAAATGGCGGTTCGAGATGCCGTCGAACGAAAACAGGATAACGGCGCGCATACCGTTCGTATTCGAATTGAAGTGACGCAAGACAAAACTATTTCAGCAAACCCCGCGCCTATTGATTTATCTTTGTAAAAAACAGCGCCTGCGCCGATAATTGCAGTACAATCGCGCCGGCAAAGGCGCGGGTTTTCCCGCGGGGTTTTTGTGCCGGAAGGCGGAGTTCCAAGGTTTTGTCTGTTTCAGGCTGTTTTAAAAACGCTTTACTTATCCTTTCGTTCTTATATAATTTTCGGAGCATCGGCGGAACGTTTTGGACTTCCGCAAAGCAAGGGAGGAAATGATATGGCGCTTGGTGAACTTGTAAAAACAGGTGACTGGAAGGGCGAGAAACATGTCCCGGTGATCGCGGCTCCTGAGAAAGTCGTCTCTGGAGAAGTTTTTGAGGTGAAGCTGTGCGTTGGGAAAGAAATCGCGCATCCCAACACACCGGCTCATTACATCAAATGGATAAAGCTCTTCTTCGTTCCCGAAGGCGGCAAGACACCCGTCGAGATAGCGAACCTGACGTTCGACGCCCACGCGGACACGGCCGACGCCGCGAAGCCCGGCCCTGTGATCACGGAACCGTTCGGCTCGGTAAAACTGAAACTCACCGCGGGTGGAACGCTGATCGCTCAGTCGTACTGCAATATCCACGGTCTGTGGGAGAACTCTCAGACGATAACCGTCGGCTGATCACGTCAATTGCGACGAGGGCGCGCCCGTGCGGTGCGCCCTTATCTTTGTCCGTACTTTTTTATGACGCGGTAAAACCACAGAAAAGCGAACAGTCCGCGCATGGATGCGGTGATCGTGATTCCATACCATACGCCGTCAACGCCCAGAACGCGGGACATCCCGTAGGCGATGGGTATGCGCAGAGCGTTGCAGGAGATGCTGACCGCAAATTGAGGTATGGTCTGCCCGAGGCCCCGCATGGAGCCGAAGGAAATCGCTTCGAGGCAGCCGAAAACTTCACAAATGGCGAGTATCCGAAGAAACGACTGTCCCATGTCGAGAAGCGCGGAGTCAGGAAGAAAAAATCCGAATGCCCCGCGTCCCGCGAAAATCAAGAGAAAAGTGACAAACAACCCCCAAGAACACCAAGCAATGAGCGCCATTTTGACCCCGCTCTTTATGCGGTCCCATTTTGCCGCGCCGTAGTTCTGGCCCACAAAGGCGGCGATGGAAGTCGCCGTCCCCTCCCCAACGAGCCAGCATATCGATTCTATCTGGCTCCCGACGCGGTAAACCGCGATGGCGCCCGCTCCAAACGAAGCGGCAAGGCGCGAGATGAACATGGTGAAGAAAGTGAAGAAAAAGCTCACTACGCACAGAGGCACGGTCCATTTTAAAATCTGCCGCAGTGCCGTCAAATTTACCTTCTCGAAAAAAACGAAACGCTCAAACGGCCGGTCATGTTTTTTTAACATGCTCATGACGGAAACCGCGCATGCGAAAAACTGGGATATTGCTGTGGCTATCGCGGCACCAACAACCCCCATCCCAAAGCCGAAGATAAAGATTGCATCCAGAATGGCGTTCAAGATAAGTCCGCACGCGTTTATCAAGAATGGGGCGCGCGAATTCCCAGCGCCGGTAAAAGAGCCCGCTATCGCGCCGGAAACGAAGACGGCCGGGATGGCGAACGATACGATGACGAGATAATTTCTCGCGTCCGACGCGACGGATATCTCGCGAACGTGAAAAAAACCGATGAGGTGTTTTGAAAATAACGCCAGCACAGCGCCATAAAAGATGCCGGCGGCAAAAGCGAGGAAAATCGCCGAGTGCGAAAATTTCCTCGCTGTCTCGGCGTCGCGTCTGCCCAGATTTTGCGAGACCCCGATTTCCGCGCCCATCTTGCCGAGGAGGAGAAACCCCTCGCTCATCCATATATACATGCCGGCGAGTCCCGTCGACGCGACCGCTTCGCTTCCCACCCTCCCCAGCAAAAACATATCGACGAGATTGTAGCTCATCAACAGCAACTGAGTGCCTATGATCGGCAGGGCGACCAACAGAAGTTTGTCGAGTATGGGGCCTCGCGTCAGATCGTACTGTGATTCAGCTGGCAAACCCATATACCCCGTTAATCTGTTGACATTGGAATTGAAACTGCTCAACCCCTGGGAGTGACTGAAAATCGGTCGTTCTTGCCGTAAGCCGAGTCCGGCGCGGCAGGAAGATTTGCTTCCGCCGTCTTTTGTCTGTTTTTTCGCGCCGCATCGGCCGTTTTTTCCGACCACGTTTCCAGTTTCGCGCGCAGTTTTTCATCGCCCGTCGCCAGTATGCGAACCGCCAGCAGCGCGGCGTTTTTGGCGCCGTCTATTCCGACACTTCCCACAGGAACGCCGGGCGGCATCTGAGCCGCGGACAACAGCGCGTCGACGCCGTTCAGCGCTCCCGACGCTATGGGAACCGCTATCACCGGCAAGGTGGTGTGCGCGGCCATTACTCCCGGCAGGGCAGCGGACATGCCGGCCATGGCGATGATCACTTTGACGCCTCTGCCGTGCGCGCCGGCGGCGTAATTTACCGCGTCGGCGGGTGTCCTGTGCGCGGACGCGATACCCACCTCATATTCGACGCCGAACTCCGCCAATATTTCCGCCCCCTTCGACGCCACACCCAGATCGGACGGCGAACCTACCATAATCCCGATAACAGGCATTTTTACAGTTCCCCTTTCGTCAAGCACATTCGCTCCAGCCGATATCGCGCCTGTAATACATTCCATCAAAACGAACAGCTGACGCGCGCGCGTAAGCCCTCTCCCTCGCCGATTCGAACGTGGAGCCGACACCGGTCACGCCGAGCACCCTTCCGCCGTTCGAGAGCATTTTACCATCGCCGTTCGCGGCTGTTCCGGCGTGAAAAACATACGTATCCTCGAATTCCGCGTCGCGGTCGAGGCCGGATATCTCATCTCCCTTTTTAAATTCCCCCGGATATCCGCCCGCCGCCAGGACGACGCACAGCGCATAGCCCGAAAAAGCCGTTTCGGGACATGCATCGAGTTCACCCAGGGCCGTTTTGAGCGCCAAAAAACCGAAATCGCCCGACAACAACGGCAATACGGCCTGGGCCTCGGGATCGCCGAACCTGACGTTGTATTCCACTACGGAAATTTTGACGCCGTCACGTTCGTCGCTCAGCATAAGGCCCATGTATATCACGCCTCTGTAGTCCACGTTTTCGGCCGCGAGACCCGCGAGCGTCGGCCTGAGCACTTCATCCGCCACCCGGTCCATCAGCTTGCCGGGGAGGGAGACCGGCGAGTAAGCGCCCATTCCGCCGGTATTGGGGCCCTTGTCTCCGTCATAGGCGCGTTTGTGGTCGCGGCTCGGAGGCAATATGCGGTACGATTTGCCGTCCGTCACGGCGAATACGGTCAGTTCGTGTCCGGGCATATAATCCTCCACCACTATCGTACACCCGGCGTCGCCAAGCGTCCGTCCTTCCAATAGTTCGCGGCAGACGTCCAGCGCCTCGGCCTTGCGTTCAGGGAGGAAAACGCCCTTGCCGGCGGCCAAGCCGTCGGCTTTGATCACGTAGGGCGGCTCGCGGCGCTCGATCGCGTGTTCGCATTCGCCAAGCGCGCGGCAGATGTCGAACGGCGCTGTCGGTATGCCGTGCCGCTTCATGAACAATTTGGAGAACGCCTTGCTGCCCTCCAGGCGCGCGCCGTCCCTGCCGGGGCCAAACACCGGAATGCCCGCGCCGCGCAGGGCGTCGGGGACTCCGGCCACGAGCGGGGCTTCCGGCCCTATCACCACCAAGTCTATGCCGTGCGACAGACAGAAATCCGTCACCGCGGCTCCGTCGCGGATGTCGAACTTGTGTATCTCGGCGAGGGCCGCGATTCCAGGATTGCCGGGCGCGCAGTGTATGCGCCCTATCGAGTCTGACTGTGACAGCATACGCGCCATAGCGTGTTCGCGCCCGCCGCCGCCAAGCAGCAGAGTATCGGCAGGTGATTTCACGGTCAATGCCTGAATGTGCGAGTGCCGCCGACGAACATGCTGATGCCGAGTTTTATGGCGCACTGCTCGACCTCTTTGTCGCGGATTGAGCCGCCCGGCTGAATTATAGCGGCCACTCCCGCCCTTGCGGCCAGCTCCACAGTGTCAGGGAACGGGAAGAAGGCGTCCGACGCCATCACTGAGCCGCGCGCCATGCCTTTCGCCATCATTATGGCGTAGTCCGCCGCGTCGACCCTGTTGGTGAATCCGGCCCCTATGCCCACCGAAGCGCCGTCGGAGGCCAGGACTATCGCGTTGCTTTTCGCGAGGCAGGCGACCTTCCACGCGAAGACGAGGTCTTCCCAAAGATCGCCGCGCGCCGTTCCCACCCATTTTCCCTCGCTTTGCGAGGGCGGCGTCGGCAGTGTCTCGGACTGGACGAGGAATCCGGCCCTGTTGCCAGTCAGGCGGGTTCTGGGCGTGTATTCGCCGGTGATTGTGAGCACGCGCAAGTTGGGTTTCGCCGATTTCAGAAACTCTATGGCCTCGGGCGTTATCTCGGGAGATGCCAGTATCTCGTAAAAATGTTCCGCGATCAGTTTCGCGAGGCGCAGGTCAACGGGCCCGGTAAATCCGACTATGCCGCCGAAAGCGGACGTTGGATCGCAGTTGAGCGCGCGCCGATATGCTTCTGCCGCGTCAGCCGCCTCCGCGACCCCGCATGGGGTGGTGTGTTTCACTATGACGCAGGCGTTCGCGCCGCGGAATATGGCGTTGCCGTTCAAGAGCGCGTCGAGATCGAGCAGGTTGTTGTACGACAGTTCCTTGCCGGAGTGCTGCACGAAAGGAGCATCGGCCAACGTCGGCAGGTAGAGCGACGCGCTCTGGTAGGGATTTTCGCCGTAGCGCAGTTTTTGAACCTTGCGGAGCGGCATGGCGATTTCGTCCTCCTCGCCGCCCGAGTATCCCAGCGCGTCCTTGAGGCCTTCATGAATTGTCGCGTCATAGAGCGATGTGGCTAGGAATGCCTTTATCGCGAGATCGCGCCTGAACGATTCGGACACGCCGCCGTTTTTCACGGCTCGAATCAGCGGTTCGTAATCGGCAGAGTCGGTGATCACCGCGACGCGGGCGAAGTTTTTCGCGGCCGCCCTGATGAGGGAAACGCCGCCGATATCTATCTTCTCGATCAGCTCTTCCCTGGAGGCGTTTTTGCGCGCCGTTTCCTCGAAGGGATAAAGCGTGCAGATAACTATGTCTATCAGAGGTATTCCGTATTGCTCCCTGTCGCGCTCGTCGTCGGGAAAATCCGTGCGCGCGAGTATTCCGCCCATTATCTTCGGGTGAAGCGTCTTGACCCTGCCGCCCAGGATCGACGGCACCCCGGTTATGTCCAGTATCTCGGTGACTTCGATGCCGTTTGCTCGCAGGTGTGCGGCCGTTCCCGAACTCGACGTTATCTCGTAGCCCGCGTCCGCCAATGCGCGCGCGAGTCCGACGATACCTTCCTTGTCCCAAACCGATATGAGTGCTTTCGGTTTTTCCATCGGATCTACCCCTTTCATTATATTCAATATTCAAATCACAAAAATAAAACCTCGGGCTCCGCCCGAACCCGGCAGGGAGCTTGCTCCCTGCACCCTCATATAAATTTTTCACCCAAAGGGTGAAAAATTTATATGAGGGGGTCAAGGGGCAAGCCCCTTGCGGGGTTTGGGGCAGAGCCCCAAGGTTTTATTTTATATTTCAAAAATCCTCGTGAAACAGTTGCTGAAGCGTTCTCGGATAAAGCCTATGCTCGACCGCGTGTATCCTAGCGGCGAGCGTTTCCTCGGTGTCACCCGGCATTATCGCGACCTCTTCCTGCGCGATTATCGTCCCGTGATCCATCAGCTCGTCCACCATGTGAATGGTCACGCCCGTTATGTCGGCCTGCGCCGCGAGCGCGTCCCTTATCGCATGCGCACCCGGAAATGCCGGCAGGAGCGCGGGATGGATATTAACTATGTGGTTTCGGAAGGTCTGGACGAAATACGGTGTCAGCAGTTTCATGAACCCGGCCAATACGACCCACTCCGCCCGCTCGGCTTTTATGGCCTCGATGATGGCGGATTCGGTCTCCTCCCTCGGAACTCCCTTTTTATAAGGGACGGCGAG
>JAITRO010000086.1 GCA_031288335.1 Synergistaceae bacterium | reverse complement strand
GCCTTCGGGGGCAACCGCACCTCCGCCAAGCTGATGGGCCTTCCGACCAGGCGGATTCAGGTCGGCATTTACACTTTCAACGGTTTTTGCTCCGCCGTGGCGGGGATATGATGCTCGTTTTACACGTTCTCGGGCTACGGGAGACACCTGTACGGCATGGAAATGGACGTCATATCGTCGGTTGTGATCGGCGGCACGCTTTTGACCGGCGGCGTGGGGTACCCAATGGGCTCTCTTTTCGGTATAATGATATATAGCGTAATCCTGAAATTCATCTCTTTCAACGGCTCGCTGTCGTCATGGTGGACGAAGATAGCGGTCGGCGTGCTTCTTCTGTTCTTCATAGTAATGCAGAGGGTCACTGTGGTGCTGGCCAACAGGAAGAAAAGAATTCAAAGACAGGAAACGCGGTAAGAGTATTGGGGCTCCGCCCCAAACCCCGCAAGGGGACCAGTCCCCTTGCCCCCTATTAAAAGGGTACGGGAAGCTTGCTCCCTGGCGGGTTCGGGCGGAGCCCGAGGTTTTGATCCTAAAAAATTCGGGGAGGGGTTTTTTATGAGCAATGTTCCGGAAGTAAAACTTGGCGTTGTGGCGGTATCGCGCGATTGTTTCCCCATGGCGCTTTCGTCGAGGCGTCTTGCGGCGGTGGTTGAAGAGCTAAAAAAAACGAAAGTCGATTTCTTTGCCGCCAAGACCGTGGTCGAGAACGAGACTGACGCGGTGAAAGCCCTCGATGAACTGCGCGGCGGCGGGGCAAACGCGCTTGTGGTTTATCTGGGCAACTTCGGCCCGGAAGGGCCGGAGACGCTGCTCGCCGCGAAGTTCGGCGGGCCTGTGATGTTCGCGGCGGCGGCCGAGGAGACCGGAGAGGATCTGTTCGACGGACGCGGCGACGCTTACTGCGGGATGCTTAACGCGTCGTACAACCTGGGGCTGCGGAAGATAAACGCGTATATCCCGGAGTATCCGGTGGGGACGGCGGGCGAAGTCGCAGCGATGATAACGGAGTTCGAACCGGTGGCGCGCGTCCTCATCGGCGTCAGAAACCTCAAGATTTTCACCTTCGGTCCGCGCCCTTACGATTTCCTCGCCTGCAATGCCCCGATAAAATCTCTCTACGACCTCGGCGTCGAGATACAGGAGAACTCCGAACTCGACCTGTTCGCCTGTTTCAACGACCACAAGGGCGACAAGAGGATAAAGGCCGTCGCCGAGGACATGGCCAAAGAACTTGGGAACGGCAACAAACATCCAGGCGTGCTGGAGCGCCTCGCGCAATACGAGGTGACGCTGATCGACTGGGCCGAGAAGAACCTGGGCGCGTCGAAGTATCACGTGTTCGCTAACAAATGCTGGCCGGCGTTTCAGACGCAGTTCGGCTTCGTGCCCTGCTACGTCAATTCGCGTTTTGCATCGCGCTTGGTTCCCATTTCGTGCGAGACCGACATATACGGCGCGCTCTCCGAGTATGTCATCTCAGCCGCTACACTGACCGCGCCCACTATACTCGACATCAACAACACAGTGCCGGCCGACCTGTTCGCGTCTCACAAGGATGCGGCAGGCAAATACGGGGCAGCAGACCTCTTCATGGGCTTCCACTGCGGCAATACCCCGGCATGTCATCTGCTGAAACCCGCCATGGAACATCAGCTCATAATGAAACGCTCGCTCGAACCCGACCTGGCGGAGCCGGATATCACGCGCGGCACACTGGAAGGGACGATACGCGCCGGGGACGTCACGATTTTCCGCCTCCAGTCGACGGCTGACTCACAACTCAGAAGTTACGTCGCCGAGGGCGAAGTGTTGGATATCCCGCCGCGGTCGTTCGGTGGCATAGGGGTGTTCGCCGTCCCGCAGATGGCGCGTTTTTACAGACACGTCCTGGTGGCGAAGCGTTATCCGCATCATACCGGCGTTGCCTTCTCACATGTTGGCAAGACGCTGTATTCGGCCATGAAAATGCTCGGAGTGGAGGACGTTGCGTTCAACCGCCCTGCCGGCGCGTTGTACCCGGACGAAAATCCGTTTGCGTAAGGAGTGACTTTTATGTCCAGGAAGTACACGATAGGGATTGATTTCGGGACGCTCTCGGGGCGCGCGATAATTGTCGACGCGAAAACCGGCGACGAGTTCGCCGACCACGAGTACGTGTACCCTCACGCGGTGCTCGACGAATGCCTGCCGGACGGCACGCCGCTCGGCGTGGACTGGGCCCTGCAGCACCCGGGCGACTGGCTCGAGGTTTATTGCAACGCGATCCCGGCCGTCCTCAAAGAGAGCGGAGTTTCACCGGAGGACGTCATAGGTATTGGGATAGACTTCACCGCCTGCACGTTCATGCCGGTGAAACGCGACGGCACGCCGCTCTGTTTCGTCCCTGGATTTGAGTCCAATCCCAACGCGTGGCCCAAACTGTGGAAACACCACGCGGCGCAGGACAAGGCGAACGCGCTGAACGAAACCGCACATTCACGCCATGAGGACTGGATCGACCACTACGGCGGCAAGATATCGTCCGAGTGGGAGGTCCCGAAGGCATGGGAAGTCCTTTCGCAGTCGCCGGAGGCGTACGCGGCGGCCGATTACTTCATGGAGGGCGCGGACTGGATAGTGTGGATGCTGTGCGGCAATCCGACGCGCAACACCTGCACGGCGGGTTATAAAGGTATTTGGAGCAAGCGCGGCGGATATCCGTCGCCGGAATTTTTCGCTTCGCTCGACATCAGGATGAAAAATTACGTGACGGAGAAGCTGGACTACCCGATAGCGCAGCTGGGCAGCAGAGTGGGCGGCGTCACGAAAGAAATGGCGGAGAATACGGGCCTCAAAGAGGGAACCGCGGTGGCCGCCGGCAACGTGGACGCCCACGTCGCGGTACCAGCCGTGGGCATAGACGGCCCGGGCAAAATGCTCGCCATAATGGGCACATCCACCTGCCACATATTCGTGTCGAACGAGGAGAAGGATGTTCCGGGCATGTGCGGCGTCGTCGAGGACGGCGTGTATCCGAGATACTTCGGCTATGAGGCGGGGCAGAGCTGCGTCGGCGATCATTTCGCGTGGTTCGAGGAAAACTGCGTTCCCGCCGAGTACATCAAGCGCGCGAAGGCCGAGGGCCTGAAACCGCTCGCGTATCTCGACAAAAGAGCCGCCGCGCTCAAACCGGGCGAGAGCGGCTTGGTCGCGCTCGACTGGTGGAACGGCAACCGCTCTATATTGGTCGACGTCGACCTCACCGGCATGATGATAGGCATGTCCCTCTCCACCAAACCTGAGGAGATGTACCGCGCTCTCCTGGAGGCAACGGCATACGGCACGCGCAAATTGATCGAGCAATTCAGGGAACATGGCGTGCCCATAAACGAGTTTTACGCGTCCGGGGGGCTGTCGCAGAAATCTCCGGTGACGATGCAGATATACGCCGACGTGATAAAGATGCCGGTTAAAATAGCCGGCTCCAAGCACGGCCCGGCGCTGGGGAGCGCGATATTCGCCTCCGTGGCCGCAGGTTCCGCGAACGGCGGTTACGACGGCATACTGACCGCCGCCAAGGCAATGGGCAAGCTCAAGGACGTGGTCTACGAGCCAATTCCCGAGAACGCCGCTATGTACGATAAACTTTACGCCGAATACGTCATCCTTCACGACTGCTTCGGACGCGGAACGAACGACGTGATGAAACGGCTGAAGAACATCAGAAAGTCGTTCAAAAAATAGCGGCGCTCAAATGCTCGAACAATTGAAAAAAGAGGTATACGAAGCTAACCTGCTGCTTCCTAAATACGGCCTCGTCATGCTGACCTGGGGCAATGTTTCGGCGATAGATCGGGAGAGCGGCGTGTTTGCCATAAAACCGTCGGGGATGGAGTACGGCGCGATGAAACCCGACGATATGGTGCTGGTGGATTTATCGGGAAAAAAGGTCGAAGGAGACCTGAATCCGTCGTCTGACACCAAAACGCACGCCGTCCTCTACGGAGCTTTTCCCGAAGCCGGAAGCATCGTTCACACGCACAGCAGATGGGCGACCATATTCGCACAAGCCGGAGTGCCGATACCGCCGCTGGGCACCACACACGCGGATTATTTTTACGGCGACATACCCTGCACACGCAAAATGACACACGAGGAAATAATGGGCGACTACGAGTTCGAGACCGGACGCGTGATAGCGGAAACGTTCGCGAGCCGCGACGCGTCGCGGACGCAAGCCGTCCTTGTGCACAGCCATGGCCCATTTTGCTGGGGCAAAGATGCGAATCACGCGGTGGAAAACGCCGCGGTTCTGGAGGAAATAGCCATGACCGCATGGCACTCGAAAATCCTGACCCCCTCCCTCCCCCCAATGCAACACGAACTACTCGACAAACACTACCTGAGAAAACACGGGAAAAACGCATACTACGGCCAGAGATAAAAAATAAAAAAAGATAAAAAAAGACAAAATGAAGATAAAAAACTCATAAGGGGCCCGGGGAACGAGTTCCCCGGCGGGGTTTGGGGCAGAGCCCCAAGGATTCTACAGGAGGTCAAAAAACCATGCTGGTAATAAACGCACACCAAGTGAGAAAACTCCTCCCCATGAAAGAAGCCATCGAGATCAATAAAAAAGCGTTTTTGCTTCATTCCGCCGGACAGACCGAGGTCCCCGTGCGCCTGGGATTCGATATCCCCGGCCGCGGCTCGGTGCTCTTCATGCCAGCCTACGTTAAGGGAGACATCGGGAGCGTTGGAGTGAAAATAGTGTCGGTGTTTCCGGGCAACCTCGCAAAGGGGATGACGTCCGTTCCGGCACAGATGCTTCTGATCGACTGCGAGACCGGCGTCGTCAAGGCTTTGATGGACGGCTCGGAGATAACCCGCGTACGGACGGGAGCGATCTCAGGTGCCGCCACCGACATTCTGGCTCGCCGCGACGCATCGGCCGGGGCCCTTTTCGGAACCGGCGGACAAGCGTCAGCCCAGCTCGAAGCGATGCTTTGCGCGCGCCCTCTCAAGGAAGTTCGCATCTTCGACCTGCTGCCCGAAAGGACCACCACGTTTATCGAGAGCAACCGCGAACTCGCCGAGAAATACGGCGCGAAACTGATCGCCGCAGGCTCGTCCGACGAAGCCATCGACGGCGCGGACATGATAACCGCCGTGACCACCTCGAAAACGCCGGTTTTCGACGGAACCAAGGTCAAACGCGGCGCACACGTGAACGGGGTCGGCTCATTCCAGCCAACGTCGCGCGAACTCGACGAGCATCTTCTCTCACGCGCGCGCGTGTTCGTGGACAACAGGGAGGCCGTCCTGGCCGAGGCCGGGGATTTCTTGATACCAGCCGCCGCCGGCGCGTATGATTTGAACACCATCGCCGGCGAGATAGGAGACGTCCTCGCGGGTAGACTCGCCGGACGCGAGTCCGATGACGAGATAACAGTCTTGAAAACGGTTGGTTACGCGGTGCTCGACGTGGCGGCGGCTCACACAATTTATGAAAACGCGGCCGCGACGGGAACGGGTACCTATATCGACCTGTAGTTCGTGTTTTTCAATGTCTATATATATGGAGGTTTTTTGAATGAGCGGATCGCCTTTGAAAGTCGCTGTCGCGGGTAGTGGAATGATCGCCAACAAGGCGCACATTCCCGCGTTCAAATGTATGGGAGAGGACAGGGCGCGCGTAGCCGCGGTTTTCGACACGCGGGAGGAAGCCGCTCGAGACACCGCGGAACGACACGGGATACCGGCCTGGTATACGGACGCCGGGGAGATGCTGGCGAAGGTGAAACCGGATCTGGTCTCCGTCTGTTCGCCAAACGCCTCGCACAGGGCGATGGCCGAGATGGCACTGAATTCCGGCGCGCATGTGCTTTGCGAAAAACCAATGGCACTGACCTACGCCGACACGAAGAGTCTCTTCGATCTCGCGCAAAGTAAAGGGCTTCACATAGCCGCGTGTCAGGCGCAGCGTTACCGCGGCGAGTTCGCGGCGGCGCGCGAGCTGGCCGATGCGGGAGTTTTCGGGGATATTTATTACGGCGAGATAAGCCTGATTCGTCGTCGGGGCATCCCGAAATGGGGCACGTTTCACCTGAAGGAGTCGAACGGCGGCGGCGCGTTCTGCGACCTCGGCGTGCATATGGTGGACGCGCTGCTCTGGATAATGGGCAATCCGGCGTTCGAATCCATAAGCGGCATGTCCGCCTCCCGCCTTGCGCGAAGAGATGAGGAAATCGGCCTCGTCACAAACCTGGCCGAGAGCGGCACTCCGTCCGGGGTGGAAAACGCCCGGCCCTACAGCCCCGCCGAGTTCGAGGTGGAGGAATTCGCCGCTGGTTCGCTCCGCGTCGCCGGTGCGATCATAAATTTCAGGATATCCTGGGCGCTCAACCTGCCTCCCGACTTTCATGTCTCGTTCTCAGGTGAGCGCGCGGGCGCGCGTCTGCCTGAAATGGAGATTTACTCCACGCTGGGCCGTTATCAGTCCGACGTGAGGCCCAAGATTTATCGCAACGGGCGTTACGAGGAGCGCGAATTTTCGGGACACTATTATCTCGTCGACGATTTTCTGAATTTTCTCTCCGGCAACGGGCCGATGCCCGTGAAACCCGAAGAGACCCTGAACGTGGCGGCCGTGATAGACGCGTTCTACATATCGGCGCGCGAGTGCCGCGAGGTTCGCGCCGCGGAAATAAGGGGATGACGGAGCGTTTTCGCTATATGGTGATAGGCGCTCATCCGGACGACTGCGAGAAAGTCGGCGGCATATGTCTCAAACTGATCGCGCTGGGACACAAGGTAAAGTTTCTCACTGCCACGAACGGCTGTTCGGGGCACCACGAGACCATGGGAGGCGCCATAACGGCGCGCAGGCGCGGAGAAACCGAACGCGTCAGCGCGATGACCGGCGTGGAGTACGAGATGCTAGACAACAACGACGGATACCTCGTGCCAGGTCTCGCGGAACGTGGAATGATCATCGCCGCGATACGCAAATGGCCGCCTGATTTCATATTCACCCATCGTCCATGCGACTATCACCCCGACCACCGCGCAGCATCAGTACTCGTGCAGGACAGCTCATATATGGCGCGGGTGCCCAATGTTTGCCCGACTGTTCCTCCGCTGCGGCGCTCACCGATAATAGCTTACATGCCCGACACGTTCCGCAAGCCCTGTCCCTTCGCTCCGACGATGGCGTTCAGCATTGACGACGTCTACGAGGATAAGATGTGGATGTATCATCAGTATAAATCGCAGTTCTACGAGTGGCTGCCCTGGGTTGACGGAATGAGCGGCGAAGTCCCAGAGAGCGACGAAGAGCGTTTCGAATGGCTGAAGCGCTCGGAATGGGCCGCTCCTTTTCAGAGCAGGAAGCCGGATGAGTGGGACGGCATTTTGCGGGAACGATATGGGGAGAAGGCGGCGGGGATAAAACACGCTGAGGCGTTCGAACTATGTGAGTATGGAGGCGCGGCGTCGGAGGAGACGTTGAATGTCATGTTTCCGTTTTGATGCCAATTTACAAGGATCAAAGGCTCGGGCGCTGCCCGAACCCGGCAGGGAGCAAGCTCCCTGCACCCTCTTTAAATAAATTTTTATAAATTTTTCTTTCGTTCGAAGGAGGGATGATTTAGTGAAGATAGGAACGTTTGCCGACTGGTTCGGCGTCGGACTGACGGAGGGGATAAAGAAATCCGCGGAGTGCGGTGCGGACGGCGTCCAGATTTACGCATGGAAGAGCTTCAATCCTGTGAACCTCGACAGGGCGCTTGCGGACGAAGTGCGCGTCACGGCGGAAGCATACAGACAGGAAATAACGGCGCTGTGCGGCGAACTCGGCGGGCACGGCTTCGAGAACGCGGACGAGCAGGCGGACAAGATGAAGTACATGAAGGCCGTTATAGACCTGGGAGACTCCCTCGACTGTCACATAATCACCACACACATCGGCGTAATACCTTCGGACACGGAATCGCGGCGTTACGTAACAATGCGCGACGCGTGCCGGGAGGCCGGGGAGTACGCCGTCCGGCGCGGCTCGAAACTCGCCGTGGAGACCGGCCCCGAGCCCATGGAACGCTTGCGCCGCTTCGTGGACGACTGCGCAACGCCAGGCGTTGGGATAAATTACGACCCGGCCAACCTCGTCATGGTCACCAACGTTGACGAGATCGAGGGCGTGCGCATCGCGGGGGACGCGATAGTTCACACCCACGCGAAGGACGGCGTGATGCACAAATTTTTCGGCGTGGAGGAAGCGTACGCGATATTCGCCGACGGCGGCATAGAGGAACTGCGAAAACTGTCGGATTATTTCGAGGAACGCCCTCTGGGACAGGGCTCCGTCCGATGGAAGGAATACATCGCAGCCCTGCGCGGGGTCGGATACGACGGATATCTGACCATCGAGCGCGAGGTTAAGGACAAAGCTGATGAAATAGCGGAAGCGGTAAATTTTTTGCGCAGTATGTTGTAAAATAGCAGGCGTTTGGGTAAAAAATCATAAAGGGAGTGAACTCGTTGCAGGAATGGCTCGAAAAAAATTACAAAATCGCAGTCGGCGGATTGATCGTTGTCATAATGGTTCTCGCCGCGGCTTTTGCCTCGTCACGGAATACGGCGGCGAAAGAAATAGCCGGTCTGAACAAGGAGAAGACGTCTATCGAGGCGACCGCCGCAAGCCAAGAAAAAGAACTGGAAGAAACGCGCAACCGCTTGGCCGAACTCGAAAGATCCGCCAGACAAGCCAAATCCGAGATCGCGTCTCTCACCGAATCGAACGGAAAACTCAATGAGAATATCATTTCTTTAACGGACACGCTGACGTCGGCGGACAAAAGGATAGCCTCGCTCCAGGATTCTGTGGATATCCGCCGCAAGGCCATGGCGAACATGAGGGAGGATATTGCCGATCTGAAACGGAAGGCGAGGGAATCCATCAAAGAAATAGGGTCGCTCAAGGAGGAAAACGCGGTGCTCAATGAGACAAAAACGTCTCTTGATGCGGCCGTTAAAAGCAGCGAGAAGAAACTGGAGGAAACGCGCACCCGCGTGACGGAACTCGAAAAAGTCAGTTTGCCCAGGGCGGAGAACGCCCTTCCGGCTTCCTCAGGATCATTGGGCGCGGTCATGCTGAAACTGTCCGACCTGGCCCCTTTCGGGGCGATAACCTCTGAATTGAAAGAAGCGCTTCCCTCTTTCTCCGGCATCGTTGGAAATAAGGAAAACTTCGACTCATTCGTCTCCAGCCTCGACGCTTTCGAGGACTTCTTCGGCGCGGTGCGGGATGTGGCCGTCTTGATCGAAATGAACGGGCGGAGCGAGATTTACGCATCGTTTTCAGCCGACGCCGTAAAGCTCGGCGAGTTCATGTCGAGGAATTCCAGTCTCTATAATTTCGACCCATGGTATCCCGGCTTTGCCGAAGGGGGCGCTGGATACAAGCTGCGTCCCGCCGGGGATAAGGCTGTGGACGACGTGTGGTTTTACGTCCTGGTGCGCCCTGCCGGGGCGTCCTCGCTGGTGTTCGCGGCAACGAAGGAGGACGCGGTATCGCACATGGCGGACGCGTACGACGGCGTCTCCCCGCGTTTCGAGAGTGAGCGTCACACGACTGGTGAGAATTTCGTTCAGGTAAAATTGAGGGACGGCATCACGTACCGCGATATCGGCCAATCGATGTGGAACATGCCTGCGCTGGCGAATTTGTGGAACAGCACTCCCGACAAGATATTCTGGTCCGTCGTCGAGAAATCCTGGGCACATGAGGGCAGCGATATCGTCAGCGAAACCTACAGCGATATGTTTGAGCGCAACCCCGAGATGCTGCCGCCACGTCCCGAAAACGCATGGAAAAGCGTTATTTACGGCGACGGCAATCTTGCGTATTACGTATCCGCCGATTTCGGCATGCTGCTGAATATGCTGATGCCGGGCGCAACGAGTCTGACGCCTGAGATATTGGCGCTCCTTGATACGTATGCCGCACTTCCCGTCATCTCCAAAGAGGACTTCAAGGATCTGCTCAGAGGCGGCAGGCTGTCGTTCATATGTGTTGAGAAGGACGGCCGTGTTTCGACGGCTTACGCGGCCATTGAGACAAATGTTCCCAATGCGGCTGACGCGCTCTATAAACTCGCCGGCTTGGGGTTCTTGATGCTCCCCGGCGGCAAAATAAGCAATATAGCTGGATGGAACTCTGCCATGTCGGCGCCTCTTCCGCTGCCGCTGGAAGGAGTAACATGGCCGATTCCCAATCTGGTGACAGCTGGAAAGCCCGGCGTTTTTCTGGTGGGGTTGGGCAATGCGGAAGACTTCGGCAAAACGCTTGACGTTCAGGCTGAGTGCCTCGATTACATGGACACGAAGAACATCGGGGAGATGTTCATATCGCGGAAAATTTTCGACGTCGCGATAAACTACGTCAATTTCTTTGCTGATTTGAAACCATCGTATATATCGCCGGAAGACATGAAGGTAAAAGACCTTGCGATCGGCGTCATGTCTGAAATTCGTGACTTTTTCGTCTTTCTGGGCGGCAGCGTCAAGCCGTCCGGCCGCGGCTACGTCAAGCTCACGCTGCCTGAGGGCAAAGACCCGATAAAATCGCTGTTCGCCGCCGTGCTGCTTCCGTGTATTGAATTAGCGTTATTGGAAACCAATGACGCCACTGACAACGCGGGTGCGGCCGATATAATAATTGGAAAGGAACAAAGCCAAACATCTCAGCAAAATTATGCCGCTGACGGAGCGGAGGCGACCAGGATAATAAACGACCTCAGAATCCTCAAATCAGCCGCGCTGACGTATTACGGCGATAATCTGGAATGGCCGACGCAGGCCGACGTCAAGGAACTCGACAAGTATACGGATCGCCCGATAGTGTCCGACGACCGGTATGAACAAGTGATGATAGGCGGCGAGTACGAGGACGGCTCCGGCGTCAAGAGGACGAATATCGGCGTAAAACTGCGCCCCGAATATAACGGCGCGCCGGGCATCCGTGAGGAATTGGCCGGCAAGGCAGAAGACACGGGTCTGCTTGAAAGCGCGGATAGTTCGGTAAATTTTTACAGCGGATCGTCGCTTGAAGTATATATGAATATGAGATGACGAAAATCCGGGTTGGGTTCATCCCGGCTTCAGCGGATAACAGTATGAGATGTTATAAGAGCAATGGCGTCATAATTTGAGGAGGGCGCAGGGAGCTTGCTTCCTGCGCTTTTGATCCGTTTATTCGCCCAGCAGTTTTCCCAGCGTCTCTGTGAAGGCAGTGGGGTCGGGCAGGGGTTCCCCGTCGGATATCGACGCGAGTCCGGCGAGCAGGACGGCACAGTCTTTCATGTCCTGACCTTCCCTGTCGGCTATTTTTCGCACCAGCGGATGCGACGCGTTTATCTCCAAAACTTTGTGTTCGGGCGGCGCCTCCTGCCCCATTGATCTGAAGAAATTTCTCATCTGCGGCGACATCGGCTCGCCTTTTTGCACGAAAGTGGCCGGAGAACCGACCAGGCGGGTGGAATAGCGTACATCCTCCACGGAGGCGAACCGCCCGAGCTCTTTCAAAGCGTCCTTGATGCCCGAAATGAGACTGTCGCCTGGCGTTTCCTCGGGTTTGCCTTCATCCGCGCCGCCCTCTATCTCGGTGTCGGCTGCGGACGCGTTCGCGAAACTGTGCGACTCAAATTCGCGAACGGACGATATCCATAGTTCGTCTATCGGATCCGACAGGAGCAGCACGTCGATGCCGCGATCCCTGAATATCTCCAGTTTGGGCGAGGATGAGAGCGCGTCCGATTTGCCGCCGGCGATGTAATAAATGCTCTTCTGCCCTTCCCTCATGTTAGCGACGTAGTCTTCGAGCGGCGTCTGCCCCGACTTGGAGGCGTTGAACAGGGCGAGTTTCATAAAAGTTTCGCGGTTTTTGGCGTCGGAGACTATACCCTCTTTAATAACTTCGCCGAACATGCCCCAGAACTTCTTGTATTCTTCGGGTTTGTCGGACTTCATCTTCTTGAGAGCGTCGAGGACTTTTCGGACCAACCCGCGTTTTATCAGCGCGGTGAGCGAGTCCTGCTGCAATATCTCGCGCGATACGTTAAGCGGCAGGTCTTCCGAGTCGACGACGCCGCGGACGAAACGCAGATACTCCGGCATCAGGT